>NZ_JBQSWU010000003.1:0-207894 GCF_052377485.1 Glutamicibacter sp. AOP38-B1-38 | reverse complement strand
GAGCTGCGGGTTAAGGGGGTGTCCGGGTTGCGGGTGGCGGATGCGTCGGTGATGCCGGAGTTGGTGACGGTGAATCCGAATCTCACGGTGATGATGATCGGTGAGCGCTGCGCCGAACTGATCCGCGGCAAGTAGCGAATGTCCCGTGCCCCTGGCCCCGGTTCGCGATGAACCGGGGCCTGGGCTGGGATTGTATTGCGTAATTAGGCTCAAGGTTACGGCCCAGCTGGTCGCCGATTCCTCGACGGCGTATTCTCACAGGGGTGACCACCGTGAATGAAAATGGCAAGTTAGCTTCCGTCCAACCGTGGACCGAGCCGCTGCTGCCTGCGCTGATCGACTTCCGCCGCGAGCTGCACCGCAACCCAGAACTGTCCTTCGCGGAGCACCAGAGCACCGCGCGAATTCTCGCGGCATTGCGTGCCGCCGGGCTCGAACCGGTGGCCATGGAGCAGACCGGTGCATTCGTCGACGTGGGGCCGGGGCCGATCCGGCTCGGGCTGCGCGCGGATATCGACGCGCTGCCGGTGGTGGAAGAAACCGGACTGGATTTCGCCTCGCTGACCGACGGGGTGGCCCACGCCTGCGGCCACGACATCCATACCACCGTGATGCTCGGCGTCGCGCTGGCATTGCAGCGGATGGACGAGGCCGGGGCGTTGCACGGGAAAATTCGGGTGATCTTCCAGCCTGCCGAGGAGAAACTGCCCGGCGGCGCGCTGTCGGTGATCGAGCAGGGGATCCTGGATGAGGTGCCACGCGTGCTGGCCCTGCACTGCGATCCGCGGATCGACGTGGGCAAGATCGGTACCCGCATCGGCGCGATCACCTCGGCCAGCGATACCATTCGGATCGAGGTCAACGGCCGCGGCGGGCATACCTCGCGTCCGCATTTGACCGAAGACATCGTCTTCGCAATGAGCCAGATCGCCACCCAGGTCCCGGCGGTGCTCGGGCGCAAGGTCGATGTGCGCTCGGCCGTCTCGGTGGTGTGGGGGCAGATTCATGCCGGCAGCGCCCCGAATGCGATACCCGCTACCGGATACCTGGCCGGAACCATGCGTTGCCTCGATGGCGAGGTCTGGTATGCGGCCGGTGAGCTGCTCGATGCTACGGTCCGCCAGGTGGCAGCCCCCTATGGGGTGGAGATCAAGATGCAGCACACCCGCGGGGTGCCGCCGGTAATCAACGCTCCGAGCGAAACCGCGTTGATCGAAGATGCCGGTCGCCGAGAATTTGGTGCGGCCGCGATCGAATTGACCCCGCAGTCCATGGGCGGAGAAGATTTTGCCTGGATGACGCAGAAGGTGCCGGGGGCAATGTTGCGACTTGGCACCCGCACTCCGGGAGGCAAGACCTACGACCTGCACCGCGGGGACTATAACCCAGATGAACGATGCATCGGCACGGGCGTGCGTTTAATGACCGCCGCGGCGGTGCAGGCCATCGACGAAGCGCTGGCCAACTAGGGGAAACCCAAAAGTTTTTAACACTTCTTTGAAGCATTAACAAATCGTCATCTGACTTGGAGTTTGACGTTAAGCGCTTGCCGTTACGTGTTCGGGAAGTTACCGGTTTGCAATCTTCCACGTCTTTACCTCTGTCGTATCTCCGATAGGCTATGGAAACGATGGGAAAGCTAGTACTTTTGTGCCGCTCGCGAAGGCCATCTTCGTGGGGTTACAGGTTCCTCGCCTCCCGGTAATCTCGCACTTCACTCATGGAGGTTTAGATGCGCTTCGTATCGCGCAAGACCGGTATGGCCGCGGCCATGCTCGGCATTTCTGCTTTGGCATTGAGCGCCTGTGGCGCCGCTCCAGAGGAAACCGGCGGAGCTGCCGGCAACTCTGACTACATTGGCTGCATCGTTTCCGACTCGGGCGGATTCGACGACCAGTCCTTCAACGAATCCTCGCACCGCGGCCTGCTGGCCGCCGCCGACGATATTGGCTTCACCCCGCGCGAGGCAGAGTCGAAGTCGAACGCCGACTTCGCCACCAACCTCACCGGCATGATGAACGCCGGCTGCAATCTGACGGTCACCGTCGGATTCCTGCTCGGCGACGCAACCGCCGAAGCCGCTGCCGCTAACCCGGAGAAGCACTTCGCGATCGTCGACTTCCAGTACGAGGAGCAGATCGAAAACGTCAAGCCGATCATCTATGACACGGCCCAGGCAGCCTACCTGGCCGGCTATGCGGCAGCTGCCGCCTCGGAGACCGGCACCGTTGCCACCTTCGGCGGCGTCAAGATCCCTACCGTCACCATCTTCATGGACGGCTTCGCCGACGGCGTTGACAAGTTCAACGAAGGCAAGGGCGAGGACGTCAAGCTGCTGGGCTGGGACAAGAAGAAGCAAGACGGCACGTTCACCGGCGACTTCGAAAAGCAGGACAAGGGCAAGCAGGTGACCAAGAACTTCATCGACAACGGTGCAGACGTGGTCATGCCTGTGGCAGGCCCGGTAGGCAAGGGCGCCGGCGCTGCGGTGCAGGACGCCAACAAGGCCGGCAAGGACGTCAAGCTGGTTTGGGTTGACTCCGACGGCTACGTGACCGCGCCGGACTACAAGGACGTCATGCTCACCTCGGTGGTCAAGACCATGGACAAGGCCGTCGAAGAGGTCATCGTCGCCGATGCCGCAGACAACTTCGATTCGACCCCATATGTCGGAACGCTGGAGAACGAGGGCGTTGCCCTGGCTCCATTCCACGACTTCGACTCCAAGGTTTCCGACGAAACCAAGGCAGAGCTCGAGGCCCTGAAGGCCTCGATCATCTCCGGTGAGCTGAAGGTTGAATCGGCTGCCAGCCCTAAGTAGGGTTTGGCGCACCACAGAATAAGTCATCCGAGCGCGTCACCGCTCACCGCCCGAGCGGTGTGCAGGTGACGCGCTCTATGCCTGCCCACCTGCCAGCAACCGAATAACAAAGATGGTGGAATCGTGAAACTCGAACTACGAGGAATCTCGAAAGCCTTCGGTTCTTTCTACGCCAACAAAGACATCGACCTCGTCGTCGATGATGCCCAGATCCACTGCTTGCTCGGTGAGAACGGCGCGGGAAAGTCCACGCTAATGAACGTGCTCTACGGTCTGTACCAACCGACCGAGGGGCACATCCTGCTCGACGACAAGCCGGTGGCATTCTCCGGCCCCGGCGATGCCATGGCCGCCGGCATCGGCATGGTGCACCAGCACTTCATGCTGATCCCGGTGTTCACCGTCGCCGAGAACATCGCCCTGGGCGCCGAAGCCACCAAGGCCGGCGGCGTGCTGGACCTGCAGGTCACACGCAAGAAGGTCCGCGAAATCTCCGATCGCTATGGGTTCAACGTCGACCCGGACGCGGTCGTCGAGGACTTGCCCGTCGGCGTGCAGCAGCGCGTGGAAATCATCAAGGCGCTGGTCCGCGAGGCGAAGGTGCTCATCCTCGACGAGCCAACCGCGGTGCTGACCCCGCAGGAAACCGACGAGCTGCTGGATATCATGCGCCAGCTCAAGGCCAACGGCACCTCGATCGTGTTCATCTCGCATAAGCTGCGCGAGGTGCGCGCGGTCTCCGATGTGATCACCGTGGTCCGCCGCGGCCTGGTCGTCGATTCGGTCGCCCCCGAAACCTCCACCACCGAGCTGGCCAACCTGATGGTCGGACGCGCCGTGCAGCTGAATCTGAACAAGGAAGCGGGCACCCCGGGGGAGGCCAGTCTCGCGGTGCGCGAGCTGAGCGTCATCAACCCGGCCGGCACCACCACCTTGGACCGGGTCTCCTTCGACATCCATAAGGGCGAGATCCTCGCCGTGGCCGGGGTGCAAGGCAACGGGCAAACCGAACTGACCGAGGCGATCCTCGGCACCCAGCCGGTGAATGCCGGATCGATCAAGCTCGACGGGCAGGAACTGGTCGGCAAATCGGTCAAGGCGGTGCTGCGCTCTGGCGTGGGATTTGTCCCCGAGGACCGCTCGGTGCACGGGCTGGTCACCCAGTTCTCCATCGAAGAGAACCTGATTCTGGACCTGTACGACCGAAAGCCCTTCGGCAAGGGGATTTCGATGAACCTGGAGGCGATGAAGAAGAACGCCACCAAGCAGATCGCCGACTTCGACGTGCGCACCGACAACCCGCTGAACCCGGCGTCCAGCCTTTCGGGCGGCAACCAGCAGAAGGTGGTGATGGCCCGCGAGCTGAGCCGCGATTTGAAGCTGTTCATCGCCTCGCAGCCCACCCGCGGCGTGGATGTGGGCTCCATCGAGTTCCTGCACCGGCGCATCGTCGCCGAACGCGACAAGGGCACCCCGGTGCTGATCGTATCCACCGAGCTGGACGAGGTGATGGAGCTGGCGGACCGGATCGCGGTGCTCTACAAGGGCAAGATCAACGGCATCGTGCCGGGGGACACCTCCCGCGAGGTGCTCGGCCTGATGATGGCCGGAGTCTCCCAGGAGGATGCGACCAGCCAGGCCGGGCACGTGAAGGCGGATGCCGAACCCGTCGAGGCGACCCCGGTGCCGGTGGAAACCAAACAGCCCGGCCAAGCAGCGCCGGGCGAAACCAACGCAGCGGAAGGAGAAGCGCAGTGAGCGAGAACCCCATCGGCGAGATGCCGACCGCCGAGAAGCCGGCAGCGCAGCCCGATGGCGGGCGGGCGAACAACGAGCTCTTCCGCAAGATCACCCAGGGCCCGGGCATCGTCTCGCTGCTCGGCGTGATCGTCGCCCTGGTCATCGGCGGCCTGCTGGTAGCGGTCACCGACAAGAAGGTCATCGAGACCTCCAGCTACATCTTCGCCCGACCCAGCGATTTCTTCTCCCAGCTGTGGCGCGCGGGAACCGAAAGCTACGTGGCGCTGTTCAACGGCTCCATCTACAACTCCGCACGGGGCTTCTCCCCGTTCCTGGAGACCCTGACGGTCTCCACCCCGCTGATCTGCGCGGGCCTGGGCGTTGCCCTGGCCTTCCGCGCGGGCATGTTCAACATCGGTGCCCAGGGGCAGATCATCATCGGGGCCACGATGGCCGGCTATGTCGGGTTCGCCTGGCACCTGCCGCTGGTGCTGCACCTGCTGCTGGTGATCATCTTCGGGCTGCTCGGCGGCGCGCTGTGGGGCGGGCTGGTGGGCCTGCTCAAGGCCCGCACCGGCGCGCACGAGGTGATCTTGACGATCATGTTCAACTACGTGGCGCTGTACCTGCTGGACTTCTTGATGAACACCACCGCCTTCCGCCGTCCCGGCGAGACGAACCCGATCTCCCCGATCCTCGACGCCAACGCGACCTTCCCGGCGATGCCCGGTTCCCGGTTGCACCTGGGGTTCGTCATGGCGATCGGGCTGACGGTGCTGGTGGCCTGGATGCTCAAGCGCTCCACCCTCGGCTTCGAATTCCGCGCGGTAGGGCATAACCCGCAGGCCGCACGGACCGCCGGGGTGAACGTCGCACGGACCACCATGCTGGCGATGGCCTTCGCCGGCGCGCTGGCCGGTGCCGCCGGCGTCGCCCAGGTGGCCGGCACCGAGAAGGTGCTCACCGCCGGTGTGGCCGGCTCGCTCGGCTTCGACGCGATCACCGTGGCGCTGCTGGGCCGCTCCACCCCGTGGGGGACCTTCTTCGCCGGACTGCTGTTCGGTGCCTTCCGCGCCGGTGCGGTCAATATGCAGATCTCCACCGGCACCCCAATCGACATCGTGCTCGTGGTGCAGTCGCTGATCGTGCTGTTCATCGCCGCTCCGCCGCTGGTGAAATCGATCTTCGGCATGAACCCCAAGCGACGCGCGCGCGTCGCCGAAACCACCAAGGCAGGTGCCAAGTGACCACCATGACGACTCAAGGCCTGCAACCGTCGATCACGCTGTTGCCGAGCAAGAAAACCCCAATCGTGCTCAGCGTCATCGCACTGATCACGCTGATCAGCTTCGGCTTCCTAGGCAGCAGCCAGGCGGCGCACTTCTCGCTGAGCACCGCCACCGACGCGTTCACGATTCCGGACCTGGTCTTCCCGGGCATGGCCACGAATATCGTCTTCGGGGTGCTGCTGGCGGCCCTGGCGGCCTATTCCTGGAGGCTGCGCGCCAAGGGGCAGGTGCTGCCGACCTGGGCGGTGGTGATCGCCGCGGTGGTCTTCGTCCTGGGCTTCCTGATCTGGGTGGTCTCCGGGGCGAATATCAACAGCATTTCGCTGGCCAGCCTGCTCGCCGGCGCGGTGGTGCTCGCGGTGCCGCTGGTCTTCGGTTCGCTCTCCGGAGTGCTCTGCGAACGTGCCGGCGTGGTCAACATCGCCATCGAGGGCCAGCTGCTCGGTGGCGCGTTCACCGCGGCGATCGTCGCCTCGGTGACCAAAAACGCCTTCGCCGGGCTGATCGCCGCAGGCATCGCCGGCGCGCTGGTTTCCCTGGTGCTCGCGGTCTTCGCAATCAAGTACCTGGTCAACCAGATCATCGTCGGCGTGGTGCTCAACGTGCTGGTCTCGGGCATCACCGGGTTCCTCTTCACCACGGTGATGCAGGAAGATCCGGAACTGTTCAACTCGCCGGCCCACCTGCCGATCATCGCGATCCCCGGGTTGAGCGCCATCCCGGTGATCGGCCCGATCCTGTTCAAGCAGTCGCTGATCGGCTACCTGATGTACGTGGCGGTCTTCCTGGTCTGGTTCGGCCTGTTCAAAACCCGTTGGGGGCTGCGCGTGCGTGCGGTGGGCGAACACCCGAAGGCCGCGGACACCCTGGGCATCAAGGTCAACGCCACCCGCTTCTGGAACGTCACCCTCGGCGGCATCGTCGCCGGCATCGGCGGCTCCTTCTTCACCCTGGTGGCGATCGACTCCTTCACCAAGGAAATATCCGGGGGCCGCGGCTTCATCGCGCTGGCCGCGGTGATCTTCGGACGCTGGAACCCGATCGGAGCCTTCGCCGCCGCGCTGCTCTTCGGCTTCGCGGATAACCTGCAGGTGATCCTGACGATTATCGGCACACCGGTGCCAAGCCAGTTCATGGCGATGATGCCGTATCTGGTCACGATCTTCGCCGTCGCCGGACTGGTGGGCCGCTCGCGTGGCCCGGCGGCCGTCGGCGAACCGTATGTGAAGGAATGACAATCCCCATGGAAAACAACACCGCGCCGTGGCCGCAGCTCGAAGCTGCGGCCGCGGCGGCGCTGTCCACGGCCTATGCACCCTACTCGAAGTTCCGGGTGGGCGCCGCGGCGCAAACCACCGATGGGCGAATCGTCTCGGGGTGCAATATCGAAAACGCCGCCTACGGGGTGACCCTGTGCGCCGAGTGCGCCATGGTCGGCGAAATGTTCGCCACCGGCGGCGGCCAGCTGGCGTACTTTGTCTGTTTCGGCCAGCTGGAGGCGGGCAAGGTCGAACTGATCACCCCCTGCGGGCGCTGCCGCCAACTGCTCTTCGAGCACCGGGGTGCCGACATGCTGATCAAAACCGATACCGGCATCCTCACCATGGAACAGCTGCTGCCCTACGCCTTTGGCCCGAACGATATTGCCTTGTGACCCGCGCGCTTTTGCGTAGCGAAGTCACCTCCGAGAAATTGACGAGTAAGGAACCCGATTATGGCTGCCGAAAAATTTAGTGCCGTCGATATCATCCGCACCAAACGCGATGGCGGGGAACTCAGCGGCGAGATGATCGACTGGACCATCGAGGGGTACACCCGCGGGGCCATCGCCGAAGAGCAGATGTCCGCGCTGAATATGGCAATCTTCTTCCGCGGCATGAACCGTTCGGAAATTTCGCGCTGGACCCACGCGATGATCAACTCGGGCGAACGCATGGACTTCTCCGGGTTGACCGATGCCAACGGCAAGAGGCTGGCCACCACCGACAAGCACTCCACCGGCGGGGTGGGGGATAAGATCACGCTGCCGCTGGCACCGCTGGTCGCCAGCTTCGGGGTGGCCGTCCCGCAGCTCTCCGGCCGCGGCCTAGGCCACACCGGAGGCACCCTGGATAAGCTCGAAGCCATCCCGGGGTGGCGTGCGGCATTGACCAACGAGGAGATGTTCGCCCAGCTTTCGGGTGCCGGCGCGGTGATCTGCGCCGCGGGCACCGGGCTGGCCCCGGCGGATAAGAAGCTGTACGCGCTGCGGGATGTGACCGCCACCGTGGACTCGCTGCCGCTGATCGCCTCCTCGATCATGAGCAAGAAGATCGCCGAAGGCACCGGCACGCTGATCCTGGATGTGAAGGTCGGTTCCGGCGCCTTCATGAAGGACGAGGCGATGGCCCGCGAGCTCGCCGAAACCATGGTCTACCTGGGCACCGACTCCGGGGTGAATACCGTCGCCTTGCTGACGAATATGGACACCCCGCTCGGGTTGACCGCCGGCAATGCGATCGAGGTCGAGGAATCCGTTGAGGTGCTCGCCGGCGGCGGGCCGGAGGACGTGGTCGAGCTGACCGTGGCCTTGGCCACCGAGATGCTCGCCGGTGCCGGGATCAAGGGCGTTGACGTGCGCGCCGCGCTGGGCAACGGCCAGGCGATGGACCGCTGGCGGCAGATGATCATCGCCCAGGGCGGCGACCCGGACGCGAAGCTTCCGGTGGCCACCGAATCGCATACCGTCTACGCGCCGGCCGAGGGCGCGCTGCTGAAGCTCGACGCGATGGATATCGGCTTGGCGGCGTGGTTCCTGGGCGCGGGGCGTGCCCGCAAGGAGGATTCGGTGCAGGCAGGTGCCGGCGTGCGCTTGCATGTGAAGCCCGGCGCCTTGGTGCGCCGCGGGCAGCCGATCGCGACGCTGCTGACCGATACCCCGCAGAAGCTGCCGCGCGCCATCGAACTGGTGGAAAAGTCGATCCTGATCGGTTCGGATACCGACCGGGCGGACACCCGCCTGATCTTCGACCGGATTGCCGCGAAGTAGCCGAACTTCCGCGAGCGCGCCGGAATCCCTGCAGCGCGAAGCGGCACCCGACCCACGCCGTGGTCGGGTGCCGCTGTTGTTTTTCGCGTTGGCGGTCAACCGCTGCTCCGCGCGCAGCTCTAGTCTCCCGGCAAACTCCCGGGAACCGGAAGGCGGTGTTCAATCGTTGGACAGATGTCTCCACCCGTGGGTGCGGATGGATAAAATTCATTATGCGACGACGGTCGGATGCATCGGTGGGAGTTCTCGAGTGAGAATGGAATCACGGCGCGTCAGGCGCAAGCCCGGGGGAAGAAGCAGAGATTAATGGAACTGGTCAACGAGGCGATCACGCAGGCGGCAAGCGCATGGTGGGTGCTGCCGCTGTTGTTTCTGTTCTGCATGATCGATGCGTTTTTCCCGATTGTGCCTTCCGAGTCCTTTCTGGTCTCGCTGGCCGCCGTGGGCGTGAACACCGGATCGCCTAACCTGGTATTGATTGCAGTGCTTGGCATTTCCGGGGCCATCGTGGGGGACCAGATCACCTTCCTGATCGGCCGCAAGCTCGGGGCGCGCGGTTTCGCGTGGATGCGCGGAAAGCGGGCGCAACGCGTGCTGAATTTTTCCGCGCGCAAGCTCCAGACCTCCGGGGCGCTGCTGATTTTCACCGCACGCTATATCCCCGTGGGCCGCGTCGCGGTGAATTTGACGGCGGGCGCCACGGGCTTCAGCCACCGCCGCTTCACCCTCTTCGACATCATCGGCTGCGTCACCTGGGGCGCCTATTCGGTGGGCATCGGAGCGTTGGCGGGCAATTGGCTGGCGCATAACAAACTGCTGGGAATCATCGTCTCGGTGGTGCTCGCGGTGCTGCTGGGCTACCTCATCGACCTGTTGGTCAATCGGGTGTTTGCCCGGTACAAGCGGCGCACGCAGCACGGCGCGCCGGCCGAAACCTCCGGGGCGCTGGAGCTGGTCCCGCCCGAGCACGAACAGGGTTAACCTGCCGGCTTGACGATGGTCACATAGCGGCTCGCAGATCTTTACCCAGCAGAACTATCTGTGCGGAGGAATTGCGACTAGGCTCGACCTGTGACTGAAGAAATGATTCATCTTGCCTATGATCCCGAGTTCGACTTCCGGGATCTGCCCAAAGTTTCGCTGCATGACCACCTTGACGGTGGCTTGCGCCCGCAAACCATCATCGACTTGGCAGCGGAGGCCGGCCACGAGCTGCCGGCCGCCGACGCCGAAGCCTTGGGTGAATGGTTCCGTGAATCGGCCGACTCCGGTTCGCTGCCACGCTACCTGGAAACCTTTGACCACACCCTGGCCGTAATGCAGACCCGCGATGCGCTGATCCGCGTGGCTCGCGAATTCGTCGAAGACCTCGCGGCCGACGGAGTGATCTACGGCGAGGTGCGCTACGCACCCGAGCAGCACCTGCGTGAGGGGCTGAGCCTGGACGACGTCGTCGACGCCGTGCAGGAAGGGCTGGATCAGGCCTGCGAGACGCTGAACAACGAGGGCCACCCGATTCAGGTTGGCCAGCTGCTCTGCGCCATGCGCCAAGCGGACCGCGGCCTGGAGATCGCCCAGCTGGCCTTGCGCCACCGCGGACGCGGCGTGGTCGGATTCGACATCGCCGGCCCCGAGGATGGGTTCCCGCCTTCGCGCATGAAGGATGCCTTCGACCTGCTGGCCGAGAATCTCTTCCCCACCACCGTGCACGCAGGCGAGGCCGCCGGGCTGGACTCGATCAAGGATGCAATCCTGGTCGGCCGCGCCACCCGCTTGGGCCACGGCGTACGCGTCGCGGAAGATATCGAAATCGAGTTCGGCGGCGTGGACGACGACGGGGAAACCCTGGACCAGGACACCGGACTGGTTTCCTTGGGCCCGGTAGCCAACTGGGTGCGCGAACGCGGCATTCCGCTGGAAATCTGCCCGTCCTCGAACCTGCAGACCGGCGCCACCGCCGGATTCGGCGAGGGAATCGAATCCCACCCGATCGACCTGCTGGTGCAGACCGGGTTCAACGTCACCATCTCCCCGGACAACCGGCTGATGAGCGGCACGGGCCTGTCCGATGAATTCGAATTGCTGGTCGAGGCCTTCGACTACGATCTCGAAGACCTGCTGGATCTGACGCTGAACGCCGCCGAGGCGGCCTTCGTGCCGCTGGAAATGCGTGAACTGCTGGTCGAATACATCAACGACTACTACGCCGACCTGCTCGACGAAGACGACGATGAGGACGACGACGAGGATTACGAAGAGATCTAATTCTCGACGCAATCATTTGCGCAAGGGCCACCGAACCGGTGGCCCTTGCGACGTTTAACCCTGCCCGAGGCAGGGTGGCGGGAGCCGAAATCGATGCACTATGCTCGAATTTGTGGGCAAAATCTTTGAGGGCATAGACGAGAACCTGAAGTCCTGGATTCAACGGCAGCCGATGTGGTTCGTGGCCACCGCGCCGCTATCGGGTCAAGGGCATGTGAACATCTCCCCGCGCGGGCATGACTCCTTTTCGGTGCTGGGCCCGAACCAGGTGGCCTGGGTGGACTACACCGGCAGCGGGGTGGAAACCATCGCGCATATCCGGGAAAACGGCCGGGTGTGCCTGATGTTCAATTCCTTCGACGACCGGCCACGCATCGTGCGCCTGCACGGGCGCGGGGCGGTTCACCTGCCGGGCGAGGAAATCTTCGAGAAAGTTGTTGCCTTGCACCCGGAGCATCCAAGCACCCGCGCGGTGATTTCGGTTCAGCTCACCCGGATCAGCGACTCCTGCGGTTGGGGCGTACCGGTGATGGAGTTCGCCGGGGAACGGGAGCTGCTGCGCCTGCAGGCCGAGAAAAAAGGCGCCGCGGGCATGGAAGAGTACCGCGCGCAGAAGAATTCGCTGAGCATCGATGGTCTGCCCGGGCTGCCCGCATCCATGTGATTAGCTTGTAGGCATGCAAAGCGAGAGCGAATTAGACCGGCTGATCTGGATCGTCGGGACCTTGCGGGAGCGCTGCGCCTGGACCGGCGCGTTGACCCATGAGTCCCTGCGCACCTACCTGATCGAGGAATCCTATGAGGTGCTCGACGCGATTGGCGCGCAGGATGCGCAACTATTGTGCGAGGAGCTCGGGGATTTGCTCTTCCAGATCCTGCTCCATGCGCGGATCGCCGAGGAGCGGGAGCACTTCGGCCTGCAGGACGTGGCCAAGGCGCTGGCCGACAAGCTGCAACGCCGCAACCGGCATGTCTTCGATGCCCAGGGTGGGCTCGAACCGGTGATCACCACGGACATCGCTGAGATCATCCGGATTTGGGATGCGGCCAAGCAGTCCGAACGCGCCGGGGCGCCGCGGCGTAAGAATGCCGGGCTTCCCTCCGGTCTTCCCTCGCTGGCGCTGGCGCAAAAGCTGCTGGACCGGCACCGGCGTGCGGGGGCCGCGAAACTGCCGGAGCCCACCAGCGAAATCCGGGGGCGGGTGCATGACGCGCAGAGCCTTAGTTCCGAACTGCTGGCCCTCTCGGCGCGGGCCGAGGAGCTTGGCTTGGATGCCGAAACGGTGCTGCGCGACGCGCTGGCGAAAAATTATGCTGGAACGAAGCGCGAAACAACGTCGCCCTAACAAGGGGTGAAGCGCTAGGCTAGGGAACAGGCAATGGTGCCAACGGTCGATCGGACCGCTGGATCGACCAGCCCTTAGACAACCCCTTTATACAAGGAGTCCTTACTCATGGCATTGATTGACGCCATTCACGCGCGCGAAATTCTTGATTCCCGCGGAAATCCGACCGTTGAGGTCGAGGTCCTACTTACCGATGGTGCCCATGGCCGCGCCGCGGTTCCATCCGGTGCTTCCACCGGCCAGTTCGAAGCCGCGGAACGTCGCGACGGCGACAAGAAGCGCTACCTCGGCAAGGGCGTCTTGGGCGCCGTTGGGTCGGTAATCGAAGAGATCGCCGACGAGCTGGAGGGCCTGGACGCCACCGACCAGCGCTCCATCGACCAGGCGATGATCGAGTTGGACGGCACCGCCAACAAGTCGAAGCTCGGCGCCAACGCCATCTTGGGCGTTTCCCTGGCCGTGGCCAACGCCGCGGCCGCCAGCGCCAACCTGCCACTGTTCAAGTACCTGGGCGGCCCGAACGCCCACGTGCTGCCGGTGCCATTGATGAACATCCTCAACGGCGGCTCGCACGCCGACTCCGATGTGGACATCCAGGAATTCATGATCGCTCCGCTGGGCGCCGATACCTTCTCCGAAGGCCTGCGCTGGGGCGTCGAGGTCTACCACAACCTCAAGTCGGTACTGCAGGAAAAGAAGCTGTCCACCGGGCTGGGCGACGAGGGCGGCTTCGCGCCGAACCTGCCAAGCAACCGCGCGGCACTGGAACTGATCACCGAAGCCATCAAGCGCGCCGGCTACACCCCGGGCAAGGACATTGCCCTGGCGCTGGACGTGGCCTCCTCGGAGTTCTACGAGAACGGCGCCTACCAGTTCGAAGGCGAAGCGCGCAGCGCACAGCAGATGAGCGATTACTACGCCTCGCTGGTTGCCGACTTCCCGCTGGTATCCATCGAGGATCCGCTGGATGAGAACGACTGGGAAGGGTGGAAGACCCTGACCGACAACATCGGCGACAAGGTGCAGCTGGTCGGCGATGACCTCTTCGTCACCAACCCGGAACGCCTGGCTCAGGGCATCAAGACCAATACGGCGAACTCGCTGCTGGTCAAGGTGAACCAGATCGGCACCCTCACCGAGACCCTGGACGCCATCTCGATGGCCCAGCGTGCCGGCTACACCACCATCACCTCGCACCGTTCGGGCGAGACCGAAGATATCACCATCGCCGAGATCTGCGTGGCCACCAACGCCGGCCAGATCAAGACCGGTGCCCCGGCCCGAAGCGAGCGCGTAGCAAAGTACAACCAGCTGCTGCGCATCGAAGAGGACCTGGGCGAGGCAGCAGTTTACGCAGGAACCAGCGCGTTCCCGCGTTTCAACAGCTAATCTTCAGATAAAACGAATAAGCTCGTCGGTAGTTGGATACCGACGGGCTTATCGTTATTTAATGGAGATACCGTTGGAAGTACGAGTTTGAATGGGGGGAGTATGGCGCAGCGACCACCGCGCATGCCGCGACGAAACACCCCAGCAAGCACCGGGAAACCGGAAGCTGACTCCGGTGAGCGTAGCGAAATAGACGAAGCACCGGCAGCCGGCGCGCGCAGTGAAACCAGTGGGGCCCACCAGGCGGAGCCAGCCACCGACGCGTTGCACGTGGTACCCAGCGCGAAAAGGAATGCTCCGGCGGCGCGCAGGGCGCGGACGGCTCCATCCCCGGAACGCAAAACAGCTGGCACCGGTTCTTCTGGCGCGCCCGCGGCGCCGCGGCCAGCCAAGCCCGCCGCGGGGAAACCGAAGGCGCCGCTGCGCGAACGTGCCAAGGAGAAGCAGAGCGAACGCCGCCGCGATGACCGGGTGAAGTTCTCCGCCGCAGTCCGCCGCAAGCCGGGGGAGAAGGCCGAGGCCCACAGCCAGCCGCCAGCCGGCGAACCGGTGGCGGCCCATCGCTTCTCCGGACGCGTGGCCGCACTGCTGGTAGTGCTCGCGTTCTTCGCCGTGATGCTGGTGCCCACGGTGAACTTCTACCGCACCCAAATGACCGAAATCAACGAACTGCGTGCCTCGATCAGCGCGAAGGAGCAGCAGCGCGACGATCTGAAGGCCGAGATCGCACGTTGGGACGACCCGCTGTATATCAAGCAGCAGGCCCGCGAACGGATAAACTTGGTGATGCCGGGCGAAAAGCTGTACAAGGTGGTGGGCGAACTTCCAGCTGAGGAAGAAGTCCAAACAAGCAATGGCAGCACCTATGAGGTGCGCGCCGATCTTCCATGGGTTGATGCGCTGCTCGATTCGGTGCATCGCTCGGCGACCGACTGATAACTTACCGGCTCCCTGCACCAGGGACGAACCACACGACGCGAAAAGACGATAACTTGACTGATAAGCCAATCCGCGAAGCCCTCGATGCCGCCGGACGTGTTCCCAGCGAGCAGGACCTGGATACGCTCAGCCGCCAGCTGAACCGTCCGGTACGCGATGTGGTGGAGATCGGTGCACGCTGCGTGTGCGGCAATCCGCTGGTGGCGACCACCGCCCCGCGGCTTTCCAGCGGCATCCCCTTCCCGACCACCTACTACCTGGCGCATCCGGTCATCACCGCCGCGGTGTCCCGGTTGGAAGCCGCCGGGCTGATGGGCGCCATGAACGATCGCTTGGGCGAGGATTCGCAGCTGGCCGCCGACTATGTGTCGGCGCACGAGTCCTATCTGGCGAACCGCGAGGCGATCGGCGAGCGTTCGGGCACCGGGGCGGTCCCGGAGATCGACGGCGTCTCCGCCGGCGGCATGCCGAGCCGGGTGAAGTGCCTGCATGTGCTCGTGGGGCATTCGCTGGCGGCCGGCGAGGGCGTGAACCCGCTGGGTGACGAGGCCATCGCGGGGATCGCGGAATGGTGGACCAAGGACAAATGCTTCTGCGAAGGCGCCTGGGATACCACCGGCGCGGCTCCGAGCCTGGATCGATCGCGCCATGTGAAGACCCAGGAGCGGGTTGACCCGGCGGTGAAACGCGCCGAGCGCGCACGCAAGCGTGCCGAGCGCGAAGCCACCGAAGCGGATCAAGCCTGATGCGCGTAGCGGGAATCGACTGCGGGACGAACTCCATCCGCCTGCTGATTGCGGATGCCACCGTTGAGTCCGACGGCGTGCAGCTGCGTGACGTCGTGCGCACCATGCGCGTGGTTCGGCTGGGCCAGGACGTGGACGCCACCGGCGGGTTCGCTCCCGAAGCTTTGGAACGTACCTTCGCCGCGGTGCGCGAGTACAAGGCATTGTGCGATGAGCATTCAGTCCAGCAGATCCGTTTTGCGGCGACCAGCGCGGCGCGTGATGCCTCGAACCGCGAGGTCTTCCTGTCCACCGTCACCGGCATCCTGGGCGTGAGCCCCGAGGTGATCACCGGAGATGAAGAAGCGAGCCTGTCCTTTACCGGCGCGGCCTCGGTGCGCCACGCCAAGGACGGCCAGCTGCTGGTCATTGATCTTGGCGGCGGTTCCACCGAATTTGTCCTCGGCGACGATTCCGGACCGCTGGCCGCGGCCTCGCTGGATATGGGTTGCGTGCGGGTGACCGAACGCTTTGCCGACCGCGACGGGGCGATCGAGTTCATCGATGACACGCTTGCCACGCTGGACGGCCGAGTCGATGTGTCCCGGGTGGATACGGTGATCGTGGTGGCCGGTACCTTTACCACCCTCACCGCGCAGGCGCTGAAGTTGAGCGCCTATGATTCGGCAGCCATCCACGGCGCCCAGCTTTCTTTCCCGCAGATGCGCCGAGCCACCGGTGAAATGCTCTCCTATAGCCGTGCGGAACGCGAGGCGTTGGGCTTCATGCATCCGGGACGCGTGGATGTGATTCAGGCCGGCGCGTTGATCGTGGAACGCATTCTGGGTTACCTCGAACGAACCAGCCAGAACCGTCCGATGACGTTGATCGCCTCGGAGCACGATATTCTCGATGGAATCACGGCCTCGGCCGCGCGTAACTAGCCAACTGCAGTTTTAGCCCTACTGGCCCGGCATGCCGGAGCCCCTTGCGAGGAGATGATCGTGGGTCACTTGACTACCGGCAAGCCCGTCGCGGCGCGTACCTTGTTGGCTGCCGTGTTGGCGGCGCTACTGGCTGGGGCTACGGTGCTTGGCGCCGCTCCGGCCCATGCGGACGATATCCGCAGCAGCGAATACTGGTTGGCGGCCCAGGGCATTACCGAGGCGCACAAGGTCACCAAGGGCAAAGGCGTCAAGGTCGCTATCATCGATACCGGCATCGATACCAGCCACCCTGATCTGAAGGGCGCGATCGCCGGCGGGGCGGACATGTCTGGTTCCGGCGGGCCTAAGGGCGATAGGCCGATCGGTGTGATGAGCGAGCACGGAACCCTGGTGGCCACCTTGCTGGGCGGGCGCGGCAACAATAAGCAAGAGATTGAGCGGATCAAGTCCGAGAACGAACGGCTGAAGGCCGCGTGGGAACGCGCGAAGAAGAACGCCGAGGAAAAAAATGAAGACAAAGCGGACGACGAAGAGCCGGTAGAAGTCCCCGAAGAACCCGAATACGAGAAGGTGCCGCCCCTGCGTGCGGGCAATGACGGAGTGCTCGGCGTCGCTCCGGAGGCCGATCTGCTTTCGGTGTCCTTGTGGATGGGCGGGGAAAACCCTTCGGGCATTCCCGTCGAGGAGCAGATCCCCAAGGCGGTGCGCTGGGCAGTTGATTCCGGCGCCAAGGTGATCAACATGTCCCTTGGCTCCACCTCGCCGGCGTGGCCCGAAAGCTGGGATGACGCGTTCAAGTACGCGGAGGACAAGGACGTGGTCATCGTGGCCGCCGCGGGCAACCGTTCGGGCGGGATGAGCCAGGTCGGTGCCCCGGCAACGATCCCCGGCGTGCTGACGGTCGCCGGGGTCGATGAGTCGGGCAAGGCTTCGAAGGATTCCTCCACCGAGGGTATCTCCATCGGTGTCGCCGCTCCCGCCGAACAGCTGGTCGGAGGCCTGCCCGGCGGCGGATACGCCCGCTGGTCCGGTACTTCGGGCGCTGCGCCGCTGGTCGCCGGCGTGGCCGCGCTGATTCGCGCCGAGCATCCGGAGATGAAAGCGCCGCAGGTGATCAACCGAATCCTGCAGACCGCCAAGGACACCGGCGCGGCCGGTGTGGACAATCTGTACGGTTACGGCATTATCGATGCGCACGCGGCGCTGACCGCAAATGTGCCGGTGGCCGAGACTAATCCGATGAACACCATTACCGAGTGGATTCGGATCCATCGCCGAAATTCAGATGAAAAGACCGAGGCTCCGGACCCCGGGGTCTCCATGGAGAAGTCGACGCTGGATCCCGTAGCGGCTCCCGAACCGGTCCTTCCCGATGACTCGGCCCCGGCACTGCAGCCGGTGATTGTGCTCGGCGGTGGAATCCTGCTGGTGCTGGTACTCCTCGGAGGGGGAGCGCAGGTAGGAATTCGTGCCCGACGGCAAAAGAAAATCCGTGAAGCCGAGCTCGCGGCCCTGAGTAAATTGCAGGTCGGCAAGTCGGGCGATGGGCGCGATCTATTCGACGAAATCCCGGAAGACGATAAGTAGCCGAAACTTGTTGCTGGCGGTGAGCCAAAGGAGATAGAACTCCTTTGGCTCACCGCCAGTTCGGGTTAACCCGTGGCGGTAGGCGCCCGGTGTCCGATGACCGTTTCCAGGGCAGGTTTTCAGCTGGAAAGCGCGGAATTCTCCCGGTGCGCTCCGCCGCGGCAGGAACTTGTGCGGGCGGAGAGACGAAGGCAACAGAGAAAGTTAGTGAATGTTTTCACTAACTCCGATATTCCGCGTAGAATCAAGAGTATGTCGATCATCGAAAGCTCCCAGAAGCGTCCGCGCATTCTTGTCGTTGGCGGTGGCTATGTTGGCCTTTACGTCGCGATGAAGTTGCAGAAGAAGGTCAAGGACCACGGTGGCATCGTCACCGTCGTAGACCCGAACCCATACATGACTTACCAGCCATTCCTGCCAGAAGTTGCAGGTGGCAATATCGAACCACGCCACGCGGTGGTCTCCCACCGTGCGCACCTGAAGCACTCCGAGCTGGTTAACGGCCGTGTGCTGAGCATTGACCACGCTAGCAAGAAGGCCGTTGTCGCCCCGGTCAGCGGTGAAGAATTCGAACTGGAATACACCGATATCGTGATGTCCGCTGGCGCCATCACCCGCACCTTCCCGATTCCGGGACTGGGCGATGCAGGCATCGGACTGAAGACCATCGAAGAAGCGGTAGCACTGCGCAACAAGGTTGCCGAACGCATAGAGTCCGCAGCGAATATGACCGATCCGGTTGCACGCAAGCGCGCGCTGACCTTCGTTGTGGTTGGTGGCGGCTTCGCTGGCATCGAAACCATTGCCGAGCTTGAAGACATGGCTCGTCACCTGGTCAAGCTCAACGACCGCGTCGATGAGAAGGAAGTCCGCTTTGTTCTCGTTGAGGCGATGGGCCGCATCATGCCGGAAGTTACCGAAGAGCAGGCCTTGTGGGTTGTTGACCACTTGCGCAGCCGCGGTATCGAGGTCCTGCTGAACACCTCGCTGGCAGATGCCACCGACGGAAACCTGCAGCTGATCAATATGGCAGACAAGTCCCCAGCCGGCGAATTCGGCACAGACACCTTGATCTGGTGCGCCGGTGTCATGGCGAACCCGATGGTGCGCTCCACCGATTTCCCAATCGAACAGCGCGGCCGCATCGAGACCCGCACCGATCTGCGGATCAAGGATGAGAACGGCAACCCGTTGGACGGCGCCTGGGCTGCCGGCGATATCTCGGCCGTGAAGGACGTCACCGGCGGTCTGCCGGATGGCACCTGCGTGCCTAACGCACAGCACGCAGTGCGCCAGGCCAAGCTGCTGGCGAAGAACCTGTATGCATCGCGCTACGGCGTAGGCACCATCAAGGAATACAAGCACAAGAACCTCGGCGCAGTTGCAGGCTTCGGCCAGAACAAGGGCGTCGCCAAGGTAGTTGGCCTGAAGCTCAAGGGCTGGCCAGCTTGGATGGCACACCGCGGATACCACGGTATGGCCATGCCAACCTTCGAGCGCAAGTTCCGCGTCCTGGGCGACTGGATGGTTGCTTGGTTCTTCTCGCGCGACGCGGTGCAGCTGAACAACTTGGAGACCCCTCGCGCGGCCTTCGAAGAATCGGCTAATCCCAAGAAGGCTGCTTCAGCGAAGTAAGCTGCTTTGATCGACGAATGACCGCCACAGGGGCCGGAAGCGACTTCTGGCCCCTGTGGCACTGATCGATACGGGAATTTCAGATTTTACGATCTGATCGCGTAAGATTTTAGAGTCTTGCCCTCATGGTGGAATTGGCATACACGGCTGACTTAAAATCAGCTGCCGAAAGGCTTGTGGGTTCGAGTCCCACTGGGGGCACATGTGAAAAAGGCCTCTGCATCCCTTTGTTTATAAGGATGCAGAGGCCTTTTGTTTTGCCCTCAGGCCTGTTTTGAGCACGTTTTGAGCACATCTAAGCGAGAAACCACGTCATTCAGGGCGATTGCTACACCGTCTAAATCGTCATCGAACAATTCGGCGTAGACGTCCAATGTCATCGAAGCCGAGCTATGCCCAAGCATTCTTTGAACCGCTTTCACGTTCGCCCCGGCGCTCACAGCGAAGCTCGCGGCCGTGTGTCGTAAGTCGTGAGGTGTCACCCTGGGCACGCCGGAAGTGATGACCGCCGAACCAAACCATGACTTCCGCTCGCGCATGTCGATATGGCGCAAATATGAACCGTCATCGTTCGGGAATACGAGGTCTTCGCGGTGGCGATTCTTACAGAGCTCGCCAATGGCTGGCGCTAGGAACTCAGGGAATGGCACTGACCGCTGCTCATGGCTTTTTGGTGTGCCTACTTTTATTTTCCCGCCGACGTCTACCGCGTTCTGATTGATATTCAGACGTCGCCGTATCATGTCCACATCTTGCACCCGCAACCCGGTAACTTCGCCCCAGCGGAGACCGCAGTATGCCAGCACGCGGATTAGCGCCGGATACTTAGAGCAATCGGCCAAGTCTCGTATTTGCTCATGCGAGAGGAACACGTGTGGCTTTTTCGTTTTCCGCGGAAGGTCAACGCCTCGCACCGGATTGACTGGCAACCGCCGATCCTTTACCGCGTCATCCAAGATAGCGGCCAGCACGCCGTAGGCACGAATTACCGTAGTAGCTGATTTTGGCTTTATTTTTGGCTTGGCTTTAGCGTCACCAACGGACAGGCCCGTAACCCATGCTTGTACGTCGGTAAAAATGATGTTTGTAATCGGGAGCTTGCCCCAGACTGGCTCTACATGCACACGCCAAGCAATTTCTAGCGGACGATAAGCCGAAGGTTTTAGCCCCTGCTTTCGTTCCAGCCATGACGGCCCCAGCTCACCAATGGTCTTATTGGACATGGCCGGATCTATGAAAGCGCCGGTAGCTTTGTCGACTTCAACCGAAGACAGGAACAAGTTTGCATCACGTTTTGTCTTGAATCCGCGCTTCATCGTTTGGGTACGGTCTGGTTTGCGATAGCGCACCATATACCGGCGACCGGTCTTAGTCTCGTACCCCTCGGAGGTAGCCCCCGGGTAGTGGACACCCTGTAACTGACCCATAATGGTCAGAGAAATCAGGAGTTAAACTATGCCGAAGAATACCTACACCGCGCAGTTCAAGGCTGACGCCGTGCACCTGTACGAGTCCCACCCCGACCTCGGATACACCAAAGCAGCCGAGGACCTTGGCATTGCCCGAGGCACGCTGAAAACCTGGGTACGGCAGGACCGGATCAAGCGAGGAGCCCCGACACAGCAGTCCACCGGCAGCGCCCAGATGCCTGACCCCGAGCTGAGTGCCGAACAGCGTTTGCTTCAGGCACAAGCTGAGAACCAGGCATTGCGGGAGCGGAACAAGACTCTGGAGTCCGCCAACAGCGTGCTGGCCGAGGAGCGAGATATCCTGCGCAAGGCCACGAAGTATTTCGCGGCCGAGACGAACTGGTGATCCGCTTTCAGTTCGTTGAAGATTACCGAGACACCCATGCGGTGAAGCGGATCTGCGTGGTGCTGGGGCTGAACCGCTCCAGTTACTACAAATGGCGTGCAGCACGCCCGGCCCGGGCCGCACGCGGCTTGGAAGATCAAGCGTTACTGGATCATATTCTGCGTCATTACAAGGAATGGAACCGGACGTTGGGGTATCGGCGGATGAGCGTTGAGCTGGCTTGCGACCCACGGGTGCAGGATGATCCTTTGGTTGACGGGCCGGTGAATCACAAGCGTGTGGCCCGGTTGATGCGGGAGAATAACTTGGTTGGAGTGCACCTGCGCAGGCCCAAGTCCACGACGGTCAGGGATCCTGGCGCGCAGGTCTTCAAGGATTTGGTGAATCGTGATTTCACCTCCGAGGAGGTCGGGTCGCTCTACGTTGGTGATATCACCTACTGAGCTGTCATGATGTTGTGAGACACGCGTTTGTAGGAGAATGAGTGCATGTCCAAACGTCAGAAGTTCACCCCTGAATTCCGTGCTGAAGCGGTAGAACTGGTGATCTCTTCCCAGAAAAGCCTCGTCGAGGTCGCTGAATCACTGGGAATCAATGAAGGAACCCTGGGCAACTGGGTGCGCACCTTCAAAGCCGAGCATCCCGAGAGGGAAACCGAGGAACGCGGACCAGTTGATTGGGCCCAGTATGAGAAGCTTCGTCGGGAGCTGGCAGAGGTGAGACGGGAGAACGAGTTTTTAAAAGATGTCAGCGCTTATTTCGTCTCGAACAGCAAGAAGTAAGCGCGGTCTTCGACTTCATCAAGGCGCATAGCGCTGAATATCCGGTGAACTGGATGTGCCAGAAACTCGCGGTTTCCCGCGCCTCGTACTACCGGTGGCTGAACCCATCACAGCAACTGAGCGAAGCCCAAGCACTGCGGGCCAAACGCAGCATCCTGGTCCAGTGCGAATACGAAGCATCGAACCGGGTCGCCGGCGCCGGGCAGCTGGTGGACCTGATCCGCAATAACCACAAGGAAGACATCCCGAAGTCCACGCTTCTGTCGATCATGAAAGAACTGGGATTCGAGGCCAAGCGGATGAGTGCCTTCAAGACCACGACGGTGCGTGATCACCAAGCCAGGACAGCGCATATCAAGAACCATATGATCGATAAGCTCGGCCAGCGGGACTTTCGTTCTTCCCGTCCTGGAGCGAAATTGGTTGGCGACATCACCTACCTGCGGACCGGTGAAGGCTGGTTGTACCTGGCGACGGTGATCGATTTGTACTCGCGTCAGATCGTGGGCTGGTCGATGGGTGAAAACATGCAGACCCAGCTGGTCATTGACGCGATGGAGCTTGCCGTATCGCGTGGTTTCATCCAACCCGGGAGCGTATTCCATTCGGATCGCGGCACGCAATACACCTCTGACGCGTTCCAGGCGTGGTGTGCTGAGCACGGTGTGCGGCAGTCAATGGGCCGTACCGGAGTGTGTTGGGACAATGCCGTTGCTGAGTCGGCGTTCTCGACGATCAAGAACGAGATGTATCACCACCGGGCGTTCACCAGCCGGGTGGCGGCGCGGACTGCGGTGATGGAATTCATCGAGGTTTGGTACAACTGTGAGACTTGTGCTAGCTGGTCTGGGACTGGCTGGCAGGATGGTTACCAGCCACTCCTTCTGATAAATGTGACTCATGGTACAACTGACCCGAAGGTGTCATCTTATGGACTTGTCCGTTTATCGAGGGGGGAGCGGCCGGTACCTGTCCGGCCCACCTCGGTAGCCTGATTAGAAGATTGTCCGCCCTTCGCGGGGCGTGACTCGTCACAGTTCTGTTCCGTAGTGATCCTACCCGGACTGGTACCGGCCGTTCACGGCTACCAACCAAGTCCAGCTCAGGAAAGTACGGTAACCGCTTTGTCTATCGTCGCTTATTGCCACCCATTTGTCGTGGGTGTCGACACTCACGCACGCAACCACGTCTATGCCATTGTGAACTCCTCAAATGGAGCATTACTCGAAACCCGTCAATTTCCCACCACAGGGTCAGGCATCAACAGAGCCATCAAGTGGGTGGCTCGCCGCACCGAAGGCAACGCTGATAGCCTCTGGGTCATCGAGGGCGCAGCATCTTACGGCGCCATTCTGTCCGGTACCGTGGCCACCCACGGTTTCTCGGTCGCCGAAGCGCCACGTATGGATGCGAAAAAGAACCGCAGTGTCGGCAAATCAGACGCTTTGGACTCGCACCGGATAGCAATGGCAACCTTGCCCATAGAGGTAGAGAAGCTGCGCCGTCCCCGCCTAAATGAAGGGATCCGGCAGAGCTTACGCATCCTCGTGGCATCCAGGAAATCCATGAGTAAAGACCGCACCAGGGCAATCAATGCACTGAATTCGTTGGCTCGTAGCAACAATCTTGACATTGATGCGAGGAAGAAACTCACCCCACTTCAGATCGAGGAGATTAGTCGCTGGCGTGCACGCGAGGAGGAACTGTCAGCCTCGATTGCCCGGACCGAAGGAGTCCGATTGGCGAAGCACATCTTGGGGCTGAACGAGCAGCTCGCAGCCAACGAGAATCTTTTAGATGAATTGGTCAGAGTCAGCGAAGCTGCTCCGCTGCTCGAAGAGACAGGCTTCAAAGCTATCGCTGCAGCGAAATGTTTCGTCGCGTGGTCCCATGAAGGACGAGTCCGCGACGAGGCCGCATTCGCGTGCCTGGCCGGGGTCAACCCAATTCCTGCTTCTTCAGGAAACACGACACGGCACCGGCTAAATCGCGGTGGCGACAGGGCGTTGAACAGTGCTCTCTATATGGCCGCTGTTAGCCGCATGACTTACCACGCAGAAACGCGAGAATACGTTGAGAAGAGGCGTGCGGAGGGCAAGGCTGATAAAGAGATCCGACGTTGCGTTAAACGTTATTTGGCTCGTCGTGTGTTCAGGATCTTGAATTCTTCGGCCAAAGCAAAAATAATAAACGAAGCATCTTGACAGGTATAGAAGAGTCCGGAAGCGTCCGCATACCGCTAATGGTGGGTTGAGCCCTCAGATGCTGCTTGATTGGTATTGGGAGCAGAATTCCGTGGCTGTTGCGGCCTGAGTGTAATAAGAAAAAATCATAGTTCGTGTCTCAAAAACTTGACCAGCTCATGGCCACCGCCTACGAAGCACGCCGGAAACTCTATAACGATGACGCATTCACCACAGAGGCGGCATGGGTAACTGAGCCCGGCCTCACCAGCAAGCCCGACCCTGCAAACCTGCAATGGTGGATGACCCTGCTAGAAAATGGACATGAGGCGCACTATCCAACCGGCGCCGAATGGCAGCGCTTGGACAGTTCCGAAGCATTCACCGAACACCGCCAGCAGCAAGCACAGCGGAAGGCAGACACCTTGGCCGCAGCCCGCGCCGCCTACGAAGCTCCACCTGTACAAGGGGTAAAGACCGCTAACGACTCACGCGGCCCGCAGTAACCCCGGCGCACACTATCCAATGGCCAGCCCCCGAAGCCGGGGCTGGCCATTGCCCCACCCGAAAGAAACCAATGGCAAGCAATCGTACAAGCCGCCAATGACAAAGCCACACAGCCCCGCAAAAAGGGTAGGGGGTAGGGGGTTAGAGGCCGCTCAAAAGCTAGCCCCTCTGGCCTAGCTAAAAATATCCCCCCGAAAATTCCCACGCCCTGACTTGGGCTTATATGAATCGTCTTTTTTACCTGTTTTGGCGTTTCGAGGGTTTTTCGGTTCGGTTGTTCGGAGTCGCTGTGAGCCGATTTGAGGGGTTAGTTTTGGCTCGGTGTGGCATTGCTTGGTTGGCCTTGTGTTAGTCCCTCAGCGGTTAAATCTGACTCAATGGCGAGCATGTCCACAAGGGCAATCGCGCCGATTGTGGGCAAGAGTGTCGGGCAAGTGCATGCTGACCGGGTAGCAGGTGTTCAGTTACTGAACGCCTCAAATGCCGAGGCAGACCGCGAAACCGATTCGGTGCAGTCTGGCGCGGCATGGGTTGAGTCGGGCGATAATATCCCGCTCGAAACCGGAGCCTGAGCCCGAGAACATGGACACGGCGACCGGCGAAATTATGGATGCCCTGAACCCGTGCAGCACGTTACCGCCCGGCGTCGGATGGAAACACCTCATATGTATATGATTTGTCGGTTCCGGCAATCTTCGCAGTGACCTTGAGGAACGGAAACCCGTCCTGTTGTAGACGCGGCCCCACGTTCCCGGCCACAAACTGAAGTCCTGACCCCTCGGTGTCGTATTCTCCGTCCTGCCACCGGCTATCGGGTGCAAGAGTTACTATCAGGTGCCCTGGCTCAGTAGAGGTAAAGCTCTCGATGTAAGCATGAGGGTCGTTCGGCACGCAGTCACGATAACCCTTGAGGTCATCAAACTTGGTGCAGAACATGCCTGCATTTTTGTCTTCGATGTAAGTGTATTGCATTCCCTTGAACCATGAATCGTAGGCGTCATCTGCCCATGCTTGGCCCGATTTGAACATACTCGTTGGTTCTGGGCTGGTCGTCGGCATTTCGCTGGGGACGGTTCGCGTCGCGGTCGCCGATGTGCTCGCGCTGTCGGCCTTCGACGCTGCCTGAGCCGTTGCCGAGGCGCTGAGCGTTGCTGTGGCGCTTGGCGTAGCATCGGCGGACTGATTGCCCGCAGTACACCCGGCAAGGGCTAGAGTGGCGATTAGGGCGAGCGGGGCTAATTTCTTCACGGTGCAATCTCCTAAGGTTTTCTGGCGGTGCGCTTTATGCGTTTCAGTTAGAAATCTTGCAGATTATCGCGGTCTGCATGCCCTGTCACATCGCTATCCGAAGATACGTTGACTTCCAATAAGCCTGGCGTTTCATTGCCAGCCGTGAACATGACAGTATTTCCCAGATTGTCTAGCTCGGCAGATTTCCAATCGTCGCCAGAAACGGTTATATACAACACGCCTTCGGACTCGGAGCCCCACGATTCAATGTAGTGGTGCGGCAGATCCTTATTGAAATCATCGAACGTAGACTTGGAATTGCCATTCAATAGAAGATTCATCATGTCATCTGCCCATGCTTGCGCAGGATCAACGATCTTATTTGGCACGGGCGTTTTGCTCGGTGTCGGCGTAGGTGTGGCCATTGCCTGAACTATTGGTGTACCCGCGTTAGCTTCGGCGGTTAGCTTCGCGTCGTTTTTCAAGAATGTTGGGCTTGTGGCAGCGAACACGAGCACGGCGACCAGTGCAACGAGCGCGGTTAGTACGCTGATGTTGCCGACGATGCGCTTACTTGCACGAGACAAGGTTTCCTCCAAAAGGTTTTGATACGAGCGTAAGGGGCGTGGGCGACAGTTACCCTTCCGTTGCCGGATCAAGCGACTCTAGGAATCGATAGGCTAGATCTTTCCATGCGGTTGCCGGGATTCGCTGGTCTTCTCCGATTATCTTTGCAGCGTGGTCTATGTCGCTTGCATCGTCTGGATCGAAGCCAGTGTTTTCATGGAGGTAGAGAGTTGGGCCGGGCGCTGCCTCAGAATCCCAGAAGTAGCCGAGGTATGGAACGCGTGTTCTTTCGTTTAGATAAGTGATGATGTGGATTACGTCTAGATCTTTTTTCTTGTAGCTGGCAATGTCTGTCATCCATGGGAAGTGTTGCTTGTGTGCCCATGTTCGCCAGGCATCGGTGAACGCAAATTCAACTTTGAGTTTGTCAGCTGGGATTTGGCTTTCATCGTTCATAATTAGGCCGAGAGCAATGCCTGCCGAGATGTGCTTGTATTGGTCTTTCTTATCAAGTTTGATCATGTCGGCATGCTATCTGGCATTCGTTGCGTTTGACCTAATTGTTACCAGTCAAGAGGAGGTGCGCTAGGTAGTGCCTAGGTGACTGGCGCTGTGCGCTAGCGGACACCCAAGGGTGAAGTTTTCTTTTCCCTGCCCCAAAATTCCCGATTCCACTACCTGAAAACTCAATACGCTCTCGATTGGATTTTGGCGTGATATTGCTTGTAGTCTCTTTCTATTGTCGGTTGGGCTAGCTATGCTTGAGTTATCAACAGGAATGTCCACACTTTATCCACAAGTTGCCAACATTGCTCTTGATCTCGGTATCGCCAAGACGACACTGAATTTAGTAAGGGAGAGTCAAATGAAACGAATTGCAGTCAAAGCTGAACTTGAAATCACGGGTTCTGTTTCTGTCCCTGAAATTGTGCGCGCCCTGTCTCAAGCTAATTTAGCTAATGGTCACCCTCGAATTGAAAAGGTCGAGTTTGCCTCTGTTGGTCAGACGAACACGATGCGAGTCCAGCTCGTTGTTCAGGGTGATTCGTACGCTAAGGCTGAAGTAGTCGCTGAGAATTTTTTGCAGTCCATTGACACGTACATTGAGTCGTTGCCACAGAAGGATATGACTCGACCCGTCGATGTCCATGAGGGCTCGATGCTTCTCATGCCTGCATAAGAGATTGCGAAGAGAGAGCGCCCGAGGGCGAGAACTAACTGACTCAGAGATGCGGTTCGCTTGGATGCCGACACTCGTGAATAAAATTCAGGATTTTCTGCCCGAAGTCCTTCTCCTAGTTGCCGGATTTTTCATTGGTGTGGCTGGAATTCCTACTGCGATGTCTTGGACAACTTCGATTGTCGTGAAATTCTTCCCAAATTTTACCGACAATCATGCACAGTTTTGCTCCTTCGCTCTTGGCACGCTGATTACGGTAATAAACGTAATCGTGGCTACCCGTAGAAAGAGAAGCAGGACCGCATTAGAACTGGCGCTTAGGGAACTTCGCCTCGGTCGTCGGAAAGACCTGAGCACATTAGAAACCGTGTTAGACAGAGCTGTGGAAGAACTTTCGCAAGATTGTGAAGTTTGGAATGCTCACACACGAGCAAGTCTCTACCGGCACGGGGCAGAAACAGAATCATTCATTAGGGTTGCGCGAGTTTCGCTTAATCCGCAGCTCTGCAATGGTGGTCGGAAGTTCTATCCAGATTCGGAGGGGCTCATCGCAGACGTTTGGGCTCGCGGAGAAGCTAGCCTTCGGGATTTAAAAGGATCTCGCGAAGACTGGAACAACCAACACGTTGAATCTATGGGATACAGCATGGAGACTGTTTCCAAACTAAAGATGCAGTCGCGAAGTATGGTTGGGGTTCGTCTCGACTATGACCACAAGCCGGTAGGGGTCGTTATCGTTGAAAGCGAGAATCCCAGGGGAGTCCAAGCCCAAATTATTGACGCTCTAAAAAAGACTGATTGGTTGGACAGAACTGCAATGCTCTTCGCTGTGAGTCGAGAGAACATTCTGACCTTGGCGCCCGAGGGAGAAGCTAAGAAAGTTCATTAGTGCTCATTTCGTCGAGTGGCGGAGAACAGGACATCTTTGAGCACATTTTGAGCACATTATTTGAAAACTCGGTGTGATTCAAGGTTAATTCGGGTGAGTAAAAACCCCGGAATCACGGTGTTTTCGCGCAGGTGCCAGAATAAATAAAGGGTTCGAGTCCCACTGGGGGCACCTGTGAAAGGGCCGCTGCTTACCTGTAAACACGGGGAAGTAGCGGCCTTTGCTTTGCTTGAATACTGGTGCTTTGCAGTTGACTTGTCGATTCTGGCGAAGCGGATCTACATCAGTCCTTCGGCCACCGACCGAGTACAGGCGACGCTGAAGCGTCCTGGTTCCGCGGAGCTCAGGAACAAATTCCAGAGCTGGATTCTGCCACTTGGATTGGCTCATGAGGCCCCAAGCAACTAGTTCCAACGGACTGTACGTCCCGGCCCCGGATTGCTATGGCGACGTCGAGCATGCCGGGTATTGGGAACTCCAGGATTCAATTTCCCCCGCAGCCCAGCCCTCGAAAAAACTCGTTGGAATTCTCTGCGCCATTGCCAATGCAGAAAAATGGATCACATCAAGAGCTCATGAATCGCGCGGAAGCAAGCCAGGACGGCCTGGTTTTCCGCATCGGACGGTACTGAAACCACACAAGGCCATTGCTATCGGCGGGGCCACCACTTGCAGGAGGCCATCTCCACGAGGCGATTCCCTCTGGCTCTGCATTGCGACGCTGCATGCAAAAATTCCCCCATGCTGCCGGGCCAAAGGGGATGGGATTGGAGTTCTGTCGCTCGCAATTAACGTGGCTAGCGGCCTAACCATGAAGCGAAGCGGAAGATGCACACGCTCTAGGCATAATTCAGGCTAAATATATCGATATCATCCCTATGGCTGAGCCGATTCACAGCAAACCCAAATAAGATCGGTAGCAGGACACAGGCGATGGGCTTGTGCTTGAACAAACGACTTATGGGGGAATTCAGGTTGAGCGGTAACCCGATCTTCGGTTCCAAGAACCAGTCTGCAAACTGGGGCACTGGCTCCAATGCAGGCAGTCCGGTCGGATTCCACGAATCCGGCAACCTCAGCGCCGATCAGTTGCAGGGCATGTACCAGCAGCCATCGGCCACTAGCCACGACACCGGTCGCATGACGGTCGGTGACACCATCAACAAGACCATCCTTACCTTGGGACTTGTTGTGCTTGGCGCCGCAGCGGGCTGGGCAGTGCCAATCCTGATGTTGCCAGGCGCACTGGTCGGTTTTGTGCTGGGCCTGGTCAACGTGTTCAAGAAGAAGCCATCGCCGGCACTCATTCTTTTGTACGCAGTAGCCCAGGGCTTGTTCCTCGGCGGCTTGTCGCAGTTCCTGAACGGGCTATACCCGGGTGTCGCAATCCAGGCGGTCGTCGCGACCTTCTGCGTCGCCGGCGTGACCTTGGCGCTGTACCGCTCGGGCAAGTACCGGATGAGCCCGAAGCTGAACAAGATGTTCATGATCGCGATGATCGGCATGGTGGTCTTCTCGCTGGTCAATATGGTCATGATGATGACCGGTACGGTTGACGGCATGTTCGGCATGCGCAGCGGTATGCTCGGCGTCATCATCGGTGTCGTTGCGGTCCTGCTTGCGACCTACGCGCTGGTTTCCGACTTCACCATGATCGAGGAGCTTTCCCGCCAGGGTGCCCCGGCAATCATGGCTTGGCGCGGTGCCTTCGGCCTGACCATGACCCTGGTCTGGCTCTACACCGAGATTCTGCGCATTCTGGCTATTCTGCGCGAAGAGTAATAACCATATTGGAATAGATTTTGAGAACCAGTGCCCAATACGGGCACTGGTTCTGTTTTTTGTGTCACAATACCGACATGGATCCCGGTGCGGCGCGGAACTCACGGTAACTTAGAGAAATGAAGAGTAACCGGCTGTCGCGACTGCGCCGGTTCCGGGTGGTGCTACCAGCTAAAACCAGCCCGGGACCGACTCCACGCTCAGCGAACGTGGATTTCCATGATGCGGATGACATGCCCTATGGGGTGCGGCTAGCGGCCTGGTGGTCCTGGCGTTTCCTCGTAGTGGCCGCCGCCGTAGGCGTGATTGTCTGGCTCCTATCGCAGCTGTCTTTGCTGCTGATCCCGGTGATGATCGCCGCACTGATCAGCGGTCTGCTTTCCCCTATCGTCAACGTGCTGAATCGTAAGTTGGCGGTGCCGCGCGGATTGGCCGTGGGATTCACCGTGCTTGGCTTCCTCGCGTTGGTGGTGAGCGGATTATCGATGGCCGGCCAGCGCCTTTCCGCCGGGTTCGCAGCACTGTGGAACCAGTCGATCGCAGGGCTGGAACAGGTCCAGGATTGGCTTTTTAATGGCCCCCTGCAGCTAACCAATGACGACCTGCAAAACGTCATCGATGACGCGTTAGGCCAGCTACGCTCGAACGCCACGAATATCTTGAGCGAAGCGATCAGCTGGGGTTCGGCGCTCGGCCAGATCGTCACCGGAGTCCTGCTGGCCCTGTTCACGCTGATCTTCCTGCTCCTCGATGGACGGAAGATCGGCCTGTTCCTGATCAACCTGCTGCCTCTTCGCGCCCGTCCCGCCATGGACGGCGCGATGAGCCGCGGCTGGTTCTCTCTGGTGCGCTACGTGCGCGTGCAGCTGCTGGTGGCTTTCATTGACGCGGTGGGCATTGGCTTTGGCGCGTTCTTCCTGGGCGTTCCGTTAGCGATGCCACTGGGCGTGATCGTCTTCGTTGGCTCCTTCATCCCGATCATCGGCGCGCTGGTTACCGGCGCATTGGCGGTGCTCCTGGCGCTGGTCGCCAACGGTTGGATCAACGCGCTGATCATGCTTGGCGTGGTGTTACTGGTTCAGCAGGCCGAATCGAACATCCTGCAACCGCTGATCATGGGCAAGGCGGTGAGCCTGCATCCGCTGGCAGTGGTGCTCGCAGTCGCCGGCGGAGCCATGGTGGCTGGCATCCCCGGAGCGCTGTTCGCCGTACCGATCATGGCCGTATTGAATTCGGTGGTGAAATACCTAGCTCGGCGCGGATGGGACGATGACCCGTTCGTCCGCGAACAATATGGGGTCGGCGAGGATCCTCACGCCCCTCCAGAGCAGCCCACCGAAACTTCCCCCGAACAACCGCCGGTGAGCCGGCGCACCGAGAACTTCGCAAATGAGGAATAGATGAGCAGCAAGCCTGAACTACCTGTAACCTTGGCTGATATCGAGCACGCAGCACAAGTGCTCGAACCGGTGATCGCCCGCACCCCGATCGAGCATTCGCGGGTACTTTCCTTGCATGCAGGCGCCGAGGTGTTCTTGAAGTGCGAGAACCTGCAACGCGCGGGTTCCTTCAAGGTCCGTGGCGCCTATGTACGCATGTCAAAGCTCAGCGCCGAAGAGAAGGCCCGCGGAGTGGTGGCCGCTTCGGCAGGCAACCATGCGCAGGGTGTGGCCCAAGCGGCGGCGCATCTAGGAATTAAAGCACGCATCTACATGCCGCGCGGGGTGGCGCTGCCGAAGCTTGCGGCCACCCAAGACCACGGCGCGCAAGTGGTGCTGCATGGGGACACCGTCGATCAGGCGCTGGCCGAGGCGCAACGTTTTGCCGATGAAACCGGTGCGGTGTTTGTGCACCCCTTCGACCACCCCGACATCATTGCCGGCCAAGGAACAATTGGCCTGGAAATCCTGGAGCAGCTTCCGGAAGTGGAGACCGTGCTGATGGGAGTGGGCGGCGGCGGCCTGCTGGCAGGCGTGGCCATTGCATTGAAAGAGAAAGCTCGTCAGCTGGGCCGCGACATCAAGGTGATCGGCGTGCAGGCAGAAAATGCCGCCGCGTACCCTCCGTCGCTGGCCGCGGATGCACTGGTGCCCTTGGACACGGTGCACACCATCGCTGATGGCATCGCGGTGGGCAAGCCGGGGCAGTTGCCGTTTGCCATCATCAAGGAACTCGTTGATGACGTGGTGACGGTCTCCGAAGATGCGCTGGCGCAGGCGCTGGTAGTGCTGCTGGAGCGCAATAAGCTGGTGGTGGAGCCGGCTGGTGCCGTAGGCGTCGCGGCCCTGCTGGAGGACCGATTGAAAGCCCATGGAATTGACCCGGCGACTACCGTGGTGATCCTCTCGGGCGGAAATATCGATCCGTTGCTGATGCTCAAGGTGATCCAGCGTGGTCTAAACGCAGCCGGTCGTTTCCTGACCGTGCGCATCATGCTGCCGGACCGTCCAGGTGCGTTGGCGACCATCTCGCGGGTCATCGCCGAATCGGATGCAAATGTGACTCGTCTGGACCACACGCGCATCGGCGGCTCGCTGTCCATGGGCGATGTAGCGATCACCATCGATTTGGAAACCAAGGGCCATAAGCATTCCGAGCATGTGCTGGATAATCTGCGTGCCGAGGGCTTTGACCCGCACATCACGAATAGCGCTGGCGGCTCGGTAGCCTGATTTCGAAATTACAGATGAAAAGCAGCTGGCCTGACACTTTTTCAAGTGTCAGGCCAGCTGCTTTTGATGCGTAGGGGACTAGCCCTCGTATGGCGTGGCGGAGATGATCTCCACGGCGATATCGCGGCCGTTGGGCGCGGTGTAGGTCAGCTTGTCGCCAACCTTCTTGCCATGCACTGCCTTGCCGATTGGGGACTGCTCCGAGTACACCTCAAGGTCGCTGTCGCCGGCAACCTCGCGGGAACCGAACAGGAAGGTGGTCTCATCACCAGCGATGGTGGCACCCACCAGCATGCCCGGTTCGACCACTCCGTCATCTGCGGGCGCTTCGCCTACGTGGGCGCGGCGCAGAAGGTCCTTGAGATAAAGGATGCGGGCCTCGGCCTTGCCTTGCTCCTCACGAGCAGCGTGGTAGCCGCCGTTCTCCTTGAGGTCACCCTCCGAACGTGCCTGCTCGATGCGGGCAACGATTTCGGTGCGGCCTGGGCCGGAGAGGAAGGTCAGTTCGTTCTGAAGGCGGTCGAAGGCCTCCTGAGTCAGCCACACGACAGGTTCGTTGCTGTTGGTGCTCACGTTGTACTTCCTTTGGTCTGTCAGGGACTTCTTCTGCTAACCGTCCGTGGTGGACGGCAAAGCCGAACGCCACCATGCGGTGGCGTTGAAGAAGTCAGATTCGGTACGAATTGGCGATCTGTCGAATTTCGGCGGATGCAAGCAAAGACCCCGCTAGGCTCCTGTCCCAGTTGCTTATCAACTAGGCGCACAAACCGATGCGGGGTTAAACGTACTTTCCAACGATAATAGTCGTGTTTGGGAAATAATCCCAATAGATTCAGCTCTGAGGGAAGAAATCCCAATAGATTCAGCTCTGAGGGAAGAAGAACGAGCTAATTGTTACTCGGAGAAATCGTTCGGGACCTTGTAGCAAGCCTCTACCCCAGCGGTGACGGCCAGGTTATCGGTACGCAGCGGCACCGTGATGCGCTGGGTAGTCAGCTGACCTGGATCGGCGGATTCAAGCGCGATGCTGGTAAAGCCAACGGTAGCCTTGGACTCGTTCAGCGCTCTCACATCGCACTGCACACGGTGCTTGGAGTTGTATTCGACCTCGATCACCGCGGTTGCCTGAGCTGGCGAGGCAACCGAAAATTCGATGTCCTGCGCGGTTATGGCACTGAAGTTTGCGAATCCGATATACGCCGCACCGGCGACGCCGACGGTCAGCGCGCCACCGATGAGCAGGAAGCGGGTGCGCTTGGACAGCGGGCGTTTCTTGGGGTTGTTGTATCGAGCCGTTAAGCTTGGATCAGACATCGCTTACCCTGTACCACTCTCTGCCGCTATCTATGAGGTATCTCTTAGTCTACCGGCAGGGGGTTCAGGGAATAACTCGGGTCTACGTGAGAGTTGTCATTGATGGTATGCCATGACGGCATACCGGCCTGTTCACAGTGCAGAAGGAAGATTTTACGTGGAGATTCACGACGTGAAGAAGATAGCGCCGTCCCAGGGGCTGCGTCTCATGGCAATTCATGCCCACCCGGACGACGAGTCTTCAAAGGGGGCTGCCACCATGGCCGCCTATGTTGAAGCCGGCGCCGAGGTCATGGTCGTCAGCTGCACCGGCGGTGAACGCGGTGACATTCTCAACGCTGCGGTCGGGGAACTGGCCCACGCGCATCGTGACCTGCCCGGCGTGCGCCGCACGGAGATGGCTGAAGCCGCCGCCGTACTCGGGGTTAAACACCGCTGGCTAGGATACGTCGACTCGGGCCTGCCCGAGGGAGAGCCGTTGCCGGAACTGCCTTTCGGCGCGTTCGCACTGCAGCCGGTGGAAATCGCGGCAGCTGGTGTCATCAAGCTGATCCGCGAATTCCGTCCGCACGTGATTACCACCTACGACGAGAATGGCGGATACCCGCACCCGGACCACATCCAAAGCCACAAGGTCGCCACCTTCGCTTTCGAACAAGCCGGAAACCCGGAGATGTACCCCGAGCTCGGTGAACCTTGGGAAGTGGACAAGCTCTACTTCGACCGTGCGTTCTCCTCTGACCGCTTCCGCACCTTGCACTACGCAATGCTGGAAGCTGGCTACGAATCTCCGTACACCGAACGTGTTGCCATGTGGGAAAACGACGAAGAGAACGAAATGTTCAAGTGGGTTTCGCCACATACGACCACCACCCAGGTGCACTGCGCAGACTACTTCACGCTGCGCGATCAGGCCTTGCTAGCGCACCGAACCCAGATTGACCCGGAAGGTTTCTTCTTCGCGGTCCCCGAGCACATCTATGCCGAGTCATGGCCGTGGGAGGACTACACGCTGATCTCCTCGAAGGTTGCCACCGAGTTGCCCGAAACAGATCTGTTTGCCGGACTAAGATAGAGCTAAGTACCAACCAGTCCCAGAAAAGAGTTGTCCCCACACCGTGAATGCGATCTACGCGACCATGCTGGTTGCGAGCACCAAAGTGCAGAACGAAAACTTGGACGAGAACAGTTATGGCCCGGGTTTCCTCGGGTTCGTGTTCACCGCGTTTCTGGCACTGGCAGTAATCTTCCTCATTCGCGACATGGTGCGCCGCGTACGCCGCGTGCGCTACGCCTCGGAAGCCGAGGCTAAGCAGAATGAGCTGATGCTTAAGGGCGAGAACCAGCCACGCCAAGAATCTACCGATCCGGTAGATCCGAAAACTTCCGAAGACAGCTAAGCTTCACGGCAGTTGGATCAAGGCCTCGTGCCGTGTTCGCCAAATTTTTGGTGCGCCCGGCACGAGGCTTTCCGTTTCTGATCAGGCGGGCCATGCGGGAACGCAGTGTGGCCTAGCAAACCGATTTTGCCTTTGGCCACGTTTGCAGGTGAGCTCTAATCCTCATGGGGCAGAATGGCGCTATGGGACAACGAATCGCCACAAGCTCCTCTGCCTACCTGCGTCAGCACTCGCACCAGCTCGTTGACTGGTGGCCCTACGGTGATGAGGCTTTTGAGCAGGCCCGGCTGCGGGATGTTCCGGTAATGCTCTCCATCGGCTATGCGGCCTGCCACTGGTGCCACGTGATGAGCCACGAATCCTTTGATGACCCTGGGATCGCTGGAAAATTGAATGACCGATTTGTCTCGATCAAGGTGGACCGCGAGGAACACCCGTTGGTGGATGACACCTATATGATGGCCACTCAAGCCTTGACGGGTTCCGGCGGCTGGCCCATGACGATCTTCACCCTGCCCGACGGGAGGGCCTTCCACGCCGGCACCTATTACCCCCGCGAACCCCGGGGGAAGATTCCATCCTTCACCCAGCTGCTCGACGCGGTGCATCAGGCCTGGGAGGAACGCCGCGAAGGGCTGGAAGAACAGGCCGATATGCTCGCCAACCATCTGGCCGAACTTGGCTCCCGGCAAGGGACATTATTGACCCTGCCGAGCACCTCTCCGGTAGCCGAGGCGCTTGCGGTCGCGAGCACGCATTGGATTACCGCGACCAAACCCGAAGGTGGATTCACCCCGGCGCCCAAGTTCCCACCGAGCTGGGCGCTAAAAACCCTGTGGCGCACGGTGATGCTGAACCCCGAGCGCAGCGCTGAAGGGTTCAATGCGCTGGCGACTACCATCGAGGCAATGCTGCTTGGCGGTCTGCGCGATCATCTGGCCGGCGGGTTCGCCCGCTACTGCGTGGATGAGCACTGGGCGGTCCCGCACTTTGAAAAAATGCTCTACGACAATGCGGGTTTGCTCTCCCTGTGTGCGCGCACCGCGGTCTTTGCCGAAGAGTTGGCGGCACAGGACACCGCGGAGTCGGTACGTGCAGCGCAGCTTGCGCAGCTGTCCCGGCAGGCGGCGCTGGATACGGCGCAATTCTTGTCCGCCGAGCTGCTGACCGGAGCGGAAGGCGAAGCGCATCGTGCGTTGGCCGCCTCGTTGGATGCGGATTCAATGCGTGCCGGAAAAAGTGTCGAGGGTGCGGCCTACACCTTCACCCGGGAAGAATGCGCCGAGGCGCTGCGCCGGGCGGGAGTGGAGCTGCCTGCGGGTCTGGTGCGGCTCGCGGCGGTGGCCGAAGATCCCGGCTACTTCCACCTGTCGTTGACCGAGGCGCCGGCAAACGACCAGGTCGAGATCTGGGAGGCCTTCAAGGAGCAGCTGCGCATCCTGCGGGCCGCTCGCGAACGTCCGGGGCGAGATGAGAAAATCATTGCCGGATGGAACGGGCTGGCGATCGAGGCCCTCGCGGAGGCGGGCGAACTGCTCGCCGACCCGTGGCTCGGAGAACTTGCCGAGCAGGTGGCGACCACGCTCTGGGAGGTTCACTGGGACGCGCAGACTAGGACCCTTGCCCGAGTCAGCTTCGCCGGTCAGCCGGCGGCCGGCAACGAGGGGACCTTGCAGGACTATGCTGCCCTCGCCCTGGGGTTTCTGGCGCTGGGCCAAAGCCCTAAGCGTGCCACATGGCAAGAGCGCGCCGGGGTGCTGCTTGAGCGTGCTGCGAGCTTCCTCGATCCCGAAACCGGGATCCCACGAGATACCGTCAGCCTAGATGCACGGCTGAGCAAGCAGCGCGCAAATATCGCACCGGTCACGGTACTCGATGATGCCATCCCCGCCGCCGGGGCGCTCTACGCCAAGGCCATGGCGCGCCAGGCGCTGCAGAGCATGGCGGACGGGAGCTTCGATGCGCTGGGCGCCGACCGGCTTGAGCAGGCAGGCAAGCTCAGTGCGCACGCTTCGGCGCTCGCCGGCGAAGCGCCCACCCAGGTGGCAACCGCGCTAGAGGTGCAAGCGGTGCTCGACGCGACGGTGCATTATGTGAATTTCACCGGAGGCAGCAACGCGGAACGCGTGAGATTACGGGCGCTTTGCAAGGGACTGGGGATCGAAGCCAGGAGCGCCGGCGAAGCGTCCAAGGACGTGCAGAGCCTGCAAATCCAGCCCTGCAGGCTCCAATTGTGCAACCTTCCGGTGACCGGAGTAGACGCATTCTTGCGGATGCTGCGTGGTCAATAACCCTTGAGCCGGCCCGGTTGGATGCACCGGGCACGCGGCGAAACACGATAGATTTAGTTAGAAGAATTCTTTGATTGTGTGCGAAAGCGAGGAACCAGGTGCGATTTCCCTCTCTGGTGTACCGTTTCTACGAACGGCGCCTAGCGAAGTCGTTGCCCAGTGACAAGCTTCCGCACCACATTGGGGTGATGGTTGACGGTAATCGCCGGTGGGCAAAGCTTGCCGGAAGCCCGACCCTTGCCGGCCATCAGGCCGGAGCAGACAAGATCCTTGAATTCCTTGAATGGTGCGAGGACCTGGGAATCAAGGTCGTCACCCTCTACATGCTCTCCACCGACAATCTGAACCGCGAACCCAGCGAACTGCGCGACCTGCTCAAGGTCATCGGCAACACCCTGGATCGGCTGGGGGAGACTAACCAGGTCAAGGTGCAGCAAGTCGGTGCGCTGGATCTGTTGCCCGAAGAACTTGCCACGAAGCTATCGGCCCTGGAAACGATCACGGCACACCGCACCGGGGTGCACGTGAATGTCGCTATCGGCTATGGCGGCCGGCGGGAAATTATCGACGCGATCAAGTCATTGCTGCACGATGCAGCGGAGCACGGACGTTCGCTGGAATCGGTAAGCGAGTCGCTATGCATCGATGAGCTGGAGTCATACCTGTACACCAAGGGGCAGCCGGATCCCGACCTGGTGATACGCACCAGCGGTGAACAACGGCTCAGCGGATTCTTGACCTGGCAGAGTGCCTACTCCGAGTTTTATTTCTGCGAAGCGTTGTGGCCGGACTTCAGGCGCGTCGATTTCCTCCGCGCACTACGCGACTTCGCAGACCGCCAGCGCCGGTTCGGCGCTTAATAGCCCAGTGAAATGCCAAGTATCTAGCGTTCAAAAAAATGATACTTGCGCTTAACCTACTGGAGCCCTTTGCGGTCTATGGTGAGAATATGGCGGGATGACACAGTCCCGGCTGACCGAAAGGTTCCTCACTAGATGACCAGATGCGGCGTTTCCCCGGAGCAATTCGTGGGTCACCCTCGGCATCCGGTGGCGGAACTTCCCACTGAAGCGTGGGGAGATTCCCCCACGCCGGATTCGAGAATGGGTGCGCTGCTATGACCCGAACTACCGACTCGGTTGTCCGAACTTACGTCATCGACACCTCGGTGTTGCTGTCGGACCCGAAAGCGATGTTCCACTTCGAGGAACACCATGTGGTGATCCCGTTGACAGTCATTACCGAGCTGGAACACAAGCGCAAGGACCCTGACCTGGGCTTCTTCGCCCGCCAAGCGTTGCGCCTGCTCGACGAGCTGATCGCCAGCCATGGCGGCTTGGCGGATGCGGTTCCGGTTTCCGATGCCGGAGGTACCTTGCGCATCGAGCTGAATAACATCGCCTCCGAGGTGCTTCCCTTGGGGATGCGCTCGGCAGACAACGACACCCGCATCCTGGCGGTAGCCAAGCACCTGCTCGACCAAGGCCAGGACGTGGCCTTGGTGACCAAGGACCTGCCGATGCGCATCAAGGCTTCGGCCATCGGCATCCACGCCGAGGTGTACCGCAACGAGCTGATCGCTTCCTCCGAATGGAGCGGGGTGGAATCACTGGAGCTCGATGAATCGAAGATGGCAAGGCTCTACGACACCGAGCGGCTCACCGATTTTCCCGAGGCGAAAGATTCTCCGGTGAACACCGGCTACGTGATTACCTCGCCGCGTGGCAGCGCGCTGGCCCGCAAGGTCTCGGCCGACACGGTCAAGCTGGTGCGCGGGGACCAGCAGGCCTTCGGGCTGCATGGGCGCAGCGCCGAACAACGCATCGCCCTGGATTTGTTGATGGATCCGAATGTCGGAATCGTTTCGATGGGCGGCAGCGCAGGCACCGGCAAGTCCGCGCTGGCCTTGTGCGCGGGGATGGAAGCGGTGCTCGAACGCCGGGAACACCGCAAGATCACCGTGTTTCGACCGCTCTATGCGGTGGGCGGCCAGGAACTTGGCTATCTGCCGGGCTCCGAGGGAGAGAAGATGGGGCCGTGGGCTCAGGCGGTCTTCGATACCCTGGGCTCCATCGTGTCCAAGAACGTGATCGACGAGGTTCTCGAGCGGGGGATGCTCGAAGTCTTGCCGCTGACCCACATCCGCGGGCGTTCGCTGCATGACTCCTTTGTGATCGTGGACGAGGCGCAGTCCTTGGAGCGCAACGTGCTGCTTACGGTGCTCTCGCGTATCGGACAGAACTCGAAGGTGGTGCTCACCCACGACGTGGCCCAGCGCGACAACCTTCACGTGGGACGCCATGACGGTGTCGCCGCGGTGGTCGAGCAGCTCAAGGGGCATGCGCTCTTCGGGCACGTGACGCTGATGCGTTCGGAGCGCTCGGCGATCGCGGCGCTGGTCACCGAGATGCTCGAGGGGCCGCTGGTCTAGCGCTGTGCGCGCACCGTCCACGGGATGTGTGCGCGCACATCAGTCATGGTGGGTGTGGCTACGGTGAACAGCGAGTCGATGTAGTACTCGTTCTTCGCCAACACCGCGATGCGCAGCGGCGGTTCGCTCCCATCCAGCAGCCGGCGCTCGACGCAGATTCCGGTATCCAAATCCAAGACAAGCAGCGCAGCAGTTCCGGCTGGGACCAAGGTAAATGAGTCGCTACTGGGCTGGTAGCTGTGGCCTGCGGTGAGCACCGCGGAGAGTTGCGCGCGACCGTGCTCGCTGCGTGTGGGAGCCAGCTCGTGGATGTATGTGGGATGTTCGAAGGCGAGGTCCAATGATGCCGGCTCGGTACCGGCCAGCTCAAAGGGGTCGAGCATGCTCGCCAAGAAATCCAAGGGCAAGAGGTCCTGGTAGCCGTCGATGTCCGGCCGCCGGGCGATCAGGTGGTCATTGGTGTAGACCGGATAGGTGAGCGAGGCCGGAAGCTTCCAGGAGGACTCGGTCGCGGCCACGTAGTCGCGGCCCCGGTCCGCGGTGAACAATTCGCGCTGGTAGCGCAAGGTATCGGATTCGTCGCTGATGGCGATAGCCTCACGGCCGCGCAGGATCATGCCCAGCGTGCCCGATAGCGAGTGCTGGGCGAAGGCCGGCGGGACATCGAGTTCCAGCCGCAGCGAGGTGCTCAGCCAGGGAGCCGAGCGGGCCAGTGCACGGAAGCGCCGGCGCGCCGCGGAATCGGGTGCCGGATGTTCGGGGAACAACTGCGGTGCTGCTGGCTGGGTCATAATTCAAGTGTAGAAGCGCTCAAGTTATTCACAACCCCACAAGCACCACTAGAGTCCAAGTCCCTGCCCGCTTATGCTCTAACCATGATCGGTATTTGGCAGGAATCGGTGGGTGCGGCGTTGCTGCTCATGCTGTTCTGCGCCTGCTTTCTGGGCTTCGGGGTGTCGCTGGCGGTGGCCGATGTGAAAAGCCACCGGTTGCCGAACCGCTGGCTGCTGCGTTGGGCCGCGGCCAGTGCGCTGCTCTTGCTGGGGCTCAGCGCGGTGCGGGCAGCCTACATGCCTTTGCTCTGGGCGCTGCTCGGCGCCGTCATTCTGGGCGGGGCCTACTTGGTGCTCGCGCTGGTCTCGCGCGGGTCAATGGGCATGGGCGACGTGAAGTTGGCCGCGGTGCTCGGCTTGAACCTCGGCTACTTCTCGCTGCCCGCGTTATTCGTGGGCAGCGTATTTGCCTTTGTGCTCGCCAGCCTGGTGGTGCTGGCGGGAATTATCGCGCGGAAGCTCACTGCCAAGTCGGCGGTGGCCTTCGGCCCGTTCATGATCCTCGGTGCGGCCCTGGCCCTGCTTATGACACGATAGGCCCATGGCAACTCCGGAATTCATCACCGAACTGCGTACCCATATCGGCCATGACATGCTCTGGCTCAGCGGGGTGAAGGTCGTCGTGCTGGACGGAACTAAGGTCTTGCTGGTTCGCCGGGCGGATAACGGGCTGTGGACCCTGCCGGCAGGTATTATCGAACCCGGCGAGGAAGCCTCGCACACCGCGGTGCGCGAGGTCCACGAAGAGACCGGCATCGACTGCGAGCTGACCCACTTGCTGGGCATCGGTGTCACCGCGCCGGCAACCTATCCGAATGGTGACCACGCCCAGTATCTGGATGTGGTCTTCCGGGCGAGCCACGTCGGCGGCACGGCGCAAATAAATGATGATGAAAACGTGGAGGTCGGCTACTTTGAACTCGATGACCGCCCACGGCTGCCGCCGCTGCATGAGCGGGCCATCGACTGGGCGCTGAATCCGCGTCCCGGAGGGTATTTCGCGGTCTAGAGCACGGTGTAGTGTGCGATTTCCTGGGAGCGCATAAGTCGTTTGCCTGCCCATCGCTTAGTAAAAAGAAGACTTTGGAAAACGACAACGCCCCGCACCTGCGATTCCTCATCGCCCAGCAGGCTGGGGAAAGGAATCGCAGGTGCGGGGCGGCACCTAGCACGAGGCTAGCTACACCCTAGGGCGTTCGTCGCTTTTCGGTCCGGTAGCTGCATCCTGCTCCGGCTCACCTTGCGGAGGGTGATTCATCAACCTTGCCTGTCGTTCTGCGTCTTCAAGTAGCTTGGCTTCCTCGCCACCAATCGCCTCGCCACGTGCCACCATGCCAGCGGTGTCCGAGAGTGGAACCTGCTTGAGCAGCAATGCCAAGACGAAGGCGATGAGAATGAAGGGGATCAAGTACCAGAACACCGGTGCCAACGAATCGGCATAGGCGGTCACGATCCCATCGCGCATTCCTTCGGGCAGCTTGGCCAGGGTCTGCGGGTCCAGCGTCGCGGTCGCATTGCCGGCGTCCGCGGCGCTCGCCCCGGATGCGGTGAACACCTCGGTGAGCTTTTCGGAGAGGCGATTGGTGAACATGGCACCGAAGATCGCCACACCCAAAGAGGCGCCGACTTCACGGAAGTAGTTGTTTGTCGAGGTGGCGGTGCCGACCATAATCGGGTCCACCGCATTCTGCACCACAAGCACAACCACCTGCATGATCAGGCCAAGACCGGCGCCGAAGACGAACAGGTATACGCAGATCAGCCACAACGGGGTGCTGGCGCTCAGCGAGGTGAACGCGAGCATGGCCAGCGCGGTAACGAGCGCACCGGCGATCGGATAGCCCTTGTACTTACCGGACTTCGAGATGGCGATACCGGACCAAATACTAGTACCCATCATGCCGACCATCATCGGGACCATGAGCAAGCCGGAGACTGCGGCGGAGGTTCCCGAAGACATCTGCAGGAAGGTTGGAACGAAGGCAATCGCCGCGAACATGCCCAGGCCCAGGGTGAATCCGATGGCGGTGGCGTTGACGAAGATCCGGTTCTTGAATAGTGAGAGCGGAATGATTGGGTCTTCTGCACGGGCTTCGACTATCACGAACAGCAAGGCGGCTGCCAGCATGCCAAGGCCCCAGCCCCAGGTTTCCAGGGCAGCCCAGCCATGGTTCTTCGATCCGCCGAAGTCGGTGAAGAAGATCAAGCAGGTGGTGGCGGTCGAGAGCAGCAGCACGCCCAGGATGTCGATTTTTTTGCTGGCCTTCTTACTCGGCAACTTCAGTGCGAACCAGGCGATCAGGAACGCACCAATGCCAATCGGGATATTGATGTAGAAAGCCCACTGCCAAGTCAGATGATCTACGAAGAATCCGCCAAGCAGCGGACCTGCGACGGCCGAGATGCCGAAGATCGCGCCCAGCGGACCCATGTATTTGCCGCGTTCGGAGGCCGGGACGATATCCGCGATGATGGCCTGCGAAAGGATCATCAGCCCGCCGCCGCCCAGGCCCTGCATGGCGCGGAAGAAGACGAACATCCAGAAGGTGCCGGCAAACGCGGCACCCACCGAGGCCAGCGTGAACAGCGCGATGGCGATCAAAAACAGGTTGCGCCGGCCGAGCACGTCACCGAATTTGCCGTAGATCGGCATCACGATGGTGGTGGCCAGCAGGTAGGCGGTGGTGATCCAGGCCTGGTGCTCGACGCCGCCGAGCTGCCCCACGATGGTTGGCATGGCGGTGGAAACAATGGTCTGGTCGAGGGAGGAGAGCATCATTCCGGCGATCAGCGCGGAGAAGATGATCCAGATACGCCGTTGCGTCAGGAGCAGCGGCGCCGGTTCCGGGTTTTTCCGGGACTCGGTGGTCGTTGACATGCGTGGGTCCTTGCGAGGTATATGGCTGGTTGGTGTGTCTGGCGTCCGGTTAAGAACGAGTCAAGGGCTGGCAATACAATTCCCGAGCCATACCGATGACTATGAGGAATTCTTCTGCCAGCGTTCGTTCGCTGTCCGACTCCAAGAAGCGGTCGATGGCTTTGAAGGTGGCGAACTGCAACGAATGAACAAGTAGTGCAAGACCTGGATGATCCGCATCGACGCCTTCACGTTGGGCGATGAGCTTCATGAAATCGGCTTGACGCTCGGGGCCAACCTGCATCATGCGTTCGAGCAATTCGGGTTCGCGGTGCACGGCGGCAAAGAAACCCTGAGTACTGTGGATAGCTTGTTCGTCGCGGTCTAGCTGTTCAATGATCAGGGCGACGAGATCCGCCTGCAAAGTGGGGGAGAGTCCAATGATCCCCGTCGGCCGGGCGGCAAGAAAACGATCTAAGGCACCCTCAGGAACCCCGTCATCGGCGTGCCCGAAGACCGCATCGATTTTTGTTGCGAAGTAGTTGAAAAAGGTGCGACGCGAGATGCCCACTGCTGCGCAGAGTTGATCCACGGTGAACCCGGCAAAGCCATGTTCGGCGGTGAGCTCGCGTGCATGCTGGGTGATCGACAGACGCGTTTTTTGCATGCGTGCGCTGAGACCGGCAGGTGCTGCGGCCGGTTTAGAATCCTTCGTTGCACTTTTGTTCACAAGATGCAGTTTTGCACTCAAGTCGACCTCAGTGCAACTTAAGTAATTGGGAACACTAGACTGGCAACGGTGGCAGCAGACAGCCAGCGCGTATTAAGCTCGGGTTTATGACATTGCTACAGTTGCTCGAACCGAGCGCTCAATTGCACGAATCATGGCTTGCGAGCAACCGGGAGTGGAATGGCGAGGACCAGCAGGGCGCCTCGGTATTCTTTGCCGAAAAGTTTGATTGGAATTTGGAGAAGCCCGAGGATTTTGCCAGATGGGTGACACTGCTAAGCGAACTGAGCGACGACTCAATCCTCCCGCCGCAAGGTTTCGTCAACCAGAGCACGCTCTGGCTGGAGCGAGATGGCCAATACCTCGGTGCGGTCAGCCTGCGCCATGAATTGATCAACGAAGCACTCAAGCAGGTCGGCGGGCATATAGGCTACGGTCTGCGCCCCAGTGCACGCGGAGCCGGACTAGCTAAACGGGCGCTGGCCGAAATGCTCGATATTTCTCGCCGACGTGGCCTCAAAGAGGTGCTACTTACCTGCGCTGACTCGAATATTGCTTCGGTGCGGACCATCGAGGCCTGCGGCGGGATCCTAGAACGGGTATGCCCGGTAGAGGAGATCGCCGAACCCTTCGGACTTCACGAGCCGCAACGCCGTTACTGGATCAAGCTCTAAGCTCATTTCCTCGAAGAGCGCACTCAGGCGGCCACCAGATGTTCTGGTGGCCGCCTGAGCGATGCGCTAGATCGCCACGAAGTCCGTGGCGCTGGCTCTTAGTATTTGCCCGTCATCGTGGAAACATCCAGCAACTCATCAAGCTGAGCTTCGGTGACTTCGCCACGCTCCACGAAACCCAGCGCCACGGTTGCTTCGCGGACCGTCAGGCCCTCAGCGACCGCTTTCTTGGCGATCTTCGCAGCATTTTCGTAGCCGATGAGCTTGTTCAGCGGCGTTGCGATCGAGGGGGAGGCCTCGGCGAGGAAACGCGCACGTTCCACATTCGCGGTAATTCCATCGATCATCTTCTCGGCCATCACCGTCGAGACGTTGGCCAGCAAGCGAATGGACTCAAGCAGGTTCGAAGCCATCACCGGGATGCCGACGTTGAGCTCGAAGGCGCCGTTGGTGCCGGCCCAAGCGATCGCGGTGTCATTGCCGATGACCTGCGCTGCAACCTGAATGGCCGCCTCGGAGATCACCGGGTTGACCTTGCCTGGCATGATCGAGGAGCCGGGCTGCAGATCTGGAATCGCGATCTCGCCCAAGCCCGTGTTCGGACCCGAGCCCATCCAACGCAGGTCGTTGGCGATCTTGATGATCGAGATCGCAATGGTGCGCAAGGCGGCAGAACCCTCGACCAGGCCATCGCGGTTTGCTTGGGCCTCGAAGTGGTTGCGCGCCTCGGTAATCGGCAGGCCGGTGTCTTCACGCAGGAATTCCAGGACGCGCTGCGGGAAGCCATCTGGGGTATTGATGCCGGTGCCCACCGCGGTGCCGCCCAGCGGGACCTCTGCCACGCGCGGCAGGGCGGCCTCGACGCGTTCGATGCCGTAGCGGATCTGTGCCGCGTATCCGCCGAACTCCTGGCCCAGGGTGACCGGGGTGGCGTCCATCAGGTGGGTGCGCCCGGACTTCACGACGTCCTTGAACTCGGACTTCTTTGCCTCCAGCGAAGTGGCAAGCGTTGCCAAGGCCGGAAGCAGTTCGTTGACCAGCGCGTTGGTGGCCGCTACGTGCACCGAAGTGGGGAAGACATCATTGGAAGACTGCGAGGCATTGACGTGGTCGTTCGGGTGGACTTCCGTTTCGCTTCCCGACTCCTTCAGCGCGCGTGTCGCCAATTCGGCCAGCACCTCGTTGGTGTTCATATTCGAGCTGGTGCCGGAACCGGTCTGGAAGACGTCGATCGGGAAGTGCGCATCAAATTTTCCGGTGGCGACCTGGTCCGCGGCCGCTACGATTGCGTTTGCGCGTTCGGTGTCCAGCACCTGCAAGGCTTCATTGGCGCGTGCGGCGGCCTTCTTGACCTGCGCGAGCGCCTTGATGTGGGCAGACTCCAGCGTCTTGCCCGAGATCGGGAAGTTCTCTACAGCACGCTGGGTCTGGGCGCGGTACAGGGCCTGGGCCGGGACTCGGACCTCGCCCATGGTGTCATGTTCAATTCGGAATTCTTCGCTGTTGCTCATGAGGCTCACCATACGCCTGGAACGTGTGCCGGAACAGGGATCTGCCTCAAAGATCACAGTCATCAGTGAGGTTAACGAAAACCGGGAATAAGCTCGGGATTAAATGAAGTGACCCGCGGAAAATCCGCGGGTCACTTCGATTATTTCAGGCCCATATTGGAGACAAGCTGCGCTTCTCCATCGAGATCAACGTCTGTGAGTCCCAGAACCCAAACGCAGTCCGCGTTGGTACTGTGATCTTCGTATTCAGCGATTCAAACCGCCTGGTCGCCAACCTTTGATCAATAGAAATCACAATCCGTTACGTATGCTTTACGGTCCTTTGCTGCAGCTTCACAAGCCTCGGAATCCTGCTGAAATGGCCTAGCATTTATCTGATTACATACATCGATTTGACTCAACCGTTTCGGTGTAATTCCATGTAAACGTCTACGATTCAGATCCAGAGCAGCCTCTCCCACTCCAAGGAGTTCCCATTGAGCCCCGCAATATCCCGTCGATCACTACTCATTGGTGCGACAGTACTACCGCTTACCGCACTGGCCGCAAAACCTGCGACGGCCGCAACTTCCGACAGAACAGCAGGGTTCGGTGCCCTGGTCAAGCAAGTCGGTATGGACGCAGACACGTGGTGGCCAGCTATGGAGTATTCAGCAAAGATCTACGAGAACGGCATCGCTGTGACCCGCCGGGGGCTCACCATGTCACGGAAGTCAAAGCTCGGCCTGGCCAAACTATGGCATCCAGGGTTGGGATTCCCTACCGAAGACGTTCGCGTGCTTGAGAACGGTTCCTATGGTCAGGAGTTCCAAGGAGTCACAACTTGGTGGGAAGGAGGGGATTTCCTGGGATCGCAGACGACTCACCCATCATCTGAGTGGGAGACCAAGTCATTCAAGGATGTGCCGGAAACCCACGATTTCTACCGGGAGATCGAGATCCTTTCCAAATGGGGCGTGACCGAAGGGTGGCCTGATGGCACTTTCCGCCCGCAGGCCCCGATCCTGCGGGATGCGTTCGCTGCCTTCTGTTACCGTATGAAGGGTCGCCCGGCCTACACGCCGCCGGCAACATCGCCCTTCAAGGACGTACCCACGAATAATATCTTCTACAAGGAGATCTGCTGGGCCGAGTCGCAGGGGATCGTTAACGGCTGGTCGAATGGCACCTACAAGCCGTTCGAGCCAATCAAGCGTGATGCCATTGCCGCGATGCTGTATCGGATGGCACCCTCTTCGGCTTATTCGTTCACCCCGCCGGAGTCCCTCGGGTTCGTGGACGTTCCGAAGTCCACCATCTTCTATCGGGAGATCGAGTGGATGCGCTCTACCGGCATCTCGACCGGGTGGGAGAAAGACACCTTCGTCTGGGACATTCGCGACTGGACACGGGAGTACCGGCCACTAAACACGGCTACTCGGGCGGAGGCAGCCGCGTTCTTCGTGAGGTGGAACGATTGCTTCGGGAACCTGTAGACGACCGGCCCGCAAGACGCTAGTCCGGCACAGTGTAAGTAGAAGCGGCCGGCGCCCGCAATAGCTGGACTACCTCGGCAGCATGAATGAACCACGCAGCACTCTCTCTGACCGAAGAATGGGTGTGAATCCTCCCCGGGGTGCTAGCTACAGTTGAGAGGTCGGCCAGCAGCCGCCCCGCCGATATAACCTTCGGCTGGCTGCCATCAAGCCGACTAATCTAAGTGACCCGCGGAAAATCCGAGGGTCACTTCGATTATTTCAGGCCCATATTGGAGACCAGCTGCGCTTCGCCTTCGGCTAGCTTGTAGGCAACGCCGGCCACTGCGGTACGTCCTTCGGCGATTGCGGTTTCGATGATGCTTGACAGGTCAACCAACCTGGCGGTGGTCTGCTTGACGTGCTCGACGACGGTGCCGTTGACATCGGTAATGTTGGCGCTTTCGGCGGCGAAGACCGAAGGGATGATGTGTTCGACTAGGTCGCGCACGAAGCCCTTGGGCATAATGCCCGATTCCTTGGCCTTGATCGCGCTGGTCACGGCACCGCAGCTGTCATGTCCGAGAATCACGATCAGCGGGATGTTGAGGATGTCCACGGCGAATTCCAGCGAGCCGAGGCTTGCCGGGTCCAGCACGTGGCCGGCGGTGCGCACGACGAAAACGTCGCCCAGCCCCACGTCGAAGATGATCTCCGCAGCCAGGCGGGAGTCGGAGCAGCCGAAAATGACGGCGAAAGGTTCTTGTCCCTTCACCAGGGACTGGCGTCGGGCACCGTCCTGATTGGGGTGCTCTGTGGCGCCTTGGATGAATCGGCTGTTGCCCTCGGTGAGCTTCTTCCAAGCTTCTTGAGGGGTCAACGGCGACTGGTTGTGTTCAGAATCCATAACTGGAATTCTACGCTTGAGGTCCAGAGTTAGGTCGCACTGATGTCCACGGTGAAGCGAAAATTACGAGATCTGAGCCTCGGCCGCCTGCACAATTGCCATAATTTCTTCTTCGCCGGTGTCGCTGGAGACGATCAGCGTGGACTCTTCGCGTTCCGAAATCATGTAGGTGGTCTCGTCCTTAACTCGGACCTCCCACATCGAGCCGTCGACTATGCGTTCGTCGGTGGGGGCAGCATTATCGGTGACCAGCGCAATCCATGTGGGATTCGCGTCGGCAGTCTGGCGAACGTAGACAAAGTTCGTTTCGCTCATCACCAGTCCGAACTCCCAGTAAGAGATGTCTTGCACCTGGTTGCTCTTCCAGCGGGCGAAATTCGCGTAATCCTCGCCGGAAACCTGCGGGGCGAATACCTCGAATTCTGCAATGCCGGAAGCGTCGCTAGCCACCTTTTGCAGGTCAACCGCGTGCTGGAAATTTTCTTCCTTGGTGCCAGGGTTCAGCAGCAGCAACGGAATGAGCACCGCGACGGTGAAGCCAATGGACAGGACCATGCCCTTGAATGTCTGGTTGGCGCGCTTCGACTGCTTCTCGGTGAGTACCGGGGTGAACGGAAGATCCTCAAAGGTTGCCTTGGGGTCGTTCAGGTCGCGGCGGACCGGCTGCGCGCCGGTCTGGGCGTCATTCTGGGGAGTGTTCTCTGGCTGCACGAGTCCATTCTCCCCGATGTTCCTGTGCAAATCGAACCGAGGTGCCCAAACACACGTTGTCTGCGCTCCGGCGCGCACGACATGAATTACATGCTGAAAATCGATGGGGATATGATGGAGTTGTTTGCATAGGCGCAATGACTACGACTCAGTGATGGGATCTTTCGTGACCGAAAACAACAATTATGCCCACCTTTCTCCCCGACTGTCGGTAACCGACTCGGAGCCGGACCGCAACCTCGCCTTGGAGCTGGTGCGTGCCACGGAAGCGGCAGCCATTGCTTCATCCCCTTGGGTTGGCTTCGGTGACAAGAACGCAGCCGACGGCGCCGCAGTGGACGCCATGCGCGGCCTGCTCTCCTCCGTGAACTTCAACGGCGTGGTAGTCATCGGCGAAGGCGAAAAAGATGAAGCCCCGATGCTTTTCAACGGTGAACAGGTCGGCAATGGCTCGGGAGCCGAATGCGACGTCGCGGTAGACCCGATCGACGGCACTCGCCTGACCGCTCTGGGCCTGAACAACGCCCTGTCCGTGCTGGCCGTGGCCGACCGAGGCTCGATGTTCGACCCTTCGGCAGTGTTCTACATGGAGAAGCTGGTGACCGGCCCGGAGGCCGCGGACCTCGTTGACCTGCGTTTGCCGGTGAAGCAGAATCTGCACCTGATCGCCAAGGCCAAGGGCAAGAAGATCAGCCAGATCACCGTGACCCTGCTCGACCGCCCGCGTCACGCCGGGCTGATCGAGGAGATCCGTGCCGCTGGCGCCCGCACCAAGCTGCTGATGGACGGCGACGTCGCCGGGGCCATCGCGGCCACCCGCGAGGGCACCGGCGTGGACGCACTGATGGGCATCGGCGGCACTCCAGAGGGCATCGTCACCGCATGCGCCATCAAAGCCATGGGCGGGGTGATCCAGGGCCGGTTGTGGCCAACCGATGACGACGAGAAGCAGAAGGCCATCGACGCTGGCCACGAGCTGGGCCGCGTGCTGACCACCAACGACCTGGTCACCAGCGATAACTGCTACTTCGCAGCCACCGGCATCACCGATGGCGATTTGCTGCGCGGCGTTCGCTACAAGAACGGGCGCATCCACACCCAGTCGATCGTGACGCGTGCCAAGTCCGGCACCATCCGCTTCGTCGATGGTGAGCACCAGCAGGACAAGTGGGAAGCGTACACCCGCTAAAAATCATTAAACGAGTCGAGCCGCAGATTTCCCGAAGGGGCGATCTGCGGCTCGACTCGTTTATGGGCTAGTTGGCGCTATTTGTCCTGTGCGCTGGCGGCAAAGAGCGTGGCCGCGCCCTGGGCCGCGGACACCGCGGTCACCGGCAACTCATGGGCGGCAATGAACACCGACCCGCCACGGGAGATCTGGAGGGTCTGGGATGAGGTTTCCAGGCTGAACGCACCTGCCGTGCACAGCACCAGCGCGGCGCCGTGCAATTGCAGCTCGGTGCGAATCTGCGGTTCCGCGGTTTCCACAACCTGGAGCTGGAATTCGTCGAAGGCCGGCTGGAAGAGCTGGGAGTGCTCCGAGAGCGCAGTGCCCTGCAAGAGCGGCGCCGCGGAAGGCTCGGCGATGGTCACCTCGAGCAGTTCGGGGACATCGATGTGCTTGCTGGTCAGCCCGCCGCGCAGCACGTTGTCCGAGTTGGCCATCACCTCGATGCCAAGCCCGCGCAAGTAGGCGTGGACATTTCCGGCACCCAGGCTAATCGCTTCGCCGGGCTTCAAGAACACCAGATTCAGCAGCAAGGCGACTAATACGCCGGGGTCCGCAGGATAGATCTCGTTGATCCGCACCAGCTCGGCGAACTGCGCGTTTTCCTGCATGACCGGATCGGCGGTAATGGTCCCGCAGAGCGTAAGCACCAGATCACTGATACCGGTGCCCGAGGTGAGCACGAGATTCAGTGCCCTTCCCAGCGGGTCGGAGGACTGCAAAGCCGCGATCAGGTTTTCGGTGAGGACCGTCTCCGTGGTGGATAGCCGGGGCAGGAAGAGCCGCAAATCCGCGATGATCTCCTCCGGTACGCGAAATCCGGAGAGCGCCACGAAGTCGGTGAGCGCATAGAGCATCTCGGGCTTGTGGTTGTCGTCCTTGTAGTTGCGTTCGGCCGCGTCGCGGGGGACGCCGGAGGCATCTTCCTTGGCGAAACGTTCCCGCGCCTGCTCCAGGGTCGGGTGCACCTGGATCGACAGGGGCTGAGCGGCGGAGAGCACCTTGAATAAGAATGGCAGGCGGCCATAGCGCTCATTGACCTGCTCGCCGAGCGTATTCACCGGATCCGCCGCAATGACTTCGTGCAGCGGCTGACCGGTGTCGACGAGCATGCTCGGGCATCCGGGATGGGCGCCGAGCCACATCTCGGCCTGGGGGCTGAGCCGTGCCGGCTGGCCGAGCAACTCGGTAATATCCCGCTTCGAACCCCAGTGATAGTCCCGAATGGAATTTTTCAACTCAAACACGTTTTGCACCCTTCAACTTTCACAAACGATAGTGGTTTCAAAACGGTCGGGGGGTCTTAACCGCGGGTGAAACCTGGAATGCTGGTTAAGGCACCGAGCATTCGTCGTTGTTTGCGGCGATCTGCGCCAGGCGAGTCGTTTGGCCAATCATCTCAAGTTCCACCAGGTACTGCTCGTCGATCGGGCTGCCGTCGCGCTGCGTGAAGACTTCTTGTTCACCGTTGGACAGCTTCGGAGCGTCGTTGATGCTAGTGGATTCTTCCTCGGCGCTTTCGGATGGTTCGGCTGAACCGCCGGCCTCGGTGGTGTCCTTTGACTTGGCAGGTTCCTCGGATTTCTTGGATTCCTTGGGCTTCTCCGGAGCGTTCTGCTTTTCAATGATCTTAGTGATGCGATCATCGATCTTGCCGAAGTCAGGGTAGGTGGAGAACGAACGCTCGAAGTCCGGCGCTCCCAGGGTCAAGCGGCTGAACGGAGTGCCCGATACCTTGTCCGCCACGGACACGAAGGAGCTGAGCTGGCTGGCGGGAATGTTCGTCTCGACCAGCTGCTCTCCGGCCTGCATGATGCTGCTGAAGTTGCTCAGAATGGTCTGCGGGGTGAACTGCTTGATGATTGCCTGCTGCAGGCATTGCTGCCGCTTGATGCGGTGGTAGTCATCGGTGAAGTCACGCGAACGCGCGAACCAGAGCGCGTCCTTGCCGTTGAAGGTTTGCTCGCCCGGGGCGAACCAATGGGTATTGACCAGCGAGCCTTCCCACTTCTTGCCGTTGTGCGGGACCCAACCGCCAGAATTGATGGTGACGCCACCGAGGGCGTCAACGAAGTTTTCGAAGCCTGCCATGTCGACCATGACATAGCCTTGGACCTCGAGCCCGGTGGTCCCGGTCAAGGCATCCATGGCGGCCTGCGCGCCGACGTTCTTCACCGAATCCGGGAACCGATCCGCGTGGTTATCTACCGCGTCGCGGTAGATCGCGTTGAACAGGCACTCGTCCCCGCAGCTGTACCCGTCGGGGTAGACCTCGGCCATGGGCGTACCCTCGGCGAAGCGGGCATTCTGGAAGTTACGCGGCACCGAGATCATCAGTGACTTGCCGGTTTTGGCATCCACCGAAAGCAGAGCGATGGAGTCGGTACGCACGCCATCTCGGTTCGAGCCGGAGTCGGCGCCGAAAACCGCGATGTTGTAGCGTCCATCCACCGGGTCAAAGGCAGGACCCGCATCGAAGACCTTGACGATGGTCTCGCGTCCGGTGTTCAGGATCGAGGCACCGTAGACGAAGATGCCGCTGGTTGCGATGACCGCAGCCAAGGTGAAAATGGAGACGATTGCGCGCATTCCGGGTGCCAGCATTCGGGGCCGGATGATGAACAGCGTATTCAGGAACATGATCAGCCAGCCGACGGCCAGCACCGAAAGCACGATGATCAAGAACAACTGGAAGTTCGGGTGCGCTACCCAACCCAGGATGATCGAACGGTCAATGAAGTAGATGACTGCGAGCCCAATGAGCGCGGCCCAGCAGAGCATGGTGATCGTGACCGCGATGCGTCCCAGCTTGCGGTTACCCGCAATCAGCTGAGCGCTACCCGGGAAAATAATGGTCAAGACGACCAGTATCAGGGCGCGTTTGCTCCGGGCCGGAGAGGAAATCGTCTCCGGGTTCCTGAGCGGACTTGGAGCGCGGTGGCTGGCAGAACCCATGTACTTTGTGACTTTCCTTAGGAAGAGAAGTTCTCGTTTGCTACTTCGGCACGCAACGCGGCGCCCTTGGCATATGCAGAATCGCGCAGCGAATCTGCGAAGGCTAGCAACTTAACCTGTAACGACTTGGCAAGCTCGTCGGTTCCCGATGCCAGCATACGCACAGCTAACAGGCCGGCATTGCGGGCACCGCCAATGGAGACGGTAGCCACTGGCACGCCGGCAGGCATCTGCACGATCGACAAGAGGGAATCCATTCCATCGAGCTTGGCTAATGGTACCGGAACACCCACCACCGGAAGCGGCGTCACCGAGGCGAGCATGCCCGGCAGATGCGCGGCGCCACCGGCGCCGGCGATGATCACGCGCAGGCCACGGGTGTGGGCGCGCTGGCCGTACTCGATCATTTCGGTGGGCATACGGTGCGCCGAAACGACGTCGGCCTCGAAGGGGATGCCGAATTCGGTAAGCGCCTCGGCGGCCAGCCGCATAACCGGCCAGTCGGAGTCCGAACCCATGACGAGTCCGACAAGTGGTGCTGTTTCAGTCATTAGAATCTATGTCCTTGAAGATCGTGGCCCAAAATGAGCGGGTCTTGCTGAAAGCCTAGGCGGTCTGGGTGATGCCATCACGGATTAAGCCCGCGACCCGGTCGGCGCGTTCACGTAGTTCTTCTACGCGTTGGCCTTCCTCGGCCACCACATTAACGTGTCCGATCTTGCGTCCGGGGCGCACCGATTTTCCGTAGGCGTGTACCTTGACTTCCGGCGCGGCAGCCAACGCGGCCTGGAATGCGGAGAACAGATCCTGGTTGGCCCCGCCGAGGAAATTCTTCATCACGGTCACTCCAAGTTCGCGGGTTTCACCCAGCGGCAAGTCCAAGACTGCACGAAGGTGCTGTTCGAACTGGCTGGTGACCGAACCGTTCATGGTCCAGTGCCCGGTGTTGTGCGGGCGCATGGCAAGTTCGTTGATGACGAAACCGGCACCCCGTCCCGGGGTTTCGAAAAGCTCAGCTGCCATGACGCCGGTGACACCGAACTCTTCGGCGATGCGCATGGCAGCATTTGATGCGGTAGCCGCGGTTTCCGCCGAGATGTCTTGGGCCGGTGCAATTACCTCGTCGCAGACGCCGGCGACCTGGATGGTGTGCACTACCGGCCAGGCTTTCGTCTCGCCGGAAGGAGTGCGCGCGACCATGGCCGAAAGCTCGCGGGTGAAATCCACTTTGTCCTCGGCCAGCAGGGCTCCGTTGGCAAACCATTCTTCGGCTTCTCGGGCCTGCTCAGCGTTCTCCAGCATGCGTACGCCCTTGCCGTCGTAGCCGCCGCGCGGGGTTTTGAGCACGATCGGCCATCCGGTCTGCTCACCGAAGGCAATCAGTTCGGCTACGTTCTCCACCTTGGCCCACGCCGGGTTTGGAAGTCCGAGCTTCTCAATCGCGGCACGCATCACCAGCTTGTCTTGCGCGTGGATCAGGGCCTCTGGGCGAGGCTGGACATTGATTCCCTCATTGATGAGTGTGGTGAGGAACTCATTGGGGACATGCTCGTGATCGAAGGTCACCACGTCCTTACCCTGGGCGAAGGCGCGCAGGGTCGCTAGGTCCTTGTAGTCGCCAATGGGCGCATCGGGCACACAACGTGCCGCCGATACGTCCGGGCCTTCGGCGAGAACATGCAGTTCAAATCCGAGGTTCAGGGCCTCTGGGGCCATCATTCGGGCTAGTTGCCCGCCGCCAATCACACCAATTTTAGGGAAGCTCACCCCTCTAGGTTATCGAAATTGTTCCGGCTTCCCGTCCTCGCGGTGACTGATTACTCACCAAATCCGGGGAATTGTCAGGAAAAGCGGATAAAATAGCAAGATGTGCCCTCATGCCATTGCGTATTCGGGGCAACACTAAACCGATAACCGAGGGAACTGAACTTCCCGGGATTCTGACGATCTTTAGGTCTAGATGATTCGAAATTGGATCAGCAAGAGCGCAGATACGTCTGGAGGAAAATGTTCGAGCGCATCTCACGAAAACTAGCTGGACTCATTTCGCTGCTCTGGCGCGAAGTGGCGAAGTTCGGCGTTGTCGGTGGTATTGCGTTCATCATCGACTCCGGCATCTATGTGTGGTTGCTGCATGGACCGATGAGCGATTCGCAGGTCAAGGCCAAGATCATCGCCGGCATCGTCGCGACCTTGTTCTCGTGGGTGGCCAATCGCTTTTGGACCTTCCGCCATCGCCGCCAGGCAAATGTCGCTCGTGAACTGGTGATGTTCCTGATCATGAACGCTATCGGCCTGGGTATCGCCGCCGCCTGCGTTTGGTTCACCAAGTACGTGTTGAACCTGACCGACCCGACCAGCGTATTTATTGCCGGCTCCGTGGTTGGCCTGGTGCTGGGCACCATCTTCCGTTTCTTCGCCTACCGTTTCTGGGTCTTCGGCGCCGAGATGGATCAGGAAGAAAAGTTTGCCCACGACCATGAGCTTTTGGTCCATCACGACAAAGGTGCCGGCGCCCAGGCCGTTTCCCCGGACACCGGCACTATCCCCACTGGGAAGAGCTAATCAGCCAGTTAGGTAGTCGTGGCTGATTTTTTCGCCCTCGCGAAGCCGGTCGCTCACCTCCATGGCTTCATCGATCAATACGATCGTGTCGCCGGCCTTCCACTGCGCCACCGCGTAAGGCAATAGATCAAGAACCGGGATATCTGCGCGCACCAAGATGGTGCCGCGGGCCGGTGCCTCGGCGGCAAATAATTGTGCGCTAGACAGCTCTTGGCCGCCGGGGGTGATGAGGCTGATGCGTGAGCCGGATACCGCTGATGGGTAGAACTGGTCCCCGTAGGTGCGCACATTGGCGTTGTAGTCTTCGGCGACCGGGCCTAGATCGGCGCCGAAGGACAGCGCCATGGCTGCGGGGTTGACCGCCAGGATTTCCGCTGCGCCGGGAATGCGCTCATCCGTTGGGTTGCTGGTGATCCAAAGTTGCGCCTCGGCCGCCTGGTCATGTTCGGCGGAAACCAAGGTGGCTCCGTGATGCAGGGAGGCAAGCGCCAGGACCAGGGATTTCCAGTGCGCACTGAGATCCAAGACCACTACCGATGCTTCGTCGAGGTCGAAAGTTTCGCCCAGAAGGTTTGCGCTCTTGGCGACCCAATTGTCAAAGACCCTGCCCGACAGCTCGATCCTCTCACCGGAAGTCGAGTACCAGGTGAGCCATGGAGTGGCCGAGGCACGGCGCGGTGCGAGCAGACCTTCGGCAAAGGCTCCCTTAGCGGAGTTGAACGGCATTTTCCACCTTAAATAATTTACTGAGAATTTACCGACAATTCGCGGAAGTTGCGACTCGCCGGATTCATTGGTGTCTTTCGCGGCGTGTTGTGCCGAGAGTTTCCTGAGAACTCTCCATAGAATATCCTCCCCGCTTGACTATGACCGAGTTACACGGCTGTAATTAGATGGTGAGTTCGGCTCGTCCATCGTTTCACTATTTCGATGGAATAAATAGAGACGTATGGATCGGGAGCAAGGATGGCTCGATCTTCTCAAACCAATCGAAAGGCCAACATCAACATGACGAAGCTGGAGCAGGGGTACTCCGATTTTTCGACATCGGCTGTAGCGTCCGCCCAATACGGGGTTGAGGGTGCACCATCGGACTGGTTTGTCGATCCACAAGCTGGTGACTCCGCACGCGTTGCGGTTGCCGCTGATCTGGAGAACGCCGCAGAAGACTTCCTACGGGAGCATGCGCCAGCGGAAACCGAAGGCGGATCGACCGCAGGGTCGTGGGCTCCGGAGCTGGATGAAGACGAACAGGTTCGCGAAAGCATCAAGGCCGTTTGGCTCGGCGTCGGCGGGGAAGTCGACGAAGGCGAGCTCGGTTGGCAGGCCCGCGCATTGTGCGCGCAGACCGACCCCGAAGCATTTTTCCCAGAAAAGGGCGGTTCGACCCGCGACGCTAAGCGTGTCTGCGGTGCCTGTGTTGTACGTTCAGAATGTTTGGAATACGCGCTGAGCAACGACGAGCGCTTCGGCATCTGGGGAGGGCTCTCCGAGCGCGAACGCCGCCGACTACGGAAACGAGCAATCTAATTCGACCGCCAATTCATGTCACCGCCATCGTTGCCGCGCACGATGGCGCTGACTTTTTACCCCGAACTTTAGCCGCACTGCGAAACCAGTCCCGGCCGATTGAACGGTACCTCGGGGTCGATGCGTCATCCCAAGACGCTTCCCGCCAGGTATTAAAAGCAAATCTTCCTTCCAACGCGACCCTGCTCTCGGCCCCGGCGGGGTCGTTGGGACTTTCGGTTCAAGAAGCGGTGGATTCCCTGCCCGAAGCTCGTGCAGATCGCGACGAGTGGCTGTGGATCATCCACGACGATTCGATGCCGGCTCCCGACGCGCTAGAACAACTGACGCGTACGGTCGAAGCCTCCGAGTCCGTGACCATTGCAGGTTGCAAGATCCTGGACATTGACAATCCTCGCCGCTTGGCCGAAGTCGGGCTCAGCGTGGACCGCAAGGCGCAGCGCCTGACGATGATCGATATCGACGAAGTCGACCAGGGTCAGTACGACGGCCGAAGCGACTACTTCGCCGTATCCTCGGCAGGAATGTTCATCCGCCGCGACGTCTTTGAAGAATTAGGCGGTTTCGATCCGGCGCTGCCAGGCCGCGGCGACGACGTGGATCTATGCTGGCGCAACCGATTAGCCGGACACCGTGTGGTGGTCGTTCCCTCCGCGAAGGTCTACCATCAGGTCGACGTGGTCGACTCGCTGGCTGGACCGGGCGAAGCACGACGCTCTGAGGTCTTTCAGCGGCTGAAGTTCGCACCGACCTTGGGACTCCCATTTCTTTGGCTAGGCCTCCTTTTGGGCGGCATCGGGCACTTCCTTTTGGCTCTTTTAGCCAAGGATCCGGGCCATGGGTTCAGCCATTTGGGCTCGACCCTGCGCGGCTTGTTCTCGCCGGTGAAGTTGGTGTCCTCGCGCCGTGGGATCAAGCAAATCCGCAAGGTGCCGCGCGGCCAGGTACGCAAGCTGATGACTTCGAATAGCGCCGTGCGCGAGTACCGGCGAAACTTGTCAAACGGCACGGATGACTCGCAGGTCTACGGCGATGGCTCCGGCGCCGAGGGCATGGTGGAGCCAAGCGGCGAGAACTTCTCGGACTTTGTCCGAATTGCTCGGCCGCCGCGGACCACTGCGGTGCTGTCGCTGATTCTCGCATTGCTCATCACGACCGCGGCCTCGCTGATCGCCTGGCGTTCGCTGATCGGTGCCAACGCCCTGAGCGGCGGTTCCATGCGTCCGCTGTCGCGCACGCTGAATGAGATCGGAGCCAACGCCACCTCGTGGTGGCAGAACGCGGGCACCGGCTTCAGCGCTGCTCCAGATAACACAGACATCATGTACTGGCTCCTTTCGGTGCTCAGCTTCAACCACGCGAACCAGGCTTCGGTGATCTTGTTCCTGGCGGCCATGCCGTTGGCGGCGCTCACCGCTTGGTGGGGCGTGGGCGTAGTGAGCCGTTCGCGTGCGGTACGTTTCTTCGCCGCGGTGATCTGGGCTTTGCAGCCTGCCCTTATTTCGGCCCTGGCCAGCGGCCGGGTGGGCTCGGTACTTATCCACGTCCTACTGCCGTTGTTCTTCCTGGCCATGCTTCGTGCGCTCAACGCGCACGTGCGCCCGGAGGGCAAACCGGCACCAAGCGCGCAGTCCAAAAAGACTTCGGCCTGGACCGCTTCGGCCTGCGCGGCACTGATCCTGTGGGTAATTTCTACCGGCTCAATGCCTTTCTTCTTGGCACTTGTGGTGCTGATCTACGTTTTGGCGCTTTCGGCTCCGCGCCGGGCGCGCACGCTGTGGTGGGTTCCGCTTCCTGCAGTGGTGTGGAACTTGCCCTTGCTTTTCGAAGCACTGGGCAACCCACGGCTGCTGTTTACCGAACCTGGTGCACCGCTGGCATTCAACCCGGCGCCGCTGTGGCAGATGCTTTTGGGCTTCCCCGAGGCCTTTGACGCAATGCTCACCCCGCTTGGTTGGGGAATACTGCCTGCCGGACCGTGGGCATTGGTCGCAGGGGCTCTTGTGGGCGCACCTGTGGTGATTTTGGCGGTACTCGGCGCACTCGGGTCATCCTTTAGCCTGGACTCCACCATGCGTCGAAATTCCCGCAAACTCGTCTGGGCCGCAGCCCTGTCCTTGGTGGCCGGCTGGGGAATCGGTTTCATTTCGGTCTCCCTGGACTCGTCCAGGACGGTCAGCGCATACACCGCGCCATTTGTTTCCTTCGCGGTCTTCGCGATGCTCGCCGCCGCCGCCAACGCGCTGGCAGCATTACGCCATGAGGAGCAGCCACGCACACTTCGCCTTCCGGCGAATCGGGCAGTTTTGAGCCTGATGGCAACGCTGAGCGTGATTAGCGTGTTGGCCGCCGGTTCGGTGGCACTCGGCGCGCAACTGAATTCGCAGAATCCAGATGGCGCCATGACCGCGCTGAACGCCGCCCAGCGGGTGTCGCCCTCGCAGGAACGGACGATTCCGGCCACCGCGGCGGACGCCGGCCGCGCGGAATCCGCAGAGCGCACCTTGGTGCTGACCCCACGGGCTTCGGGCGAGATCGACAGCCAGCTGCTGACCGGGGCCGGCGAAACGCTTGACGCCATCAGCCGTTCTTCGCAGGTGTCGCAACTGAGCGGATCGCTGCTGAATCCGGCACGAAACGAGGCTTCGGCCACGGGAAGCGTGCAGCGGGAAGCCGTGGCAATGCTTTTGTCTGAATCAGCACTCGACTCCCGCGAAGCCTTGCGAGACCTGGGTGTTGGGTTTGTAGTGCTCAACGAGACCGGTGAATCAGTCTCGGCCACCGTGCGTGTGCTGGATGCTGCGACCGGCCTGGCCTCCGTGGGGCAGACCGACAACGGATGGCTGTGGCGCGTCAATTATGAAAGCTCCACGCCAAATGCGGGCGCAGGATTTGCGCGCTTGATCGACAAGTCGGACCGGGTGCAGGTACTGGCCACCAATCGCGGGCGAATTCAGGATACTGAGATACCCGCAGCCGACGGACCGCGCACTCTTGTGTTGGCGACCGCGCAGGATCCAAAACTGCGTGCCACTATCGATGGCGCGCCGTTGCGTGCGGTAGCTTACCCCCGGGATTCGGATACCCGCTGGGCGCAGGCCTATGAAGTGCCGGCCGAAGGCGGCAAGCTGACGCTGACCCACTTCGAACCATTGGCATTGCCCACGCTGATCCTCGGTAGCGTCGTATTGCTTATCGCGGTATTGCTAGCGATCCCGGTACCCAGTACCCGTCGCCTCGCTAGCTACCGAAATAGCGAATATCGTTTCCGCGCAGTCGAGGAATCGGACGACGGGCAAGACGAAGTGGCCAGCGAGCCGGCAGAACCAGCTTTCGAACCGGAACCCGAGACGAGCTCAACACCGTTGAGCCGTCGAGAGGCTCGCGAACGGACGCACGAGATCCGTGACACCTTGGCCCCGAAGCTCGGTGACCGTATTTCGGACACCGACACCGAGCAGGAGAAAAAGTAGTGAGTGATGAGAAGAAGCCCGCTTCGGATGACGCAAAAAACGAGCATGCCGGTCACCCCGCGCACGCTGCGGAACCACGCAAGGATCAAGGATCACCGGTAGCCGGCAATGCCTCCGCGGATGGCAGCGACGAGCCAGCCGCGGACGATGCAAAAAACGAGCATGCCGGTCACCCCGCGCACGCTGCGGAACCACCTAAGGATCAAGGATCACCGGTAGCCGGCAATGCGTCCGCGGACGGCAGTGGCAAGCCCGCTGCCAAACCGGTCACAGCGGACACCGGCTCCTCTGCCGAGCCGGCTAAGCCAGCGCCGCAACCGGTGGCTGCGACGAAGCCGGAATCGGCTCCGACTGTGCGGCCTTCGGCAAGCGAGCGGCCAATAAAGAGCAAGTCCGAATTGCGTGCCGAGGCCAAAGCCGAGAAGGAAGCCAAGGCAGAGGCCAAGGCAACGGCGAAGGCTACTGCGAAAGCCGAGGCGAAAGCAGCGGCCGAGGCCAAAGCCACCGCAAAGGCCGAAGCCAAGGACCGGGCAAAGGCCCAGCCGCTAGCTAAGCCGGAGCCAAAGCGTCAGGCGGAGCCGGAGGCCAAGGCTGAGCTGGAAGCCAAGGACGAGAAGATGGCTGCAGCCCTAGCACAGCCGGTTATCGCAGGCGCCGCGGAAAACAGCGAGGCCTCGGCGCCCGCAGATCCGATTGCGAGTCGACGCCGACGCAAACTAGACGACGCAAATAAGGCGGCACGTAAGGATCAGGAAGCTGCTCCGGTGCGTCGTCGTGCGGGCGCCGTGCTGCTCAGCCTGGTGGCCATCATTGCCGCCGGTGGCGTGGTCGCCGCGGCTTCGGTGCTTGCACCGCAACCGTCCAATACGGCGCTCCCCGCGGCGGTGACCAGTCTTCCGGCCGGCGATGCCCAGTCCGTCTGTGCCGGAACTCCGCAACTTCTCAAGGGCGTGGACGGTACCGATCCACAGTTCGCCGCCGGTGCAAAACAAATCTCAAGCAATATTCGCACAGCCCTGGTCTCAGACTTGGGTAAACGAATTCCCGGTGCCACACTCCGGGACCTGGGCAGTTCAGATCCGGCCCAGCTCAGCGAACGCATTCCGGATGCTGAAGCGGCGCAGTCTCTGGGTGCGGATGACGAGGGGTTGACCGGTCGTGTTGGAAAGGTAAACACCACCAACGGCCGAGACAAGGCGCAAGTCTTCTCCCTGCAACCCTTGGGCGAACTACCTTCCTGGGGTAGCGCCATGCGCAGTTTCTTGGCCAAGGATGGAGATCTCGCGGGACTGGCCGCGGCGACCTGCCAGGCTCCAGCCTCCGGCTGGCGCTTCACCGGGCTGATGACGAATACCGGTGCGACCAGCGTGCTTCACCTGTCGAACCCGACCCACACCACCGCCCAGGTCTCTATCGATCTGCGCGGTCCGGAGGGTCTGATCGACACCTCAACGCTGCAGAATGTCGTGCTTGCGCCGGGATCCTCGCGAGCGTTGGTGCTTGGCGGCTACGCCCAGAATTTGGATTCGGTGTCCGCCGATATCACCAGTCTCGGCGGAAAGATCACCGCATCAGTTCAACAGGCAGCGTTGCGCGGCCTGACACCTTCCGGGGTAGACCTAGTGGCTGCAAATGCTTCGGCAGCCAATACGCAGGTGATTCCGGGCGTTTGGCTTGGCAACAAGAATGACCGAAACGAACTAAGCAAAGATGACAAGAAACTGGTGCCGCAGCTTCATGTTTCGGCCACAGGTGCGCAGGGGGCAGGTTTCAAGGTGAAGATCTTGGGTGCCGAGGGCGAAGTCAAGGCGGATCTTGGCTCGAACCTCGCGGTAGCCTCCGACGCAACTAGCGTCATCGACCTCAACGGTCTCGAAGCGGGCGCTTACACCGTAGTCGTGGAAGCTGATGCTCCGGTGACCAGCAGTGTGCGCATGGTGCGCGGCGCGGATCCCAAGGATTCCTCGGACAACGCCTGGGCCGCCAGCTCCATGCCACTGGCGGGAAAGCAGGTTGCGCCTATTTCAGCGAACGGCACCGGTGAATTCAGCATTGCCGCGCCATCGGCCGATGCCTCTGTCGAAGCAGTTGTGGTCGACAAGGATGGGAAGCTTTCAAAGCCGACCAAACTCGAGGTGAAGACCGGGCAGAACATGGTGTTCAAACCGAAGGAAATCACCGAAGAAGCCCAAGCCGTGATCTTCTCTGCAGATGCAAACGCCTATATTGGCCAGTTGATCTTCGGGTCGGATCGTTCGCTGGCCTGGGCTGCCATGCCTCAAGCCAATGTCGGACGTGACGGTATCGTCGTCAACGTCGGCGGCTAGCAGGACTAAAAATCCGGGTTTTCCGGGAAATATTCGGGATCAACTTCGTGGGGCGAAAGCATCCACAAATTAGCGACCTCGTGCACCACACACTGGTGTACGAGGTCGACTAATTCCGTGTGGCTATGACTAGCTTGCTCCAAAGGCAGCCGATAAATGGAAATCCGGGCACGGCGCTTAGCCGTTGCCGGTCGAGCAGAGGACAGCGGCATGCGGTCTCCGGCGGCCGCGGCCTGAGTCATGACCTTGTCGCCGGGTACCGGGACGATGCGAAAATCGATGATCGCGAGTTTTTGGCCCCAGCGTTCGCCTAATCGTTGGGCGCTGGCCATCACCGCGTCATCAAAGCGTTCCGGTCGCGTGCGGAAGGCGGGCAGGTGCATTGGCATCAACGGACCACGCCGTCCGCGTCCATGACGGTTGCGGCGCGAGCGCTGCGGCGGACTCTGGGGATTATGCTCCATGGCTCCACAGTAAACGTTTGCGCGAGCGAACGTGGCCGTTCGGGCTAGATTACCGGGCTAGGACGTCTAGCACGAGTAGACTTGAAGCCGTGGAAAGTCTTCGTCTTTGCTCTCGCCCCGCGTGCCGTGAATCGGCCCGTGCAACCCTCACCTACAACTACGCCGATTCGACCGCCGTACTCGGGCCATTGGCGCAGTACCCCGAGCCGCATTGCTATGACCTGTGCGCACGGCACGCCAACCGGCTCACGGTGCCCAGCGGGTGGAACCTGCTGCGCGGCGCCCTGCCAGAGGTCATTGAAAACGAAGATGAATTGCACGCACTGATGAATGCCGTGCGTGAAGAGCGTAAACCCAAGCACTCTGTCGAAACACCTGCACCCCGTGAGGTGCGCGGCACCCGTTTCGATTCTCGTCCACGGTTGGCAGTGCTTCCGCCGGAGGCCGAAGAAATCTAAGAATTGCCACCGAGGTTATTTAGCTTCGCGTGGGATCTAGCCTCCCGCTGCACCGTGGGGTGCGCCGCAGTAGACAATTCCGCATTCCTACTAATCGGATGGGAATGGCTGGCTTTACCGTTTCCCGCACCACGGTCCTAATTTAGGTGTGGTAATGCGCGGATTGGCGCGGTCGGCTGGATAAGCTGAAACCGCGGGGCCTGTTGTGCAGGTTTCGTCTATTTATGATGGTCAGAGATCGCGCGATTTGCAGGAGGACTCCTCATGGCTGAGGCGGCGAAGAACACCCCCGGTGGTAAGGGCCCAGAAGGCCCGGACACGCCCATCGCGGCCACCAATGCTGAATCGAACGAGTCGGTCACCAAGGCCACGCTCAGCCAGCGAGCCGACGAATTGTCGGCACGCCTTGAAGAGCATAAAAAACAAGCCAAAGCTCAGCAGGACGCTCGTGCTGCAAAGGCGGCGGCCGCTGCGAAAGCAGCGTTCTTGAACCCATCAGGGGCCAAAGCAGCAGCATCCAAGCCTGCCGAGGCGAAGCCGGCAGCTTCTGAAACTTCAGATACCAAGCCCGCAGCGAATCCAACCACGGTGCAGCCGGCCACGACGCCTGCGACGGCCAAACCAGCAGCTACCAAACCCGTCGCGAATCCTGCGCCAGCCAAACCTGCGGCGACTAAGCCGGCAGCAGCCAAACCAACAGCAGCCAAGCCGGCAACAGCAGCCAAGCCGGCAGCAGCAGCCAAATCGGCCGCAGCTAAGCCAGCAGTGAGCAAGCCAGCTACGAGTGCAGCCAAGCCGAAAACCGACGAGCCGGTAGAGGACATCATTCGAGCGATTAAACTTCCGCATGAACTCGACGCGGAACAGCAGCAGCCGAAGGCCTCCACAAAAGCCGAGGTACCTGCCAAATCTGATGCGCCGCTCAACGAAGCCAAACAGACGGTGCCACCGGTCAGCGCTGCACCAAATAAAGACAACCCAGAGACTACGTCCGCCGCAGTTGCCCAGGCGCGTTCGCGTGTCTTTGGGAACTACGCTCCGGAGTCGGAGCCATCCGAGGCAGCGGTCAAACGCCGTGTGGCTCGCGAACGCGCATTAAATTCCAAGCCGCCGCTGGCCCGCACCGCACAGGTGCTGCTTGCACTCATCTTCCCGGTATTGACGCTGATCGCCGCGATTCGTCTGGTCGCCACCCCAGCGTTCTTGGCGCTGGCCTACGCCCGGCCAGGGTTCCCCAGCGACCAGTTCGGCTTCACCGATCCGGAACGCCTAACCTATGGCAGCTACGGGGTGGACTACCTGAATAACTTCGCTGGCCCGGAATTTTTATCTGGATTGAAACTTCCGACTGGCTCCAGTATGTTCACCGCCCAAGAGGTGCAGCACATGCTTGACGTGAAAAACCTGATCGGTTTGGGCTATGTCATCGGGGCCGTGCTAGCGGTATTGGCCATAATCTTCATCGTCTACCTGGCCAACCGTTACTCCGGCGGAGTGCGCCGAGCGCTCTTCTCCGGGGCAATCTTGACCCTGGTGCTAATTGCCGGAATCGCGGTCATCGCCATTACCGGGTGGAACACGTTCTTCTCCGGTTTCCACCAGTTGTTCTTCGCCGAAGGCACCTGGACTTTCAACCTCAGCGACACCCTGATCCGTCTATACCCCGAGCAGTTCTGGGTCGATTCCGCGCTTGCCATCGGGGTGTTGGTGGTTGCCACCGCGCTTGTTGCGCTCATTACCTGCTGGCCAACCGGGCGTCGCCGCGAAAGCTCACGTTTGCGCCAAGAAGCGCGAGTTTACGGCTTGAACAGCTAAGGAACTACTCGGGGCAAAGCGTCCTGGAACACTTAAACCTCGGGAACCGGGCAGTACGGATCCCGAGGTTTAATTGTTAAAAGGCCTGTCAGCGACGGTATAGCTCTTGGGCTTCGGAGGCAAAATCATCCAGGACTTGCTGGCGCTTAAGCTTTAGCGAGCTGGTCAAATGTCCGGAAGCCTCGGTGAACTCGGCAGGAAGAACCACAAATTTGCGAATCGATTCTGCCTGGGAGACAGTCTGGTTTGCGGCGTCAATATAACTTTGCACCTCGGAGCGCACCTTGTCGTGCAGCGCCGCCTCGCCAAGCGTCAGCTGGCCCACATCGCGGGCCTTGGACCACAATGCCAGCTCTTCGGCATCTAGGGTGACCAAAGCCGCGATAAACGGTTTGTTCTCACCGACCACAACGCATTGGTCCACTATCCGGCCGGCCCGGACCATTTCCTCCAACGGACCGGGGGAGACGTTTTTGCCCCCGGCGGTGACGATAAGTTCCTTCTTGCGCCCGGTGACCAATAGATGACCGGCGTCATCAAGGCGACCGGTATCTCCGGATTTGAAGTACCCGTCTTCGGTGAATGCCCCGGCACTGGCTTCGTCGTTGTGGTGGTATCCGGCGAATACACCGATGCCTTTGACAAGGATTTCTCCGTCATCAGCGATCCTGACGCTGGTGCCGGGAAGCGGGCGGCCCACGGTCCCCACGCGATTGTTATGCGCCTGATTCACCGTGGCGGGTGCAGTGGTTTCGGTAAGTCCGTAGCCTTCGACCAGCTGGATGCCGGCGCCACGGAAGAAATGCGCCAGATCCTGGTTAAGCGCGCTGGCCCCGGAGATCGCGTAACCGCACTGGCCACCGAAGACCGCGCGGAGTTTGGGATAAAGTACCTTATCGAAAAATAGGTGGCGGGCTCGTAACGCCAGTGGCATCCGCACCTTTTCGCCGCGGGATTTCGCATCCCGGATCTTGGAGACCGCAATGGCGGTCAGCTCGGCGCTGTGGAACAGCTCGGCCTTGCCGGACTGCTCCGCCCTATTCAGTGCTGTGGTGCGGATCTTTTCAAAAACGCGAGGGACGGCCAGCAGAAACCCCGGCTTGACGGCGTTCAGGTCCTCCATCAACGTTGCCGTCGAATTGCTATGGGCAATGATGGCGCCACCGTGAATGCAGACTTGTTGGACCGCACGGGCCAAGACGTGCGCCAGGGGCAGGAACATCAACGTGCGGCGGCGTTCACCGAGCACCTCGGCCATGTGCTCGGCGAGGTTGTAGGCGACCATGGCGAAGTTCGCGTGGGTGATGTTGCAGCCCTTGGGCCGTCCGGTAGTGCCCGAGGTATAGACGAGGGTGGCCGTGGTTTCCAAGTTCAGGCTCGCGCAGGCGATGCTGATTTCCTGTTCGGCGATCTGTGCTTCGCCGACAAGAATTTGCTGCAGGCCTGCAGCGGGAATCGCTTCCGGATCCGAGGTATGTGCTCCCTCAAAAAGGTGGATGGCGACGGATTCTCCGAGCTGGGCTGCGGCCCGGCGAACGTTGGCGCGTAGCTCGTGGTCCTCGGCGAAGACGACTCGTGCGCCGGAATCGCGCAAGATCCATTCGATTTGGTAGGGGCTTGAGGTCTCATAAATAGGTATTGAAATTCCGCCGGCGAACCAGATGGCTTCTTCCGCCAGCGCCCACTCATAACGAGTACGAGAGATGATGGCGACCCGGTCGCCGGGTCGCAGCCCGTCAATGATCAGCCGGGAGGCTAGCCGCTTTACATCACGGAGGAAATCCTGGGCGCTGACGTCTCGCCACCCGGAGGGTCGTTGGACCATGAACAAGGTGTCGTTTGGCGAGCAGGCAACCCGGTCCAGCAGCAGTGTGGTTGCGTTTACCTGGGGATCGAGGTCGTGCAGGAGCTCGACGTGCAGTTCGTGCATGGAATTCCTTTGAAATCGTTCGGGGTCAGGTGGAGCAGCCCATGGTGCAGTGGCTCCTGCGCACGGGAGTTTATCCCCAGCTAGGGATCCACACGTGCATGCGATAGTACTCATCCGAGGTCAGTTCTCCGGACCATACGGACCAGAAAAATGCCGAGACCACGAGGAGCAGCGCTACGAAGAGAGCCACGATCACGACCCGTGATCGGTAGGCCGCATCAGAGCGCGGTTCGCGGGGGATGAACCTGCCAATCATATAGGTCAATGCGAGAACCATGAACGGGACCAAGGGCAGCGTGTAGAAGAAGAACATGGTGCGCTCGGGGTACATCAGCCAAGGAAGGAACCCTGCAGCAACGCTTGAAAGCAGTGCTCCGGCGCGCCAATCGCGCGCTCCAAGCCACCAGAACACCAGCAAGATCATGCTCAACGTGCAGGCCCACCACATCACTGGGTTCGGCATGTCCATGATCACTTCGGTGCAGCGATCCAGCGTGCAACCGTTCTGCCCGTTGTCGTAGCCTTCGAAGTACATCAGCACCGGGCGTCCGGAGAAGAGCCAGGTCCATGGGGACGAAGCCCAGCCGTGTTCCGAATCCAGCCCGGTGTGGAAGTTGTAGCTCGCCTGGTGATAGTGCCACAAGCTGCGCAAGGTCTCAGGCAGCCAGGAGACTCCCTCGCCGGGATTGTCTACGGCCCACTGCCGGTAGCGTCCGCCGGCGGTGCTCAGCCAGCCGGTCCATGTGGCAAGGTAGGTCAGGAACACCACCGGAATCATGGTGAAAAACGAATAGATGCCGTCGCGCACGAACGCGGCCGACTGCCAGCGCTGGATTCCAACGGTGCGCCGTGCGCCGAAGTCCCAGAGCACCGCCATCAGGCAGAACACCGCAACGAAGGTCAGCGCAGACCATTTGATGCCAACCGCGCAGCCGAGCATGATCGCTGCGGTGAGCCGCCAGGGACGCCACCAGAGTACGGGGCCGAAAATGAGCAGGAACTCGTTGGGTCTGTTCCCGGCGGGCACCGAAAGTTTTCTGGCGAGTTGAGTTCGTCCGTGGATCCGATCCTTGAGCAGCGCATAGAAGGCGGCCAAGACGAAGAACATCAAGAAGATATCCAGCAGCGCGGTGCGCGACATGACGATTGAATGACCGTCGATGGCGATCAAAAGGCCGGCGATACCCGCCAGCAGATGCGACCCGAAGAGCAGGCGGGCGCACAGCGTGGTCAGCAGAACCGCGAGCGTACCGAACAGGGCTGTAGCAAAACGCCAGCCGAAACCGTCGAATTCGCCAAAGAGCATCATCCCGAAAGCGATGAGCCATTTGCCCAGCGGCGGGTGCACCACGAAGGAGGCGGTGTCCTTCAGCTGCGGATCGCCGGCAACGAATTGGTCGTTTGATTCGTCGACCCATTCCATCTCGTAGCCGAAGTGCAAGAGCGAATAGGCGTCTTTGACGTAGTAGGTCTCGTCAAAGATCAACATATTCGGATGCGCCAGGTGCACAAAGCGCAGCAGGCCACCGATAACGGTCACTACCAGCGGAACAATCCACATCAATGCACCAGAGGGTGCCGCAACCGGCAATAACCTTTGTTTGAGGTTCTCAAAGGTGAAGGCAACGCGCGCGGAACGCACGTGCCCGGTATCTGGGGTCTTTGCTGCAGTGGTGCTCATCGTTGTTCATGCTACCGGCGTAACCCTGAGAATGTGTGCTTTTGGTACTTCGCGTAGGCTAAAGGGTGTGCAGAACTCAGATAATGAGGGCGTAATCGTCCTGGGCGCCACCCCAATTGGCAACTTGTCCGATGCTTCGCCGCGGCTCCGCGAAATCATCGAAAGCGCCGACGTGATCGCCGCCGAGGACACCCGCAACTTCCATCACCTAGCTCATGCCTTGGGAATTAAACCCGCCGGGCGGGTGATGAGCCTGCATGAACACAATGAGGCCCATAAGCTCGGCGAAGTGATCGAACTGGCTCGCGAAGGAGCCACCGTGCTGGTCGTCTCGGATGCCGGAATGCCTGCGGTCTCTGACCCGGGCTACCCCTTGGTGGCAGCCGCGATGGAAGCAGGCATCCGGGTCACCGCGGTGCCTGGACCTTCGGCGGTGCTGACCGCCCTGGCGCTATCGGGACTGCCCACCGGACGTTTCACCTTCGAGGGATTCTTGCCGCGCAAGGCTGGTGAACGGCGCAAGCGACTGGGCGCGCTACTGCACGAAGAGCGCACCATGGTGTTCTTCGAAGCCCCGCACCGGGTCGCTGACTTCTTGGCCTCGGCGATCGAAGCCTTCGGCGCACAGCGCCAGGCGGCGGTGGCCCGAGAGCTGACCAAGAAATTCGAAGAGGTCCGCCGCGATGAGCTCGGTGCGCTCAAGGCATGGGCAGATGAAGGTCTCCGCGGTGAGATTGTCGTGGTGATCTCCGGTGCTTCGGCCCCGGACACGGCCTCCATTGAGGATCTGCTTCCCAAGGTCTCCACGCTGGTTGCGGACGGGATGCGCATGAAACAGGCGGTGGCCGAGGTCGCCGAAGCCGCCGGGGCGAAGAAGCGGGACCTGTACGAAGCGGTTCTGGCGGAACGTCACGAAGCGAAAAAATAGCCGAAATCGCTTAGGCTGAATGCACAATGAAACAACGAGTTTGTAGTGCACCAGGCGATTTACAGTCGTTCGAAACCAGCACTAGCGTTGTGATCAACGAAGATTCCTTTCATTTACGACTTTCAGGAGAACCGCGTTATGTCGATTACCGCTGAACGCGAAGCAGAACTGCTCGCCAAAGTACCCACCGGACTGCTTATCAATGGTGAATGGCGAGATGCCTCAGATGGTGGCACCTTCGACGTACTTGACCCAGCCACCGGTGAAAAGCTGGCAACGCTGGCCAGCGCCACCAGCGAAGACGCGATGGCGGCCTTGGATGCAGCCGACGCGGTCCAGGCCGAATGGGCGCTGACCGCTCCACGCGAACGCGCCGAAATCCTGCGCCGCGGCTTTGACTTGGTCACCGCGCGCGCCGACGATTTTGCGTTGCTGATGAGCCTGGAAATGGGCAAGCCACTGGCCGAGGCCCGCGGCGAAGTTACCTATGGTGCCGAGTTCTTGCGTTGGTTCTCCGAAGAGACCGTGCGCCACTACGGCCGCTACGTCACTACCCCGGAGGGCAAGAACAAGGTTCTGGTCCACCACAAGCCGGTGGGTCCGTGCCTGCTGATCACCCCATGGAACTTCCCGCTGGCGATGGCCACCCGCAAGGTCGGCCCGGCAATCGCCGCGGGTTGCACCATGGTGCTCAAGCCCGCGAAGCTCACCCCGCTGACTTCCCAGCTATTCGCCGCCACCATGATGGAAGCCGGACTGCCGGCAGGCGTGCTGAACGTGGTTTCGGGATCCTCGGCATCGAAGATCTCCGGCCCGCTGATGCAAGATGACCGTCTGCGCAAGGTCTCCTTCACCGGTTCCACCCCGGTCGGCAAGCAGCTGATGAAGGATGCCGCAGACAAGGTGCTGCGCACCTCGATGGAATTGGGCGGCAACGCACCATTCCTCGTCTTCGAAGACGCTGACCTGGACGCAGCCGTCGAAGGCGCCATGGCCGCGAAGATGCGCAATATGGGCGAAGCCTGCACCGCAGCGAACCGCTTCCTGGTACATGAAGATGTGGCCGAGGAGTTCATCGCGAAGTTCTCGGAAGCGATGAAGGCGCTGAAGACCGGACGCGGAACCGACCCATCGTCCACCGTTGGCCCGTTGGTCGAGGAGAAGGCTCGCGAGGAGGTCCACGCGCTGGTGACCGACGCCGTTGCACAGGGCGCCACGGCAGTCACCGGCGGTGCTCCGGTAGCGGGTCCAGGCTACTTCTACCAGCCCACCGTGTTGGCTAACGTTGCCAACGACGCGAAGATCCTTACCCAGGAGATCTTCGGCCCGGTCGCCCCGGTGACCACCTTCAAGGATGAGGCGCACGCGATTCGCCTTGCCAATGCCAGCGAGTACGGACTGGCTTCCTACATCTACTCTCGTGACTTCAACCGGATGTTCCGCGTTTCCGAGCAGATCGAGTTCGGTCTGGTCGGCTTCAATGCCGGGGTCATCTCCAACGCTGCCGCACCCTTCGGTGGCGTGAAGCAGTCGGGTCTGGGCCGTGAAGGCGGCGCCGAGGGGCTCGGGGAATACACCACCGTGCAGTACATCGGCATTGCCGACCCATACGCACCGGTTAGGTAATTTCGGTAGTCCACGGCCGCTAGCATTTGGCGGACGGTAGCTGCCCGTGAAGCCCAACGCCTTTCAGGTGTTGGGCTTCAGGCAGTTAATCCCGCAGATTAGTGTGCGTTGGTGAACCGATTTGCCTCGCGCAGTTGCCGCTCGCGCAGGGAAGCCGGGAAGCAGAAGCAGAGCACGCGTTGCGTGCCGTGCAGCTCGCGGCGCAGCTGGGCAGCGAGCTGTTCCAGCGCGGCTACCAGGTCGGCGCCTTGTTCCCCATCCGGGTGGCGATGAGCGTAGAAGCTTGCCTGAATTCCTTCACGAAGCCTCGTCAAGGGCGCTGCAAGCTGCTGGTGGTTCTCGGTCAAGCGCAGAGTGTAGTCGCTGACCGATTCCTGTTCACCGGCGGGGCTGCCGATGTCCGCACCCAACGCACGCAGCTCATCCCATAATGCCTGGGCGCTCCCGGCACCGCCGGCAAGAACTTGTTCGATTCTGCGCCGACGCAATCGAGCGCGCTGCCAGGGGAGAACCGCCAGTAGCAAGGCGAGCACCAAGACTCCAAGCACGATCATCCAGCCATAGTCTTCGGCCTGCACGGTATTTTGTTGCGGCACGTTGGCGGTTGCGCTTTCCTCGGCCTCCGGGTCATCGAGTTCCGGGGCACCGGAAGGATTCAGTTCCTCGGGCACCTCTTGCGGCGTTTCGTTGGACGTTGCCCCCGGGGCGTAGTCAGGTGCCTGACCTTGGCCGGGGGTCGGTTCAAAAGGAACCCAGCCGATCCCCGGGAGGAACAATTCGGGCCAGGCATGGGCTTGTTGGCCGGTTACCTCATATTCGGTGAATTCAACTTCCGGAGGCACATTGCGCCCGATCCCGTTGCCTTCGGCAAGGTCAGCAGCATTAAACGTCTCACCGGTTGGCTCGCCGGGGGCATAGCCGACCACGATGCGCGAAGGGATCCCGGACGCTCGTGCCAGCAGGGTCATCGTGGAAGCGAAATGTACGCAGTAACCTTGACGGCGATCCAGGAACGCCTTAATTACCTGCCGGTTAGCTCCGTCATAGCCTTCGCGGAGCGGCGTGCGTTCGGAATATCCGAAAGCAGCCGAACGCAGGAAATCCTGAATGGCGACGGCCTTATCGAAGTCGTTCGCCGGGGGGCCCTGCGCGCCGTAGGCTTCGGCGAGCGTCTGGCGCAGCAATTGGTCGAATTCGCCGTCGAGGTCCTCGGGCATAGAAAGATTTACATTCGCTATTTCATTCGTCAGCTCGCCGCCAAAGTAACCAAGATTGCGCGCCATCTCCGCGCTCAAATTCATTTGCGTGTGTCCCACGGTGACTTGGCCTGTTTCGGCCATGGCATCCCCGCTGAGCCGAGCCACGGAGGTCTGCTTGGTCCAGTTCCAGGAACCATTGATGCCGGTGATATAAAAACTGCGGTCTGGCAGCGGCAGACTAGGGCTGCTGACCTGCCCATCCCAAGTCAATTGGGTGAGCTCGGGGGTTCCGTTGAAAATGTCGGCATCGGTGTCCATCGCGGTGTCCCCAAAATACGCGGATTGGAGCAAATCTTCGCTCGGTTCCCAGCGGGTGGCGCTCAGATCTTCGATAATCGAGGTACGCAGATATACCGGTTCAGCAGAACTGGTGAGATAGCTAAAAGCGACGCTTCCATTGTTCGCTCTCAGATCTCGGCCCAGATTGAGCAGCGGGTCAACGTTGCTGGCTAAGAGGTCGCCGGAAGGCCGAGTGCCTTCGGGGAGCATGCCATTGCGAAAGCCCGGCATGAACAGGCCGCTGAGAATCATCGCGAGGGCGCAGGCGGCAGCGGTGACGGCGAGGATTCCCACCTGTCGTCTCGCTGGTAATCCCGCGCCTGTAGGTTCGGAACGGAAAATATAGGGGAGCAGTGCGAAATAACCAAGTATTGCCAGCGTCATCAGCACGAGATAGCCGATGCCCGCCCCTTCTTGTTTGAACAGCGACGCGATCACCGGGGCGAAGCACAATGGCATGATCACCAGTGGCGCTAGGCGCTTGAATGATGCGAGAACCTCGACCACGAGGCTCAGCACCACCGCGAGCAAAAGCAGAACGAACTCGACATATCGTGAGTAGGCCACCGGGGGCACCTGGGTGGAGAACTGTATGGCGGCCTCGGAGGCTAGCGCACCGAACCAATCGATGAGCCTCATGGAGGGGGGATTGGCGCGCATCGTTTGGTGCCCCAGGACCGCGCCAACCGCCACAAGCAAGGCAACAGGCAATGCAGCCCAGTGCCAGCCACGGATGCCGCGCAATACCCCGGCGCTGCCATGGATGAAGACCACTGGCCAGATCAAGGCTCCGAACCACGCCCCGCCTTGGACGACTCCGCTGAGCGAGGCGAAACCAGCGAGCAGGGCAAGGCTCAGAGCTGCAGCCGCTAGCAATCGCGCGTACAGGTGATGCGTCCTGGGTTTTTTGGGCCCAGCGCCCGACGCGCTGGAGTTCGGAGCTGGCCGCTGGGTCACTGCGGCGCTCATGGCCGTGACCACAACTCGTTGATGTTGGTGTTTGCCGCCAAGAAATGCACTTTCCACCCAGTCTCGGCCAGGTGTTGCTGCACCTCGTGGTAGCGCTCCGGATGGGAGACCAGCAGGAACAGTTCGACATGGCGCACCGAACGCGCCAGAGTTGCCAGCCACGCGGCCTGATTGGTTCGGAGCTCACCGAGGATCATGATGACCGGTTCGTCGCGAAAGCCCAGCAGCAGCTTGCGCAATCCCTCTCCGAGAATTTCAGGTCCCTCGGCGGCGTTAGTTGGTGCGCGCAGCGACATCTCGGCGCTCGCGGCATGAAAGTCTTCAAATCCGGCCTGGGCGGAAGCCCCAGACAGCGAGACGCTGCCGGCCTTGAGCAACTGTTCTCCCGAAAGTTCTCTAAAGAGCAATTGATAACCGTTGGCGGCGTAGCGTTGGCCGATACTGCAGGCCAGGGAGAGCGCCATTTCAAAACGTCGGCTGCTTTGGATCGGAGGGCCGTCGCCCTGCGGGATCCCCAGACGCAGGTCCGCGCCGTTAATATGCCAGTGCTCATAGGTGCGGTCAAAGACCAACAATGCCTGGGCAGTAGCAACATGGTTTTCTTGACGCACCATGAGCTTGCCCTGCCGTGCGGTGGCTTTCCAGTGAACCTGTCGGATCGAGTCGCCTTGTTGGTAATCACGGGTGGCCACGTCATAGTAGTCGGCGGTGGTGCTTCGGGAGAACCGTGCATCACCGGTCAGCATCTTGTCTCCGAGCGAAGCGAAGCGTTCCAGCGGGTGAATTTCGGCGCAAACGGGGACGGGCAAGGCATCTCCCGAATCGACCATGCCGTCCACTAGGCCTAAGGGGTCAGAAAGAATTTGCTTTGCCGGGCCCACCAAATGGATTCCGCGGGTGCGGAAGATGAGCTCGTACACGGTCTCTCCGGGACCGGTGAATTCGGGGCCCGGCCCAAACTCGGGTGGAAGCGATTCCTTGACCTTCGCATTCTCCGCACAGGACAGCTGCAACCTGGTGATGTCACCGACCACCGGATTTGCGGTGAGCAGTTTGCGGGTCAGTTTGGATTTATTGCGTAGCCGCAATACCAGCAACCAACTGACCAAGGCCACTGTCAGCAGTCCGATGCCCAAAGCCATCATCTCGTGGCGGCCCAGGATGTAGGCCAGGAAAATCAGCAGGGCTCCGCTGCACAAGGTTGCCCAGCCGCGCACGGTGAACAGGTCAAGTTGGAACCGGCGTAGCGTTGCGGGCGTCGAATCCGTGCGTGTCCACGACAGAGCATCGCGCGAGTCGAACCGCTGCATTTTTTCCATGGCGTGCCTTGCCTATCCGACTGGTGTGGCGGAAACAAGCTCCTGGATCAAAGCAGCGGGTTCCACGCCTTCGGATAATGCCCTGCGGGTCAGGATCAGCCGGTGCGAGAGCAGCATCTCGGCTACTCCACGCACATCTTCGGGCAATACATGATCCCGTCCGTTAATAGCCGCATGGGATTTTGCGGCGCGGACCCATTGCACGAGCGCACGAGGCGAAGCGCCCAACGAGATATGCGGATGGTCGCGGGTGGCCCGACCCAAATCAACGACGTAGCCACTCAACCGATCGGTAACGGTCACCTGCCTCACTTGTTCGATCATTTGCCGCAGTTGTTCGAGCTCAAGCACTGAGCGCAGCGAGTCAAGCGGTTCGGCTACATGGTGGCTGGTGAGCATGGAAATTTCTGCTTCGCGGTGTGGGTAGCCCATCGAAATTCGACCCATGAACCTGTCCCGTTGTGCCTCTGGCAGCGCGAACGTACCTTCCGAATCTATGGGGTTCTGTGTGGCAACGACCATAAATGGCCTCTGCAATGGGTGGGTAATCGAGTCCACGGTGACCTGCTGCTCTTCCATGCACTCAAGCAGGGCGGACTGGGTCTTCGCGTTTGCCCGGTTGATCTCATCCGCGATCACGATATTTGCAAAGATTGGGCCGGGATGGAACGTGAACTCATGATCTTGCGGGGAGAACACCGAGACGCCGGTAACGTCGCTGGGCAGCAGATCCGGTGTGAACTGGATTCGGTGCACGGATCCGTTGACGCTGCGGGCCAATGACTTGGCGAGCATGGTTTTGCCGACTCCGGGAACGTCTTCGAGCAGCAGATGCCCTTGCGCGAGGAGCACCACAATGGTGTTGGTAATTGCTTCGGGCTTACCCGCGATTACTGTCTGCACAGCATCGAACATCCGTTGGTAATTCGACCTAAACGTCGAATCTACCAAGGGGAGTGTTGGGTGGGCACTCATGCGCATTCTCCTGGCTGGGCAACTTATCGTGCCGAGGTCATCTTTGACACGCTAAGCAATTCCCGTAGCTTGTGTTCACATCATATGGGGTTCTTTTCTCCACGAATAGCTTCTAAATACCTTGATTCTTTCCCTGTGTACCGGTGGTGGAAGAATTAGACCCAAGAACTGACAATATTTATGACGAAAGGTCCGGTGCGCAGATGAGCGAATCCGATTTCTCACGGATTCCCGAGGGGTACCGTCCGGCAGAAGAATCGAATTCTTCGCCTACCGGGGAACGCGCCCGCTCGGCAAAGACAGAAAAGAACGGAAGCAAACGAAATACCCGTTACCCGGAGGCACCCGCCCCGCTGCCGGTACCGGTGATCGACAACCATACGCATCTGGATTTTCGCGATGGTTCGGTGAATGCCAGTGTGCAGCAGGCCCTCAGCGCGGCCGCAGCGGTCGGGGTGGAGGGGCTGATCCAGGTTGGCTGCGACGTGGAATCGTCAAAATTCGCCGTGCAGGCGGCCAAGGACTTTCCAAACATCTTGGCTGCGATCGCTATCCACCCCAATGATGCCGCACGCCTAGCGGAGCATGGCGAACTTGAGGCCGCGATTGAGCAGATCGAGGAGTTGGCGGCAAACGAGCGGGTGCGGGCCATCGGTGAGACCGGGCTGGATTACTTCCGAACGGGCGAAGCGGGGCATCATGCGCAGGAAAAGTCCTTCCGCGAGCATTTGCGGATCGCCGTGGAACATGGAAAAGCAGTCCAAATCCACGACCGTGACGCACATCATGATGTGGTTCGGATCTTGAACGATGCGCCGTTGCCCGAGCGCGTGGTTTTCCATTGCTTTTCCGGCGACGCCGAGCTGGCGCGGATCTGCAATGCCAACGGCTGGTGCATGTCATTTTCGGGGACCGTGACCTTCAAGAATTCAACGGATCTCCAGCAGGCCTTGCGCCTAGCAGACCCGCAGTTGTTGCTTGTCGAAACGGATGCGCCGTTCCTGACGCCACATCCTTTCCGGGGGCGGCCAAATGCGAGCTACATGATCCCCCATACCGTCCGCTTTATGGCTGAAACCAGGGGTGCTGAACTAGCTCAATTGTGCGAGCAGCTAGCCGCGAATACGGGTGCGGTGTACGGCGCATTGTAGTCCTGCCGGGTGTGGTTTCCGACATATAAAGGTTGCGCCAATTATTACAATTCGGTTACGGTTATTGGAAAGCGTTGAGTTGCGAGCGCGCCCTGAGCCGGTCGCAACCTAGTGCGTTGCCGTATTTCCGTAGGGGACTAGATCCTCCGTGGATCGGGTGACGCGCAAACTGAATTTTATACTGGCGGCCTGGCCGCCACGGTTGAGCAAGACTTACCGGGAGTATCTTCCTGGCGTTCGACCTACAAACGATGGGGATCTCACTACCGTGATGCACTTGCTCAAAAAAAGCTGGGTCAAATATCTGGCCCAGGCCGTGGCTGTTGCCGTGGTCATTGCCGGAGCTGTTTTTTATATTTCCGGCCAGAAGTCCGTGACCGTGGCCATTGATGGCGATGAGCAGATCTTCACCACCCGCGCAGCAACCGTGCAGGATGCCCTTGAGCAGGAAGGCATCAGCGTTTACGAGCGTGACGAGTTGAGCGTGGCCGCAGATTCGGAGCTTTCCGATGAGCAGCGCATCGAGATCAGCCGCAACAAGTCGGTACAGGTCAGCATCGATGGCACCGACCGAGTAGTGCACACCACCGGCATGACCGTGGCGGATGTCATGGACGAACTGAAGCTGGATGAGAAGTCGGAAGTATCCCTCGGCGAAGATATCGAGCTCGTCAGCCTCAGCGACGAAATCGAGATCATCACCCCTAAAAATGTGACTCTGCTTGTCGACGAGAAGAAGCAGAAGATTTCGACCACCGCGCAGACCGTCAAGGAACTGCTTGCCGAGCAGAAGGTCAAGCTCGACAAGGACGACGAGGTCAACGTTCAAGTAGGTAAAGACACCGACAAGGACGCGAAGACCAGCACCAAGATCGAGGACGACACCAAGATCGAGGTCATCGTCGTTTCGGTGAAGACTTGGGATGAAAAGCGAGAGATCGGTTTTGATACCGAGAAGGTCAAGGATTCGAAGCTCGAAAAGGGCAAGACCAAGGTCAAAACCGAGGGCAAAAAGGGCGAGCGTGAACTAACGCTTCGCCAGGAAACCCGCAACGGTAAAAAGGGCGAGGAAGAAGTTCTGAAGTCCAAGGTCACCAAGGAGCCAGTCGCAGAGGTTATTCGAGTCGGAACCAAGAAGCCTGAATCAAGCTCGGATTCCAAGAGCTCGGACTCCAAGACCAAGGCTCCAACCGGTAGCATCTCCTCTACCTGGGCGGCTCTGGCCAAGTGCGAGTCCGGTGGCAACTGGTCGATCAACACCGGTAACGGCTACTACGGTGGACTCCAGTTCTCCGCTTCGTCATGGCGCGGAGCCGGCGGAACGAAGTACGCGCCGCTGCCACACCAGGCCAGCCCTCAGGAACAGATTGCTACCGCTGAGAAGCTGCGTGCCAACGGCGGATGGGGCCACTGGCCACACTGCTCGTCCAAGCTCGGGCTGCGCTAAGCAGCAGAAAACTTTTGACGCGACGCGTCCACCCCATTCGGGTGGGCGCGTCGCGTCGCGTCAGCAGTCCTTGCGCGCTGAACTAGAATTGTAGGTGTGATGTCTAAGGAATCTTTGCCACTGCTTGGGGCTACCGAAATCCGTCGACTGGCCGAGGAGCTTGGGATACGTCCCACGAAGACCCTCGGGCAGAACTTTGTCATTGACGGAAACACCATCCGCAGGATTGTGGCCACCGCAAATGTCTCCCCGGAGGAGACCGTGCTCGAGGTCGGACCGGGCCTCGGCTCGCTGACCCTCGGAATCATGGATGCCGCGGCAAAGGTGGTCGCCGTAGAGATCGACCCGCCGCTTGCGAAGCGGTTGCCGCAGACCATGGCCGAACTCCGTCCGGGCCGAGAAGAGGACCTGACGGTGATCCTCAGCGATGCCATGAAGATCACCGAGCTTCCGGGCAATCCCACCGCCCTTGTCGCAAATCTCCCATATAACGTTGCAGTGCCCGTGGTGCTGCACCTGATGGAGCATTTCGAATCCATCACCCATGGCCTGGTGATGGTGCAGGACGAGGTCGCCGACCGGATGTGTGCGACACCGGGAAATAAGATCTACGGTGTCCCCTCGGTCAAGGGCGCCTGGTACGGCACCATGCGCAAGGCCGGCGTCATTGGCATGAACGTCTTTTGGCCGGCCCCCAAGATCCATTCCGGCCTGGTGGCTTTCACTCGCGACAAGGATCGCAGCGACGCACCAGACCGCAAGGAAGTCTTTGCCATCATTGACGCAGCCTTTGCCCAACGCCGCAAGACGCTGCGCGCTGCCCTGTCCGGGTGGGCCGGATCCGGCGCTCGCGCCGAGCAGATCCTGCACGCTGCAGGCATCGACCCGAAGGAGCGCGGGGAGAAGCTGGACGTAGACGGATTCATCTCGATTGCTCGTGCGGCTCACACGGTGCCGGCGCTCGTGCAGACCGAAGACTAACGATGGCCAAGCAACGCGTCATCGCCACCGCGCCGGGAAAAATTAACTGCTATTTCCGGGTGGGACCACCGCGTGAGGACGGCTACCATGAGGTCGCCAGCCTGTATGTCGCGGTATCCCTGCTGGAGCAAATCGAAGCCACCCTGCGTGCAGACGGTGAACTGCAGCTGAGCCTGGAACCGGGCTCGCCGGTAGTTGCCGATCCGGAAAATTTCCCGCTGGGCCAAAATAACCTCGTGTGGAAAGCCGCCGAGCTTCTCCGCGAGCATACCGGTTGCACCTTGGGTGCAAACCTCCACATCACCAAGCGTGTACCGATTGCCGGCGGGATGGGCGGCGGTTCCGCGGATGCCGCGGCTGCTCTCGTTGCCTGCAACGAGCTGTGGGGGACCGGACTGGACCGTGAAGAGCTTGGCAGGCTTGGCGCCCGGCTCGGCGCCGATGTGCCTTTTGCGCTCATGGGCGGTGCGGCCATCGGCCTGGGCATCGGCGACAAACTCGCCCCCTTGCTGACCCGTGCCAAGACGCAGTGGGTATTGATCCCTGCCAGTTTTGGCTTATCGACCCCTCGCGTCTATTCGATGCTCGACCGGCTGCGCGCCGGCCAGTGTGTTGAGGTTCCACAAGAGATCGATCCACAGGTCATTAAAGCGCTGATGGAATCGGATACCGAAGCGCTGTCGCAGCTTCTGGTCAATGACCTGACGCAGGCATCCTTGGCCTTGGCTCCGGAACTTGGAACCGTGCGGGACCTCGCCGAAGGCGCCGGCGCGCTGCGGGCCATGGTGTCCGGGTCGGGACCGACCTTGGCCCTGCTGGTGCGCGATGCCGAACACGCCGAGCAGGTGATGACGCAGCTCGGAGACGAGGTGGGAGTCGCCACCATGATGGTCAGTGCTCCGGCACCGGGCGCGCATGTGGAGCTTTCCGAATAGCTTCTTGAACCCTTGCCAGGGTGGGTGCCGTGACTCTACAGTGATTTCGGAACCATAAAGTGAGCGTGGTTCATTTATTCGTTGCGGAACGAAGGAATCACATGATCAATGGCCACGTATCTCATTGGTGGGAACGCCTTGGATTACCCACCTCGCGGGAAACTCTGCGCGGATCCCATGCATTTGACGTTGCCATTGTGGGTGCCGGTTTTACCGGTCTGTGGGCCGCCTACTATTTGAAGCAAGCAGCGCCTAGCCTGCGCATCGCTATCCTGGAGCAGCGCCATATCGGGTATGGGGCGTCCGGACGCAATGGCGGCTGGCTGACCAACACCATTACCGGTGGACGCGAACAATATCTGAAATCCCACGGCCGGCAAGCGGTCGACGACTTTCAGCTGGCCATGAATCAAACCATCGACGAAGTGGTGCGGTTCTGCGCCGCGGAGAACATCGACGCGGACATTCTGCAGGGCGGCGAATTCGAGGTTGCGTACAATCCGGCCCAAGAGGCACGATTGCGCGCCTTCGTGACCGCCGAGCAGTCTTGGGAGCACAGCACGGTGCAGCTGCTGGAAAGCTCCGAAGCTGCACAGCAGATCAACGTCGCGGGCACACTTGCCGCCGCCTGGCACCCGCATGCCGCCCGGATCCAACCGGCAAAACTGGTCAGTGGGCTGGCACAGGCAGTCGAATCTCTCGGAGTAGAAATCTTCGAGAGCACCAGAGTCACCGAGATCAGTTCTCACCGACTGGATTTTGCTGGTGGCACCGTCACCGCGGACTTCATCATTCGTGCGACCGAGGGCTTTACCGCCGGAATTAAAGGCCATAAGCGCTTGTGGCTGCCGATGAATTCTTCGATGATTGCCACCGAGCCGCTGGATGCATCTTTCTGGGATGAGGTGAACTGGAAGAACGGCGAAGTGCTTGGCGATTTTGCCCACGTGTACATGTACGCCCAGCGCACCGCCGATGATCGGATCGCCATTGGAGGTCGCGGAGTTCCCTACAAATTCGGGTCGCGTACCGACCTTGATGGGATGACTCCCGCGGTGACGGTCAACGGACTCCAAGAAATTTTGCAACGGCTATTCCCGCAAGCCAAGCAAGCGGCGATCGCTCATGCCTGGTCCGGGGTGCTCGGGGTTCCGCGAGATTGGGCCGCCACCGTCGGTATGGATCCGCGCACTGGAATCGGCTGGGCCGGGGGATATGTGGGGACCGGCGTGGCTACCACCAACCTTGCCGGTCGAACCCTGCGCGATCTGGTCTTAGGCCAGAATACCGCGCTGACCAATTTGCCCTGGGTCAACCACAAGGTGCGGCAGTGGGAACCCGAACCGCTTCGTTGGATGGCCACCACGGGGCTCTATGCTGCCTATGGGATGGCGGACCGGGCCGAATCCAAGGGTGGGACGAAGACCTCCGCCATAGCGCACCTGGCGGATCTGGTGACGGGGAAGAGATAGGCGAGTTGCCTGGCTGCTGCGGAGTGCAGCGCAAGCATCGTAGATGCCGCAACCAAGGCGGTCGCCGAATTCACGGCAGCACACAGGCCAACTCGCACCTGCTCGCGGGCCTTCCCCAGTTCCTTCGACGATTCGGGGAAAGTCTCAGCGATTTTAAGCGGCGAAAGCTTCCCATCCACTAGCGAAGCATGGCATTCTCAGTAAATGACTGTGGAGCACGGTGGGTCCCAGACGCTGTTCCAAGCGGCCCTGACAGCTGGGGAAGACCCAGCCAATAAAGCACGGGGCCTCAAAGCCTTGCATCAGAGCTGGGCCGAAGGCACGCGCATTCCATCGCTGGTTCGACCCGTGGTGGCGCGTTCCTGGTCGCGCGCCGGAGCGCAGTACAAGGACATTGTTCCTCTGGACCTTGCAACTGTCCGCGAGCGGCGGGAATCCAATGAGGAATTAAACGGACTCATTGAGCTGTTCAAGGACCGGCTCCTGTCGCTGGCCACTCAGGCTGGAAACCAATTGGTGATCTCCGATAGCCAGGGGTACGTGCTTTGGGTCTTGGGACCTTCGATGATCCGCCGGAGAAGCGATGATATCGGCTTTGTCGCGGGGGCCAGATGGCGGGAAGGGGACGTCGGCACCAACGGCATCGGCGCCGCCATGGCCGAGCGGACACCGGTGCAAATTTTTGGTCCGGAGCATGCGCGCGAAGAACAGCATTCCTGGGTCTGCACCTCGGCGCCGGTCAGCAACCCTGCCACGTCATCCTTGGTCGGCGCCATCACCTTGGCCGGATCATTTCGCACCGCTCACCCGCACTCGCTGGCGCTGGTTTCATCGGTCGCCCACGAAGCGGAATTACTGCTGCGAGGTGAGCATGCCCTGAAAATGCAACGTCTGGAACTGGCGGCAACGCTGCCGGCGGGCGCATACCTGCTGGTTGATCCCCAGGGTTCTGTGGCGTCCGCTCGGGGATACAACATCAGCGGCAGAATCTCCTTGCCGCCAGCCTTGGAAGAGGGGCGCAACTGGATCCTTGGCATCGGTGCGGTGGAAGCGCGCAGAACTGCCGGCGGCTGGCTCCTGCAACGAGCCGATGAGCAGGTGACGCTGGAGCTCTGCGCCGGGGGCATCCAGGAAGCGCTGGTGCACATGCCAAGCGGAACGACCCGCATTGGGCTCAGTGCCAAGCACTGGCAAATCCTGGAGCTACTGGCGAACTGCCCCGCGGGAGCCACCGCGGGGCAGCTCCAGGACCTGTGGCCTGCGCACACGCCCAACGTGACTATTCGAGCCGAAATCTCCCGGCTGCGTGCAAAGCTGCGTGGCCTGATAGCCTCCCGGCCCTATCGGCTGATGGTTCCGGTGTACCGCCAAACTTGATCCCCAGAGGCATGCAACCTATTGCAACGCTTCCATTTTGTGACCCGTGTCATAGCCTTGCTTCAGGGCGGCAGAGCAAGCCGCATCATTTCCCGGACTCCCGATGAATTGACGTGATGACAATGGCAAACAACGATCCACTGGCGCAGGCTCAAGAATGGTGCCGCACGCTGGAGCAGACCTTGGCTGCAGGCGATGTGCAAGGGGCCGCGGAGCTCTTCGGCGAGGAATGCTATTGGCGGGACCTCACCGCATTGACCTGGAACCTGCATACCAGCGAAGGGCGCGAAGACATCGCGAAAATGCTGCTCGGCGTCGAGCGCGGGGCATGGCCGCGAAACCTGAAGGTGACCAGCGCACAGGATGCCGATGGAGTTGTCGAGGCCTGGTACACCTTCGAGAACGATGCCATAGACGGGCTCGGGCTCTTCCGCCTGCGCGACGGCCGGTGCTGGACCCTGCTGAGCACGGCCCAGGAACTGCGCGAATATCCCGAACCTGCCGGGGCCAGGCGCGAACTCGGGGCCGAGCACGGCTCGGCGATGAGCAAGGAGAACTGGCTGGACCGCCGCGAAGCCCAGCGGCAAACACTGGGAATCACCGAGCAGCCGTACACTCTGATCATCGGTGGCGGCCAGGGCGGCATCGGATTGGCCGCACGGCTCAAACGCATGGGTGTCCCGGCCCTGGTCATCGACAAGCATCCGAGGCCGGGGGACCAGTGGCGCTCGCGCTACCACTCGCTGGCCCTGCATGACCCGGTCTGGTACGACCATATGCCGTACATCGAATTTCCCGACCACTGGCCGGTGTTCACTCCCAAGGACAAGATGGGCGACTGGCTGGAAAGCTATACCAAGCTCATGGAACTGGACTACTGGTCCCTGACCGAAGCGACCAGCGCGAAGCAAGACCCGGACGGCGAAGGCTGGATCGTCGAAGTCGAACGCGACGGGGTGCCGCTCACCCTGCGCCCCACCCAATTGGTCCTGGCCACCGGAATGTCTGGAATCCCCAACGTTCCCCGCTACCCGGGTGCCGAGAGCTTCGGCGGGGAACAGAATCATTCCTCGAAGCACCCAGGCGGTGAACGCTATGCAGGGAAAAATGTCGTGGTGATCGGTGCGAACAATTCGGCCCACGATATTTGCGCAGATTTGGTCCAGAACGGTGCCAAGCCCACCATGGTGCAGCGTTCCAGCACCCACATCGTGCGTTCGGAATCCTTGATGAATACCGTGCTGGGGCCGCTGTATTCCGAACAGGCCTTGGCCGCAGGCATCGATCACCACAAGGCGGACCTGATCTTTGCTTCCATCCCGTACAAGGTCCTGCCGGATTTCCAGCGGCCCGCGTTCGACAAGGTCCGCGAACAGGATGCAGAGTTCTACAAGTCCTTGGAGGACGTGGGCTTCGACCTCGACTTCGGCGATGACGACTCGGGGCTGTTCCTCAAGTATCTGCGCCGCGGCTCGGGCTACTACATCAACATCGGCGCGAGCGAGCTGGTGGCCGATGGCTCAATTGCCTTGGCCCAGGGCGAGGTCTCGCACTTGACCGAGCACAGCGTGATCCTGGCCGATGGAACCGAGCTGCCCGCCGACGCGGTGGTCTACGCAACAGGCTATGGGTCGATGAACGGCTGGGCCGCCCACCTGATCTCCCAAGAGGTCGCCGATGCGGTGGGTAAATGCTGGGGCTTGGGCTCTGAAACCACTAAGGATCCAGGTCCCTGGCAAGGCGAACTGCGAAATATGTGGAAGCCAACCAAGGTCAAGAATCTCTGGTTCCACGGCGGGAACTTGCACCAGTCCAGGCACTACTCGAAATATCTGGGCTTGCAGCTCAAGGCCCGTTTCGAGGGGCTGCCCACACCCGTCTACGCGCTCGCCGAAACCTATCATCAAGCCTGATCAACTAGCTGTTCAAGGTTGACTTGTGAGCTGGGCCCGGAGGATCTTTGAACGCCGAAGATCCTCCGGGCCCAACTGCGCTTTCGCCGAATCGTTGATCTCGTGCCCGGTGTTTAGAAGTTCTGGAAGGGGGAGCCGTCCGCAAGCTTTCCGCAGTGGATGAGCTTTATGCAATTTGATCTCCGTGCTCAACCCACCCCGGAGTGAATTTCCGGATATGCCGATTCAGATTTTTCGCGGCGCTGGACCTGCCGCGCTCGCTCGCCTGTCGATAAGCGATCAGGATCCAATCCTTCGCCAGATTCGGCCCTGATCCGCGGGCCGGCGTGGAATGAGTGTTGATCCGCAGCGGCGAGACGAGCCACCACTTCACGAAAAAAGCATTGTGAGCTGAATGATGATCCCTTCGCGAGTGCGGAAATCGCCCCGGATTGGATCCGGCCAATCTGCTGAGCAAAGCCTAGAAGGCCTGGCGCCAGATCCGCGGCGCGTCTTCGCTGCATTCCATTCGGATCAGCAAGAGCGGTGTTGTTCGCGCAAGGGCCTGGATTCGGGATTTCTCCTCGATGCAGAGCCTCAGGGAGCCCTCGGGTGGAGTCATATACACCCCGATGACAGCGGTGGCTTTTCCTGCAAGGTACGCGGTCGGTGGAGTATTTGCAGGTTCCGCTGCACCCTGGTTGCGCGCCGTCAGCTATCTGGCCCCGGCGGTGAGGGCGGCATCCTCTATAAGTTCAGGGCCGCGCTTCCCGCGGATGCCGCGAAGTCCTGCCTGCCTTGAGTGCAATGGCTAGTTTTCGGAAATCGGCGGTATCCCCTGGGTGGTGCTTCGCGCCCCGATTTCTCACTCTGCAATCCTGGGGTCTGGGCAATTGTGCATGAAGCATCTACCCGGACACTGGACAATCAATGAATTCATGACGCAGTTCGTTGGATCCAGTGTCTTTGAATTTAACTGAAAATATACCCTATGGGGGTACTTGACTCGATACCCTCTAGGGGTATATTGTCAAGGTATGGAAAACGCAATGGCCGTTGTTGAGGCTCATGCAAAATCATGGAGATGCCTGCAAGGCCAGCCGTTTGCCCAGATGACTTTTCGAGAACCGAGAGATCCCGCGAGAAGAGGAACTCATGAGCAACGAATCAAGCTGCTGCGGATGCAGCTCGAGCGATGAAGAAGCAAATAGCAATACAACAAACACGGAGGACATCATGAGCAGCAACATCACCTTGAAGATTGAAGGCATGACCTGCGGGCACTGTGTTTCGTCAGTGACCGAGGAACTCCAAGAGATCCCTGGTGTCAGCAATGTCGAGGTTGACCTCGTCGTCGGTGGAGCCTCTACGGCTACCATCGCCACCAACAAACCAGTCGAGAACTCGATTCTCGAAGCGGCCGTCGCCGAAGCGGGCTACAAGCTCGTTTCCGCGGAAGCCTAAATACCGGCCCCGAGACGGGGCGCGAATAGCTATATGTGCCCGTCTCCGGGAGTGAGAAAGAAGTGGAATCATGAGTAACGACACCGCATTCCCCACCAATCAACGCATCGTCGAGTTGGATATTCAGGGAATGACCTGTGCTTCCTGCGTGGGTCGAGTCGAACGCAAACTGGGGAAGCTGGAAGGCGTGGAAGCGCTGGTGAATCTTCCGCTGGAGTCCGCTCGCGTGACGGTTCCGGAAGGCGTAACGGACGAAGAGCTGATCTCGACCGTCGAATCCGCCGGCTACAAGGCCAACCTCAAGGTGGATCAATACGCAGAGCAGACAGCCCGTTCGCAGACCGAAACCGCGCAAACCTCCACTGCAGCAGCATCGCTTGAGCCGCCGCGCAGGAACAAGCCCGCCGCGCAGGCCGGCCAGGACCTGAAGACACGCCTCATTGTCGGCGCGATCTTCACCGTGCCGCTGTTCATTATTTCCATGATCCCCGGCGCTCAATTCCCGCATTGGGGGTGGGTTGCGCTGGCGCTTGCCACCCCGGTGACGTTCTGGTCAGCCTGGCCGTTCCACCGTGCCGCTGCCATCAACGCGCGCCATCTGTCCTCCACCATGGACACCCTGGTCTCTATCGGTGTACTTGCCGCTTACTTCTACTCGCTGTGGCAGCTGATTGCGGATCCGAATATCACGGCCCACGTCGGCATGGCCATGAGCGAGCATGCGCTGTACTTCGAGACCGCGGGTGTCGTGGCGACCTTCCTGCTGCTCGGCCGCTGGTTGGAAGCCCGCGCCAAGGTCCGGGCCGGCGACGCGCTTAAGACCTTGCTGGATCTAGGCGCCAAGGAAGCCACGGTGATCCGCGACGGAGTCGAAACCAAGGTTTCAGCGGCCGAGTTGATTCCCGGTGATGAGTTCATTGTGCGCCCCGGCGAGAAAATTGCCACCGACGGCTTTGTCGTCTCGGGACACTCGGCGGTGGATACCGCGTTGGTTACCGGAGAATCGGTGCCCGTGGAAGTCGGCCCGGATGACACCGTTACCGGTGCGACTATCAATACCTCGGGCGTACTGGTTGTTCGCGCTACCCGCGTTGGCAAGGACACCACGCTGGCTCAGATGGGACGCCTGGTATCCCAGGCGCAGACGGGCAAGGCGCCGATCGCTCGACTTGCAGACCGCATCTCCGCGGTCTTCGTGCCGATTGTGCTGGTCATTGCGCTGTCCACCTTCGTTCTCTGGCTGTTGCTCACCGGTGATATGGGCTCGGCCGTCGCTGCCGCGGTAGCGGTGCTGGTCATTGCTTGCCCTTGTGCCTTAGGCCTGGCGACTCCTATTGGATTGCTGGTGGGTACCGGACGCGGGGCCCAGCTGGGCATCTTGATCCGTGGACCGCAAGTCCTGGAAGACACCCGCAAGGTTGACACCGTGCTGCTGGACAAGACCGGCACCGTGACCGAGGGCAACCTTGCGGTCACCTCTACAACGCCGGCGTCGGGATTTGACGAAGAAGCGCTGCTGGCACTGGCCGGCGCCGCCGAGTCGGGGTCCGAGCACCCGATTGCCCAAGCAATTGTCGAAGCGGCGCGTGCCAAGGCTTCCTTGGCCGTAGCTACCGGGTTCGTCTCCGCCGCCGGTGGCGGCGTGCGAGCAACGGTGGGCGCGCACACCGTGGTGGCAGGCCGGGAAAGCTGGCTGAAGGAAAATGGGATTGAGCTCACCGATCGGCAACGCGCGGATCTGGCCGCCGCGCAGAGCAGCGGCGCGACCTCGATCATGGTCGGCGTGGATGGAGCCTTCGCCGGATTCGTCAACCTGACCGACACCATCAAGGAGTCCTCGGCCGCAGCCATTGCAAGGCTCAAGGACCTTGGGTTGCGCCCGGTATTGCTCACCGGGGATAACAAGGCGGTAGCGCAGCAAGTTGCCGCCAAGGTCGGTATTGCGCCGGAAGACGTGTTCGCGGATGTCTTCCCCGAAGGCAAAGCCCAGGCCGTGCGCCAGCTGCAGGAGCAGGGCAGGGTCGTGGCAATGGTCGGTGACGGCGTCAATGACGCTCCGGCGCTGGCTCAGGCGGACCTCGGCATCGCGATGGGTTCCGGTACGGATGTGGCCATTGAAGCGGCCGATGTCACCATCATGGGCAATGACGTCGAGCAGGTTGCGCAAGCTATCGAGCTTTCCCGCAAGACACTGGGAACTATCAAGATGAACCTGTTCTGGGCGTTTCTCTACAACACCGCCGGTATTCCGGTGGCAGCCCTGGGATTCTTGAATCCCATGATTGCAGGTGCCGCCATGGCCGCCAGCTCGGTGCTGGTCGTCGCGAACTCGCTGCGGCTGCGTGGGTTCGGGCGAACGTAACGAGCAAGCTAGGCTTCTGCCCTAATCCAGTGACATGAATGCCGGTGTTCCTCCACTAACGGAGGAACGCCGGCATTCTGTGTCCGATGAGGTAAGCAATGGATTCCCAAAATCGGTGTTGCCGCACTAAACACGGATGTACGCGGCACCGTCCATTTGAGCGGTGGCCAGGCGCGCCACCGCGGCGCTGACAATTCGCACGCCGGCTGCCAGCCCTTCGCCGTCAACTGCGGCCGAGCGCAGGCTGTTGGCACAGGCACTCACGATGAACCCGGCATCCACTAGCGAAACCACCTCTTGGGCCAGCTCGCTCCCGGTGGCCAGGAGCGCTACCTGCGGGCCTTGGACCACAAGCTCGATGGTCCAATCGGGGAGCTCGGCCCGGGCGTTGCGGGCGATGCGCGCAGCCATCTCCAGATTGGGCAGCGGGGCGTCGCCGGTTCCGGCAAGATGGAGCAGAAGATGATGGTTCATGGTGTTCCCTTCGTGGAAGTGGACTGCGCCGCCCGAGCGGTAGCCGATGCCGATAGGCGGCGGCGAGCTTCTGCAAGCCACCAGGCGAAGAAACCGGCCGCGGCCAGAGCGATCCAGATCCATGTTGGTATGGCCGCGTCGATGTTCGCGGCAGTTGAAGAAATTGCCTCGAGGATGTCGTGCGGCAGCAGCTCGCCGGCGGTGGCCAAGCCGCCGGTCAGAAGCATCGCCACACCGACGAGCAAGGTGACTGTTCCGGCGATCAGGGTATTGCTGTGCAAGTGCAACCGGCCGAGCCGAAGCTGGCGGCCGCGCATCCACCTCCAGCGCATCCCGCCGTACTTCTTGATGGCCCACGCCAGAGCGATGATGGGCAGTACCGTGCCAGCGCCGTACACGGAAAGCAGCAGGCCTCCGGCCAGCGGGCTGCCCGAGGTGAGGACCAAGGTCAGGATTGCGCCAAGGACCGGTCCGGTGCAAAAACCTGCGACACCGGCAACGGTACCCAAGAGCGCTGCACCCCATAGCGAGCCCGGAGCACGCGGCTGGCGTACTCGTGGCGGAAAGAATCGGGCGGCGTCAAAGCCGCCGCCAAATATCTGCAGCAGTCCGAAGGCCACTATCACCCATGCTGCGATGACAATGAGCAGTCCGCGGTCAATGGCAAGGGCTCCGCCGAGCCACCCCATGCCCAGGCCAAGTGGTACCAGCGTGGCTAGCGTGCCGGCAAGAAAGGCCAAGCCGATGGCACCAAGCCGCCGGGTGGAAGTCGCCGCATGGGCAAAGAACGCCGGCAGAAGCATTGCATTGCAAGGGCTGAACAGGCCGAGCAGCCCACCGACAAAGGCAAATAGGATTCCGGCCTCCACTACGGTTGCTCGGCTTCGGCCTTGGCGAGTTCTGCCTCGATTGCCGCCTCGAAGTTGGCCAGTGGCTGGGAGCCGACGAAGGGTGTCCGGTTGATGAGGAATGACGGTGTGCTCAGTACCCCTAGGGACTGGGCTTCTGCAATATTGCGCTGCACCGCGTCCTTGACCTGGCTGCTGCCCATATCGGTGACGAGTTTATCGCCCTCCATCCCCAGATCTTCGGCGATCGCAATCAGGGACTCATCGGTGAAGTCTTTTGCCGCGGAGATGTTCCCGCCTTGGGACATGCGATGGTGGAAATCGATATAGCCGCCTTGCAGTGCGGCTGCCTGGCCCGCCTGGGCGGCCGTCAGCGAGGCCTCGCCGAAGATGTCCAGATCTCGCCACTCGATCCGCAGCTGCCCGTTGTCTACGTATTTCTCGGTGAGTTCCGGCAGGGTGCTATCGGTCCACTTGGCGCAGAACGGGCATTGGAAATCTGAGTAGGCCACCATGACGACGGGGGCATCGACCGACCCCACAGCAGTTGGATCCTTTGGATCCAGGCGAGAGACGTCGGGAAAGGCCGGCGGTGCCGCGGGCGTAGCGGACGTTTCTTGGGTGCTCTCGGCTATCGCCGAAGGTGCCTGCGTCGATTCTGGATCTTTGCCCGATATCTGGGACCAAATCAGCAAGGCGGCGACGATGACGATCGGAATGGGGAGGAGCCAAAACCACGGAAGACGTTTCCCCTTGGCTGTCCTCGAAGCGGTCTCATTCGTGCTCGTCATCTGTATTTCCTTCCCTGCCTACGGCCGTCAATCCTGACTACTACGTTGATTAGTAACACTACGATGAGGCATAGTAATAAACAAATGCGGGCGGAGCGACCGCCTGCACTCGGTAAGGAGCTAGGTTGCCAGCGAACGAATGGGTGAAGGGATTTATCAGTCGGATTCCCTTGTCGGGACAGGCCTTGCGCCTATGGGGGACTCGGCAGTGGCTGACGGCAATCGCTGCCACCGTGGCGATAGGAGTGCTTTTGGGGCTCGCAACAGTCTTGATTCCCAACGGCATCTTCACCCGCGAGATCCCCGCAACCCTATGGAATTACCCAGTGTGGATCGCCATCTCGGGACTTTCGGGACTTCTCTTGGCAAGCTACGTCAAGAATTCAACTGAAATGAATTCAAGTGGTTCCGCACAGAGTCAGTATCCGGCAACCCGGTCCGCCGAACAACGGCAGGGAAGAGAAGGGAAAGCCACTTCTCGGCTGGGGCTCACCGGCGGGGTTCTGGCTTGGTTCGCCGTGGGCTGCCCGGTCTGCAATAAAATCGCCCTCTTGGCTTTGGGATACTCCGGAGCAATTACGTACTTTGCTCCGTTGCAGCCATGGCTGGCAGGCATTGCAGTGGCATCAACGCTGGTCGCCTTGGTTTTCCGGCTTTCTGGCCAAGTTCAGTGTGCTGTACCTGCGCGTCCACGCGCACCAATTGGAGGTCTTGCTCGATGACCAGCGACTCTGTGCAGCCGACCTTGCCCTTCAGCGTGGAGCACGCCCCGCAGCTCGGACCCCTGGAGCGCCGGGTGATGAACATTTTATGGCGCAGCGGCCAACCGCACACCGCGCGAACCGTACTCGAAATAATGGATGCGGAAGAGGAAGCCACACCTGCTTACACTACGGTCGCCACCGTGCTTGGGCACCTCTTCGACAAGGGAATGCTCGCGCGCACGCTGACCGGGAGAGTCTGGACCTACGAGGCCACGCTGACCGGTTGCCAGTTTTCTGCGGCGCATATGGTCCGTTCGTTAACGGAGACCAATAATAAGGAGAACTGCCTCGCGCGGTTCGTGGGCTTGCTTGATGGGGCGGACCGCGCACTCCTGGCGGCGCTGCTGGATGATGCCCGGGACTAGACGACCGGACTTGTGACTTCATGCAAGATGGGGAATCGCTTCGTAGTCTCCAGGGCAGCCTCCGGCTTCTGGCCTAGGCCAGTGAGAGGAATAATTTCTCCATGTCGGCTCGGTCTAATTCCGGATCTTCGGATTGCAGGCACTGCTCCAGTCCGGTGGCGATGATGGAGAATCCTGCGCGGTCAATCGCCTTGGAAGCGGCAGAAAGCTGCGTGACCACTGCGCGGCAATCGCTTCCCTCTTCCAGCATGCGAATCACAGCATTGAGCTGGCCCTGTGCCCGCTTGAGCCTGTTGATTGCGGGCTTCATGGTTTCGGCTTCAAGCTGCATGGTGGGATCCTTCGGGGTCGTAGTTCAGTTCAGTCTATACCCCTAGGGGTTTCCTTGCCGTGGTTGAGCCCATGCTTTTCAATACCCCCTAGGGTATGTGCAATACTGGATATGCTCGCGGGGACACCGCTAAAGTGCCACTAAGTTTAGGAAGTGTAAGCATGTGCCGTGCCGTCAATTGTCGTCAATGCCATAAAACAACATGGGCCGGCTGCGGCCAGCATGTCCAGCAGGTCATGGCTCATGTTCCGCAAAAAGAGCGCTGCAGTTGCGACCCGAATGCGCCCAAGAAAACTCGCACGGGCGGTGGTTTTTTCTCACGTCTTTTTAGGCGCTAGATCAGGGGGAGCGGGGTTCGGAACTGCAACGCATGGTTCCGGCCGCCGCTTCTGGCTTTCCGGGCGCGTTTGACCTCCGCGCATAGCGGCTTGATATTTGCATCTGTGGAATTGTCGCAAAATTCGATGCAAAAGTTCCCGGGGTGGTTATCGCGAGCAGCGTGCGCAGGCTGGATTCGCCCTCGGCTTCCAGGGCGGGGGCGAGAGCCCCCTGTCCCGCGTGCGCCCCGGTTGGAGCGTCCTAGCGACATGGTGACAGAGCATACCGGCAATTCCATTGCCAGATGCAACTCGGTGAATGCCGTGTCGGCAAGACCACTGAATCAAGTCCTTGGGCCTAAGGGGTGTTCGTCCGGCAAGCGAGCTGTCCGGATCAGCCTTCGACGCTGTTCCCGTAGGGGCTTCTTTCAGGCAAGACCCGCAACGAGAACCCTCACCCGTGCATGCTAAATGACGACGACAGCGTCGATCTGTACCTTCGCACCCAACGGCAGCGCTACCACCTGAAGGGTGGTGCGGACCGGAAACGGCTCACGCAAGTGTTTGGCATAGATGGTGTTGATCGCATCAAAGTCTTTGTAATCGGTCAGGTAGATCGTGGCACGCAGGACATTCGAAAGGCTCAATCCGAGTTCACCCAATAAAGCATTCAGGTTGTTCATCATCGCCTCGCACTGTTCCGAGACGTCGTTTGAGACAAGCGAGCCGTCATCGGTCCGTTGTCCAATGATTCCTGCGGTGTAGCCAATTTCCCCGTGTCGCACGAAGTGCGAGAAAGGTGCTGTGGACTGGTGGAGAAGCGGGCTGAAATGGTGTTTAGGCATGGAGAATTTTCTCGACTTTCATTGGGAAGAAGCGACCGGCAGCTTAGTTGCAACGTTACGCTCAAATCGCGTGACGTCGCATGCTTGCCGCAATGACCGTCGGCCGCTCACCTCAAGCCAGGTCTTCCACGTGGGGCACCTTGACCCGGGAGCCCCAAGCTCAGCTGTTCGCTGAGGACGGTGGAAGGCCTCCGTGCGGGTATCCAGCGAGGTTCAGCGACACGGAGTGATCGCCCAGAAGCTGAAAACGTCTCGGCGATAATGGTCTGCATGATCGAACTTGAGCGGCGGAGCGTGCGAATCCCGAGCAAATACTAGTCGGCTGGACTTGGCATCGTTGGGTTGGTGGTGTGCGCTGGCGTCATGACGGGGTGTTCCGTGTTCCGGGATTACACCGACGACACCTGTAACGGGGGCAAACCGGTCGGCTCCATTGAACAAGCAGGCAAGGACCTGGTTGCCGCGGCCTATGCCGCCGATCGAGACGGGGTATGCCGAGTCACTCATCCTTTCCCGGGAGGGGTTTTGGACGATGCAATGGTCGCCAAGACGCGGGAGATCTTAGCGGAGCGGGGTATTACCCCGCAGAACGCGAAGGTGGTGGTTGGTGAACATTCTGGAAGCCACGTGATGGTCCAACTAACAGACGGCACCCAGAACGAAGCTCATACCCTCTCGGTCGATGGCCTCCGGGTGGGTGATGACGGATTTACGGTTGGCCTGCCGACCGAACTGTATCCGGAGGTTCCCGACAACTCGGTAGCACCCTCTACTGCGACGGTCACCGCTCCTTAAGCCGGGCTGCGCCGCAGGGGGAATTTCTGCGGGACACCCGGAGCTGGCCGCCCTCATCGCTGCCATGAAATGAGTATCCTTTCCGAGCGGTCTGTTTCTTCGGCGTGCAAGACTTGAGTACCAGCCGACTTTGGAAAGGCAGACTCAATGCAGTCGTATGGACCAGCCGGGGTCGATATGGAGCAATATGCACGCTTCCTGCCGCAGGCAAGAAAAGATTCACTCATTCCTCCCGTTTCGGAATGGTGGACTTGGAGAAAGCATCTTGTCCACCTCCTCCGGTTGCGCGATGCCAACGCCCCGGTTCGGGTGATTGTCGTCCACGGAGCCGGTGCCCATGGCGGGGCGCTTTGGCCCGTCGTATCCATGCTGGCAGGCCGCCGGATTGACCTGGCCGCAGTGGATTTGCCACTTTACGGACGCACCGTGACGGCTTCCCGCGGAACGGTGAGGTACGAAGATTGGATCGCCCTACTAGTCGATCTCGTCGCAGCTGAAGACGACGGTCGCCCCGTCATTCTTCTCGGAGCAAGCATCGGTGGCATGCTCACGGTGGAAGCAGCTGCCCGTTCACATTTGGTGGCCGCCGTGGTCGCTACCTGCCTTCTCGACCCGACAGAGTCGAAAGCCCGTTCTGCGATGACGCGGTTTGGCTCACTTGCCTTGGCATTTGTGCCCGTGCTTAGGCTGGTCCGGGGTCCGCTTGCCCAGATCCCACTCAGGATTTCTTGGATCGCCAATCTCAGAAACATGGGTCGTGACCCCGGACTGGGACGGCTTTGCGCGAACGATGCCCGTGGAGGTGGCGCATGGGTCCCTCTTGGATTCCTCGCCAGCTATATACAGCATCCGCACTCCGATGCGCGCATAAAACGCGTACCCGTACATCTGATGCACCCTGAGCTCGATGAGTGGACTCCGGTAGCGCTGAGCGGGAGCAGCCTGCAAACCTTGCCCGGCCCAACCACCACCCGGTTGCTTCGCAGCTGCGGCCATTTCCCCTTGGAGGAGCCCGGGTTGCAGGACCTCCTGAACGGCATCGAAGAGGTGGCTGCCGGGGTCGGCTCTGGCACGGCGACCTGATCGCGTTGTAGCCGAGGGCAATTCGACAGATCTGGAAACTACGGAAGTCACGTCCACAGAAATCTCGATTTCCGTCCATGCCCTAAAGCTGAAGTTGCATGGGGACCAGACTGTCTCATGGCGGGGACCTTTAGCGTCGGTTTCCTACTTGCGGGTCATCCGTGCGGAGAACGGTAGCCGAAGGATCTTCGTCCACAGCGACCGACGGTGCGCGGCACTTGGAGAAGCACCGAGTTCATTTTCGGCACGATCCAGGCTTTCTTCGATTAGTGCATCGTGCATGGGCCGGAAGAAGAGTGGCCAGGTAAGCCTGGCTATTCCGGTAGGTGATATGCAAAGTTCGTGCCGGAGCAGCGTTGATTTGCCGGTAAGGCTGGTGGCAGTGAAAGAGTGCTGCCCATTGAAACCCGACGGACCGGTGAACTGAAATTCGATCCGTCTGCCGATCTCGTATGCAGTCACGAAATAGCGCACTGGCCCGTGTCCTCCCTCTGCGCCTACCCCAAGCGGTCCATTCAAGCGCAATGCTGGCCAGTCGCTTCGTGGCCACAACCGGTCGTTCTCACCGGCAAGCGAATCGATGAGCGACCCCACTTCGCTAGATGGAGCTGCGACGTCACGCTGATGAGTGTTGTAGACCATCTGGCCAGAGTATCCTTGATTCGCGCAGGGCAGCGCCCGATTCAATTGCGTCAGAGACTGACCCAAAGAGGAATCTCGACTGTACTGTCCGCCAACGGTTTATTGCGCGGCAGGCCAAAGACACTCTTGGGGCATCCGGCGGATCGCACCGCGTAGGAGGTGAGATCTTGGGCCAGGTTTACTTTCCCGGTGTCGGAGCGATTGTTTGGGCGAAGGCGTTCAGCGCCGCAGCAACAGCGTCTGGATTGCTCAAGGTGGCGTAGTGGCCCCCTGGAGTTTCAACCGGCTCGATGCCAAGTCGCTGGTGTACTTGGCGTTTCATGAATGAAGCGGGAAAGAACTGGTCGTCGCGGCACAATATTGCACTGGTGGGGACGGCCGGATGCCGCTGCCCAGGCCAGGGCCGAGCCATCCATTCACCTTGCTGGTCGCGACCCCTGGCGAGTGCCTGGCGCATCAAATCTTCCGGGACGTCGTTGAAAAACGAAGCCTGGATGTCCGGATCTATCGCTTCGTGATCGTGACCGGTGTTGGTCCACCAGTCAGCGAATGCCTCGCCCGGTAGTGGGATCATTCCTGCGAGATAAACGAGCCCGTCCGATTGGAGCTCGTCGCAAACCAGGGGAGCAGTGAAGCCGCCCAGCGAGTGGCCGACCACGATCGTGTGCTGGGCGTCGCCCACCGCCTCGGCTACTGCCTGAACGTAGTCCTGAAGCAGAGCGTTCTCGTCTTCGATGGGTAAATCGACGGCGATGACCTCATGCCCCGATACCTCAAGCAGCGGTCTGACAGGATGCCAATCCCAGGCACTGGAACCGCCACCATGAATCAGTACGAAAGCCGCCAAAATGCCACCCCAGGTCGAAGCTGTACGCGAAAATCCCGTCGTAGCCAACGGTACACCCAGTCCGCAGCGTCACGGGAGACGCTTATTCCCCGGAAACCCCGATCGCTGAGAACCCGAAGACCACCAAAGGGAACGGCCGCAGCTGCTGTGGTTCGAGAACCGGTCCACAATGATGTTGATGATGAACGCTTGGAACCCGCACGGCTACAGCCAGCGCTGGGACTGCTTCGACGGACAAGCGCATGCCGTTCATGCGCCAGGGGGACGAAAAATGTGTCGCCGACATCCCACTGAACATCGCGAGCTAGCTGTTTGCCGGTCGGGGCCATGCTTTTTCGCCGAACCACTGTGGCCAACAGCGGTCCCAATGCAAGTATTGCTGAAACTCATCGTTCCAGGCGGCAAGGTTGGAGCTCAGCTTTTCTAATAACCCTAGTACCACGGCGCATGAGGCACTTCTTCCCATATTGGTCACACTTCACAGGCGTCGCAGAAGGTCCGCTCAATTTTTGAATCGATGTTTTATCGGATTTTAGCCGAGTTTTCCAAAGGGGCCGGCAGCTTCTAGGGGGATCCGCTGGGGTTTCCTTGACATGATCAACAACGCTACGCCTAGGAGCAGGACTGCTATGGCAAGGCCAAATAGGGCTGTGTCGTTTGAGGTGGCAGGACAGCCCGCGGAGCTGTCATCAATCTCAGGGCAGCGTCTCCATGGCTGCTAGAACATCACGAAACTACTTGCTGTTCCTGCGAGAGTTAGCAGGAGCCCCAACATCACGTAAACAGTATTCCTGGAAGCTTTCACGCTTCATTCAAACACAGCAGCGCTATCTTTCCAGACGCCACATACGGGGGAGTATCCACCGGACGGAATTCGGGCACAGATCGGAAAACAGATGGCATATCCGGTTCGTCGTTCGTTGACAGGGTGGCCAATGGTTGGCCTTGGAAGCCCCTTCTTGTTATTTGTTGTCCCGAAGTCCTGGATTTCGTCGGTTGCGGAAAAGCTAGACAGGCAATCGAATCGATCGGCGCCCGCAGAGATATCTCAGTAGTGGCTCGGACCCCTTCGAATATTCGTCCCGGAGGCAAGCTGGCTCAGTTCAGTTCGAAGCCGTCATTCGAACGCATTATTCGAATGACGGCTTCACCGCGGTGCTCGTGCCGAACTGCTTCAGCTGCTTGGCCCGAAGCATTGCGGAACTCTTTGATCACTTCTCGTAGTAATGCTGAAGCATCTGCAACACGGCTCGGTATCTAGCCCTGTAATTCTCAGCAGAGTTATAGATCAGCTCGATCTGGAGGCTGTCGACCACCGCCAGATACGCTTCCGTCAGATCGCGCGTTTTCTCGTCTTCCTTTGCCGCAGCTGACACGAACAAGGCTCGCAGCTCGTTTTCGAAGTTACGATATTTGCCAATGATTTGTGCTTCAAGTGCATGCGGCGGGGCATACACGGACCGCAGCAGGAAGCGGAAGTTCACCGACGCTGCATATCTGGCGGACAGTGACTCCAAGTACTCGATTCCCGGCATTTTCCCGTCCGCTTCGCTAGCGAATGCAGCTTTCGCTGCGGCCTCCTGGTCGGCAAATGCCAAATCCAGAGTCTGCTCGTATAAGGAATCCTTATTGGAGAAGTGCGCATACAGTGAGGCCTTGCGCATGCCTGCACCTTCGGCGATGACGGTGAGTGATGAGCCATCATAACCATGCTGCGCGAAATGCTCACCAGCCACCAAGCAGACGCGTTGGGCTGACGGGGACAGGGGTTTTGCCAATGAAACCTCCACAAGTTCAGGCTTCTGCTAGTGACTTCCGAGATCGGTGATCGCCGGGGCGCGCTTAATGCTCACTCCTACGATGATAAAGGCTATCAAGGCGATGGCCAGAAGGAATCCCAACCATGTTCCCGTGGATATCGCCACGGCAAGCCCTGCCAAGGGCGTCGCCGCCGAAGAGATAATCAGCTGGAAAGCTCCCAGAAGCGCAGCGGTTGAACCAAGCGCGGTGTTCTGCGAAGCCATTGCCAAGGCCATCAACGTCGCTTCGGCTATTCCGACACCGAGGAGTGCAACAAACATGCCGATGACAATGCCTGCGAGCCCCCATCCTAGAGTCGAGAGAATTAAGCCGATCAGGGCACCGAAGCCGATCAATATAGTGCCGATGACGCCGAGTTTGCCGACACCGAATTTACCTACCGTGCGCCCGGCAATAATGGCACCGATCATCACGGCGAGACCGGTGCCACCGAAAACAAGGCCAAAGGTATCTGAGCTGAGTCCAAACTCCCCTTGGTAGATGAACGGGGCCCCGCCGATGTACGCGAAGAGGAAAAAGAACACAGCCGAAAGACCTAGGGCCGGAAGCAGGAACCGCCCATCCCGTGCGATGCGCCCGTAGGTGCGCATCACGTGGCCCAACCGCAACGACGTTCTGGATTCCGCTGGAAGCGTCTCGCGCAAGCTCACCGTTGAGTTCGCAAACGCGATTGCTGCGAGCCCGGCCAAGACCAGAAGCACTGCACGCCACCCGAAGTGCTGGTCGACGAAGCCACCGACCGTGGGAGCCAATACCGGAGCCAAGCCTTCGATCGTCATGAGCAAGGCAAAGAGCTGCGCGGCTCGGACACCTTGCGCTGCATCTCGAACCATGCTCAGGGCCACGACTAGGGTCAGGGCTGCTGCCAGACCCTGCAACGTGCGCGCGATCAAGAGTATGCCCATTGATGGACTCATGGCAGCCCATACGGAGGACAGCAGGAAAACGATCAGGGCGGCCAACAGCGGTCGCCGGCGCCCGAAAGCGTCAGTGATCGGTCCGAATACCAGCTGGCCTGCACCCATGGCCAGCAAGTAAACGGTTAAAGTGAGTTGTCCTGAAGCCGCCGTGCCATTTAGATGCTCCACCACATCGGGCAAGGACGACAGGTACATATCCGTGCCTGCCGGACCAAGAACTGTCACGAGTGCCAATGAGATAGCAAACCATGCCCCCACCTTGAGGGGGCGGGAAATTGTAGTAGTCATGCAAACGCCTTCTAAATCAAGAAATTTGCCTACCTATCGGTAGGTAGGTTAAAAAGTATCTGTAAATGTCCCAGATGACTACCTCGAAACCGAAAATGTGAGGAGTGACGCACTGCATGAATTGCTTGGATCGAAGAGGGGGGTGGCGCAGTAGCAATGTGGCGCTCGCCGGATGAGTGGGAGCTTTTCCATATACGGCATCACATCTTGCTGGGTGTACTGTGAATCGCAGAGATCACCGGCGGGATTCTCGCAAAGCTATTTGGCGGCGGCGCGCTCAGTGTTGTCCGGTTGGCGATCGGCGCCTGAAGCGATGGGATCCTGACAGTTTGCCGGCCCGTGCGAGTTCCAGCCACGCGGGCTTGCCACGAATTCGCAAGCCGCACGGTCGGCGAGCAGGAAGCGGGTGGAGTGCATGGCTAGTCGAATCGCGGACATCGTGATCAAGGCACGGAGTCCGGAACGTTTGGCTCGTTTTTGGTGCGCCGCGCTCGGCTACCGGATCACGGGGGCGGACGAGACGGGAGTCGCGGTCTCCGGAGCTGCAAATGCCCCGACGATGCTGTTCCTGCGTACGGACGACGACGTGCGCGGAACCGAAACGTTGCACTTCGATCTGTGTCCGACAGATAGCGGCCAGGCGGAAGAGCTGGAACGGCTCCTGTCGTTGGGGGCGACGCCGACTGATGCGGTCCCTTCGGGCAGTTGGCACGTTCTCGCTGACCCGGAGGGCAACAAATTCTGCCTCATGGCCAAACGCATCGCACCGGAGCCAGCGGACTTCCATGATTCATGACGGCGCAACGGGCCGGCGGCGGTGGCTAGGCCGCCTGCGAGAACCGGCAACCACGGTGGTCGACCAGCGGCATGGTTTGTGAAGTAAGAGACTGCCTGACTGCGCAAGCGGCTCCCGAGATGCGAGCACATTAGAGTCAACGTCCATCGATTCTTCGGTCATGCGCGGCGCCGGAAAGCAGATGCAGCGTATGCGGAACTCTCAAAGGGATAAAGCAGGCGCCTGCTTCTCACCATGGATAGATCCTCGCGGTTGGAGGGCGAACAGACGTTAACCAAATATGGGCTGAAGCCTACCCGGGATTCTGCTTCGGGCAAATGTGGTTGCTCTATTAGAGAAGCACCGGATATGCCATACTTCGGGAAGAAACGGTTCCGACTGATCGATTGGTCCTCATTCACACTGATTGGCATGGAGGCTTGAGGTGGAGCACACGCGATTAGAACGACATTTCTTGGTTGGTGCACTAGCTTGCTTGATCCCCATACTCAGCGGTTGTGATACTTCCATACCCGAGGGTGGTGGTGCCGGTGCACCACGATCTCCGATGGTGGGTGAGGTCGCAACGTGGGAGCTACTCGATTCCTCGGAGGTCACCCTGAATTCCACCAGCCTCCAGTTGGGCGTCACCCGGCTGGATTGTGCCGGTGGTGTGACCGGGACCGTTCTGGAGCCCATGGTGCAGGTTGAACAGGAACGCATCGTGATCCGGGTCGATGTCGAACCATTATCACCAGGTGCGTACAACTGCCAGGGAAACAACGCTGTTCCCGTGACCGTCCAATTGAATCAACCGGTCGGGGATCGCGAGCTCGTTGATGCAGCATGTTTGGAAGGTCGCGCAGTCGACACGGCGGCCTGCATAGACAACGGTGTCCGTTGGCGCCCGTGAATCCGGAAGCCGTTCCTCTCCCAAGCATGATTGCAGAAGGCGCCCTTCTGCTGAGGGGCCACAAACGGGTGTCCATGGGCCCCGCGCAGGACGCTATACTGCGGCCCAAATGATTCATGCCAACCAGGCAACTGATTGTTCGAAAAATCCACCACACTGCCTCGTATCGTGGTGCCGTGCGCGCCATGGGAACTGTCCACGCCGAACCACACGACTCGGTGAATTCGCCCGGCTACCGGGTCAACTTTTGGTCGCAACCGCACCCCGGTATGTGCGGAATCTGGATGCCTATGCGCTCGTTGAGGTGCAGGACGTATCCCCGGCGCTCCGGTGGGTGGATGAGCACGCGGAAGGACGCTCGTTCGAGTTGTTCCTCGAGATGGGCTTCGAGCAGGAGGGGCCTTTCGGCATTCCGCGAAAGACCCGGATTGTCCGCCTGATGGGAAGCAACCCCAATGCCGGGAAACCCGTAGAGATGGGAAACATCAAAAAATAGGAAACGAACCCTCGGGCTGGCTTCACCGCCGGCCAAGAAACATTGCTCGTCAGATACGGTGTCAGGCCATGTAGGACTGGATCAACAGTGGGATGGCAGTCAGGATTGAATATAACGAGAGGGCGGCGACGGCGTATCCGATCACGAGCGCAACGATTGCGAGCCAGCGGCCGCGACCGCCCTGCCGGGTGATCTGGTTTAGCGAAACGTGGCCCGCGCCCACCGCAAAGATCGCCAGACCCGAGTTGCCAAGAAACCACATGCTCAAAAGGGTCAAGGCCGCAAGGGCTAGGGCCGCGACGGACAGCTTGTTCAGTGATTCCGAGCCCGTGTGTGGCGACACTCTTTGCGTTGCCATGGTTCCTCCATCGTTTGCTGTTAGTGCTGAGCCTAGACGTTGATGCCCTCGAAGGCCAGAAAGGCAACTTAAGCATCTCTGCCCGTCGGTGAGGGCCGCCGAAGACGCAGGAAGCAGCGGCCAGTGAAGATTGCCAGCAACTTTCGAATTGAATCCTTGTCCATGCTCGGGTTGGTATGCTCCGGCACCATGGAGTGCTTGTGGTCCGTCGTGGAAGACAGTGTTCTGTTTCCTGAACGGCAACGTGATTTCCTTTTTGCAATCCGTTTGAAGGGGCGCTGGCTTAGACCGCTCCAAAAGGGGTGCTCCACGTTGATTTGTCCCGTAGGCCGGTCGCTGGCCGGGACCCGAACCCATGGCGCGGCGAAGCCCTGTTTCCAACAAGTGCTCGGTCCGCTAGGGGCACCCGCAACGGGCGCATTCTCGGGCGGGGCCATCGACATGCTGCTCCCAAGCGCGATATCTAAACCAAGATGCCGCAAGGAACCTCGACTGGCGCAACGGATATCTGAGCAGACTTCCTTGTTCAGGGCGAGGGGCCTTGTTCAAGAACCGGGTGACTCGCTGGTGGCGAGTTCTTCGGCCAATTCCATGCAGCGCAGGCGGGCCGGGGAGAAATCGTAGGGCATCTTTCCAATGGCTTCGATTGCGCTCATGGTCTCTGGCCCCGTGCTGGGGTCTTGGCCGACCCCGTGCTCACCTTCATCTTCGTTGTCTGGGTGCAACGCGTCCCAGGAGTCGAAGATCGCTTCGTCGCTCTGCGCCAGGCTGGAACCCTCGATGACTGCGTGCAGCATCAATTCGAAAGCGTGCCGTTCGGCGGCCACCTGTGCCACACGGGGATCCTCGACAGCGATCGTGTCATCGAGTGCCTCCTCGGCGTTATCAACGCGGTCGGATTCTTCCTGCAGACCCGGGTGGGTCGCTATGGCAAGGAAACGGGTGGCTTGGAGGGCCGCGCCGAGCGGGCCGAGGATCCGCTCGGTGACCAGCAGGCTGTCCAGGTCCGCCTGGCGCAGGGAGCCTTTGGGCAGGGGATTGAGGCGGCTGGTGACGAAGTCAGGTAGCAACTCCATCCTGCCATCTGGGGTGCGCATGCGCTGGGCGACAGCGGCGTTTTGCACGCTGCCGGCACCCGCAGGAGCCGTGCCGGCAAAGGCGTCACGGATCTCCTCCGAGGCGATCCCGGCGCCGGTCATCTTGTGGATCCACAGCAGCCGGATCATGTCTTCATTGCCGTATCTGGGGCGGCCGTCGCTGCCCCGCTCGGGCTCGGGGAGCAGGCCAGTGTCGTGATAGTGGCGGATCGCCTGCGGTGTGGTGCCGACGAATGCTGCCGCGTCGCCGATATTGACCTGACGCGGCGGGATGAAGGACGAATGCATGAGCGGGAGCTTTCCTTGGTGGGTGGTGGCTGTTTCGCCGAAATCCGCCACTGTCCGCTATATGCGGCGGCGGCCCGCCAGCTGAATGCTGGATGGCTGATGGACGCCTATCCGCCGGTTGGGTCCCGGATCCCCGCCAAGATAACCCCGACGAGGCGGCGCACGGCTTCCTCGGAGGGCATTTCGGCGGCGGCAGCGGTTGCGTGCAGACAGTAACCAGCCAGTTCCGCCGAAGTCAGGTCCTTCCGGAGGCTCCCTGTATGCGCTGTCTCCGTGATCAAGCCCTCGATGAAGCCGGTGAGGTGTTTCTGAGCCTGGGCGACGTGGGTCCCTTGGTGGAGCTGGGCCGCCGGGGTACCGCCGCCATGGCGGAAGGTGATTAGTGCGTAGGCCTCGAGTACGGCATGCAGACGGACTAAGGGGGCTGTTTCGGAATCTCGTATCTCGGCGAGGTGGATCAGATGGTCATGGACCTGCCGCTGGTGCCAAGCCGTAAGGATGGCTTCGACATCCGGAAAATATTTGTACAGGGTGGCCCGCCCGATGCCGGTATTCTCAGCAACCTTCGACATGGTCACCGACATCAGTCCGTGGTCCGCCACAAGGGCCGCGGCGGCGTCGAGGATCGCCCCGCGCACCGCCTGCCGGTGCGCATCGATCGTCTCGTTCCATAACTTGGGCACGTCCATAGTATACAGTGCGCCGATATCTCATCAGTTTGTTTGTTACATGACAGTCTGTCTCGTAAAATAGGCGAGGGACGGCTATTCCGCCAGTCCCCGCACCCCCTTCAGGAAGGCCGTCATGGATACTCCAAGCTCCGGTTCCCGACACCCGGATACCAATAGGGGAGGGTTGCCGGACCGCAAAATACCCCGCTGGGTCAAGGTGTTTGTGGTGATCGCAGTGGTCCTGGTGGCGTTCCTGCTTGTGGCTCTGCTGAGCGGCGGAGAGCACGGCCCCGGACGTCATTTCTCCGCGCAGGGCATGGTTTCCGGCATGATTGCGGTCGATCTGCCGTGATCATGCCGCCCAAGTTGCGTAAGGCCTCATTGGCCGCACATATCGGATGCTCCGTGGGTTGGCTCGGTGCGGTCGTTGGATTCCTTGCGCTGGCGATCGCTGCGATGACGGCCGAGGACCTGCAGGTGGTGCGTGCGGCCTATATTGCGATGGACCTGATGGGCTGGTCGGCCCTGGTCCCGCTGAGTGTCGCCACGCTGCTGACCGGGATCATCCAGTCCCTGGGCACCGCCTGGGGGCTCATCCGGCATTACTGGGTCCTCATGAAACTGCTGATCACCGTCCTGGCGACCGCTATCCTGATGATGTACATGCAGACCCTGCGTCATCTGTCCGACTCCGCAAGAGGGACCGAGCTGGCAGCTGGGGAAATCCTTCCCAACTTTTCCCCCGTGCTCCATGCCGGCGCCGGGCTGCTGGTGCTGTTGGTGGCACTCGTCCTCTCCGTGTTCAAGCCGCGCGGAATCACAGGGTGGGGACTGCACCGAAAATCATCGGTAACCACGTAGCCCGGCAGATACGGCCTCCGGACTTGAGAGATCGTCTTAACCTTGTCATTTTTCGAAGGCGACTGCATTGGGGCGTCCAAAGTCGTCCGCAATGCGCCATGTTGTTGGTATGGGGAACGCTCTTTGGGAGATCGGGTGTGCCATTCAAACGGATCGCTCTGCATGGCATCTGCCTGTTGCTTCGAGAACCCGGGTCGACGAGGATGGGATAGACCGAGACAGGGGGAAAGTATGCGTTCGAGCAAACCGATGCCCGGAAATCCGTGGCCGCACGACATGGCGATCGCCGTCGATGATCGGCCTAGTTTGCTCCTGGAGTTGCTCTGGATCCGGGAAGCGTACGAGTTGGAACCTCCAGGCGAGGATCTCCCTCCGCTGCTGTCAGATACGCCCGTGGTCGTCCGAGATGCAGTGGTCAGTACTGATACTCGGGCCAAGTGGGAGTATGCGTGGCCACGATTTTGGCATGCTGCTGCGCATGCAGATATGGCGGGTCCCGGCTGGCGCGAAGAATTCGGAGATGACGCATTCGACAGCGACTCTTACCGCACGTGGTCGCAACGGGGATGGGACGCTTATCTGGCGACTTTGCCGGCGAGAGTCGAAGACAGTCCGGAGTGGCGCGATCTCCCTGATCTTATCCCTGCTTGGCGCGCGGGTCTCCGGAGGATCATCACTATTCCTTGTTCGGGCGCGTTCACACGCAAACTTGGTGAGAATGCCCTTCTTATGGCTTTTGCAACGCGTGAAAACAGCGACAGTTATCGGCAGGCGCTGAGCATGTTCGTCTGATTATCGATACCGTGTATGCGCCTCATGCGTTCGGTCATAGCGAGACTAAATCCGGGAATAGTAGGCACTACCTATCAGGGCTCCAGTTGGGGAACCTCCAACGGCAATGTCTCACTTTTTGCGAGGTAAGCTCACAATATGCCTGAGACTTCTTCTTTATCGGAATTGAATCCGGTGCCCGGCACCGTAGTGGAACTTGTTAGGAAATTGGTCGACGAGCCTTGGCCACGGTGCGATGAAGAACGCGAAAATCTCTTTGCTCGCCTTGGATTCAAATCTGGAGATCGGGCTGAGCTAGAGAATGATGAATCGCCTCACCAGATAACTGAGCTGGATATGGGCCTAGATGGACAACCCCTCAGTACCTGGGACACGTACAACGGACAGTTTCTAGGTGTAACCGTCCATCTCTACAGCACTCAAGAATCCTGCGACCCGGCTACGCAAAGTGGATTCAGCGAACTACGGATGCGACTCACCGAACTCTTCGGAAAACCAGAGCATCCATGGGACGGCACTAAAGTGCTTCCCTGCATTTGGAATTCCAACGGCTGGACGATCACTACGCACCTCTTTGATCGCCGGGACAGCAGCGTGATGCTGAGCGTGAATGATACGTCAGTAGCCGCCATTGCGGAGGCTGACGCAATATCCAGATAAGCAATCGCAGGAATACTGCAAGGGGCGTCTACTTGGAAATTGCCGGTCCCGTAAGCCGAACCCTCACCGGGACGGTGCAAGGTAGATGCGGAGCGCCACTCAATTGCTGAGGAGACTCGGCATCGGACCCTAGTCGAGTTTCCCAAAGGGGCCGGCAGCGTCGAGTGGAATCCGCTCTGACCTCCTGGACATGATCAAGAACGCTACCCCTACGAGGAGTATGGAAATGGCAAGGCCAAGTAGGCCCAAATCATTTGATGTCGCAGGACAGCCTGCAGAACTGTCATCAATCTCAGGACAGCTCCTCCATGGCTGCAAGAACATCACGAAACCACCTGCCGCTCCTGCGAGCGTCAGCAGGAGTCCCAACATCACGTATACAGTATTTCTGGAAGCTTTCACGCTTCATTCAAACACAGCAATGCTTGCCTTCTTCATCGCACCGTAAGAGGAACCCTAAACGGGCAATTTCGGAGTCAGTTCAGCCGTACTTGGCATGTCTTGCCGGTTGGTTCATCATCAAGGGTGAATTCAAGGGTGAGGATCTGCGCCGTGTTCGGAGGCTCGGGAAGATATACCCAGGTGGACTCCCACCCCGTCGCGCTCCCGGCGACCTGTCCGGCACTCAATCGATAAGTGGTTCCCACGTCGTCCGAGATGACCGCGCCAACCGGTCCAAGAACAAGCTGGCCAGGCATTGAAGGCGCGTCTCCCGCAGCTTCCGCCCCATCACGATTCCTCAGGTCTGCCCATTGCACCAGTTGTTCTTCGTAGCGAACGTCGCGTTGCCAAGTCTCGTGGCTGCGAATCCCTTGAAAGTAGATCCTGAGGCCCTCTCTTCCCAGCGTTTCGTCGGAAACCATCGGTACATCGGCAATCGACTCGATGCCGGCAAACCGTACGTCTACGCCGTCACTGGTTGTGACAACAAGATCACCTGGGGCTGAAATAACTGTCATCATGTGATCACCTTAGCGCCACCCACTTGATTCCCTTCGGGAACTGCTGTTCCATTCCCCTAAGACGAACCCTCTATGGACAGCTAAGATCTTCGACAGCTACTTGGAACAGGAATAACAGTCGAGTCCAGCCTGAGGCATTAATTCGATATCAGAATTCGTGAATTTTCAGATGGCTCGTGCGACAACTTACGAGAGAGCTTCGCGGGTTTTTTCGCGGGTCGGTATAGATAGAAAAACCAGAGTGGCTAGAGCCATGCCAAACAGCAATACTAAGGAAAAAATGTAGAAGAATCCTGTATTGCTAGCAACAAAGGAAACCACTGGATTCTGATTCCTCGAAACGTATTCACCATACTGAGCCGGTATCGATGTCAGAGTCAAAATCGCAAAACGTACGAGAAACGCTATCGCTGATGCTATGGCAAGATAAAACGGGACCTTCTTCGGCACATGCGCGCTGAAAGCCTCAAGTTTCGCTATTCGCTGTGCCGAAAGGATGAAGAATAAGGAACCCAGCGACAGAAAAATGAGTTGCCCTGCCCATGACTGTATTGCTAGCAAGGACAAGATCGCCATCCCTGTACCTGACCAAGAGAGTAATCTAATACCGGCTGCTGATTTCGCGTTCATTCTTCACACCCTACCCGCGCTCGAAGCGTATAGAACTGGTTCCATTTAGTGTCTTGTTCATGGTCTGACTCATTCCAAAATAATTCATCATTTCTATCGCAACGGTTAGGTGGCCGGCTAAATGGGATTCGATGGACAGGCCCTCCAACCTTGTGCCCAGTGCAGGTTCCGTAAGCCTAACGTTCACTGGGTATAGAACTTCGAGAGACCCAGAATTAGCGCGTATTTTTTGCCTGTTTTCTGTATACGAAATAAGTCGCAGCTGAACAGATCGCGGCAGCAAGCGAAAGTGCACCCCATAGCGGATTGACCGGAAAAGCTAAACCCGCAGTGGCCAGGAGTAGGACAGTTGCACCAATCGATAGTGATTTCATTACATCAGACTACCTAATTTCGAGAATGTACAAGTCCAGCTGAGGCAATATGACTTTCTGCGGGGTTCACTTGCAAGCGTCCCGTAAGCCGGTCCATTAATGGAGCGCCCGCAAGGGGAACGTTCAGTGGGACACTCGGGCTCCACATATTTCACGACAAAGCGTAGAAGCACCAGGCTTCGCCGAGCAAGGGGCATGGCAACAACTTCAAGGCTATTGCACTTATCTTCTAAGCTAAGTAGATTAGCCTTATGGCATCGCGACTCGTAACGAAATACTTGCAGCTCCCAACGCAGGGGAAAATTGCCTACGACATCCAAGGCACAGGGCCGCTCATCCTGCTTGTTCCGGGAATGGGCGAACTGCGGTCTACATACCGCTTCCTAACCCCAGCGCTTGTTGCCGCCGGATATACCGTTGCCACAACGGACCTGCGGGGACACGGGGACAGCGATGCCTCGTTCCCTAGCTACGGCGACGTCGACACGGCCGAGGATATCGAGGGGTTGCTACGGAAACTGGGTGGTCCCGCCATCGTTGTCGGCAACTCGATGGCTGCAGGTGCGGCAGTAATCGTTGCGGCTGAGCACCCCGAGCTCATCAGTGGACTCGTCCTGATCGGCCCCTTCGTTCGCCAACCATCCACGAACGCCGTCGAGAACCTCCTCTTCCGGATCATGATGGTACGTCCCTGGGCACCAGCGGCTTGGAAAGCTTACCTGCCTACCCTCTACGCCGGCACCAAGCCCGCGGACTTCGCCGAATACCGCCAGGCAGCATTCAAGAGCATGAAACGACCCGGCTACAGAAGGGCCTTCTGCCTCACCACGCGCACCGACCACCTGCGGGCAGGCGAATGCCTAGCCGCGGTGGATTCGCCGACGCTTGTCCTCATGGGCGAGAAAGACCCGGACTTCAAGGACCCCACGGCCGAAGCAGACTGGATCGCGCATACACTTCACGGATCTGCCGTCATCATTCCCGATGCCGGCCACTATCCCCAATCGCAGCAACCAGGGATTACCTCGACCGCTATTATCAAGTTCCTCAGCGCGCTCAACAATCATGTCTAGGCCCGGATTGAACAGAACGATAGTCGTCGAGCGGGCGGCGCTGATTCTCGATGACCGTAGCCTTGACGGATTGAGCCTTTCCGTCCTGGCAGAGAGCCTAGGTGTGCGGACCCCATCCCTCTACAAACACATCGACGGAATGCCAGGCCTTCAACGCGACATCATGCTTCGTGCCAAAACGAGTCTGGCCCACGTCCTCGGACAATCTGCCATCGGACGCTCCCGAGACGATGCCATCAGGGCGCTGGCGCTTGCTTATCGTCGTTGGGCACTGCAACATCCCGGACAGTACCCGATGACGGTACATGCGCCCGCTTCCGGCGACGACGATGACGCTTGTGTCTCATCGTCAATCTCTGACGTCGTTTTCAACGTCCTCGAGGGCTACGGGCTCCTCGGGGACGACGCCGTGGATGCCACACGATTCCTTCGGTCCTCGCTCCATGGCTTCGTTGACCTTGAAACGCGCGGGGCATTCGAGCTTCCTGTGGACCTGGAGCGCAGCTTCGCCAGACTGACGGAGAGCGTCGTCGTGGCCCTGGACACTTGGTCTCGGTGATGCTTGTACATCAGGGGTAAGGGGTAGCGATGGAATCGCGACTACCTATCCATGGGGGAACCTTTACTGGGACACCGTGAGATCATCGTTGGTCACAGCGGCCACGCATCGACGGATCAAATCCTGATCTTCACCTTCCTGCGCGCTCGTATCTCCGCACCAGCGAGAACCATCGGAACTGACTGCAGCGAAGTGATTGAACCCCGGGCCTTGCCCGCCATGCCCAACAACAACTGGAGGTAGACCGCGCGTCATAAGTCCCAGCCCGTACCCAGCTTCCGGCGACATTGGATGATTCTGCGGAGCACCAACCAAATGGGTTTTCGACATTGCTTCAGGCAAAGCCGACCCCAGCTCGTTTCGCATGATTAACGCAATTCCACGTGCAGCTTCATCGGGTGTGGCCGCGAAAGTTCCGGTGTACACCCATCCTGGGTGGTAGTTGCGTAGTTCTTCAGTGATCGCGGGATGATTGCATTGTTCCCAATCATCAGGGGAATCAAAAGGAGAGGCTTGAATCCCAAGAGGGCTAAAGATCAAGCTGTCGAGCACGTTGTAAAAAGGCTTCTGGTGGAATTCTTCGAGAGCTAAGCGTAGAAGTAGATATCCGATATTTGAATAGCTAAAACCGCCAGGGTTTTGCACCTCTGCACGCGCAATGATGTCCATTGCGTCCCAAGGTTCTGCGGCGTTCTCTACTGCAGCTCGATAGTCCGGCCAAACAAAATAATCATTGAGCCCGGAACGGTGTGAGAGCAAGTCTTCGAACGACAGAGATTTCAACTGCGCTGGTAGCCAGACCAGGCGATCACCGATGTGTAGTTGCGGATTAAACGTCAAGAGAACAGCGGCGGCGGTGTAGGATTTCGCGATGCTGTAAATAGGGACAGTGTGCTGCATATCTCCATCCTGCCATCAGGCTCGGACAAGAGGGATAAGTGCCCACCTGAATTGATTTCCTAAACGATCGATTTCAATGCGCACAAGAGGAACCTTCACTGGGATACTATTTGATGAGTTCGGCTCAGATTTATTTGTTGACCGTAATTCAGCGATGGAGCAGGTTGAAGTTGGAACCGGCCGTGGTAGGCGAGCTTGCGCAAGCCGATACATACGAGTTGGTGACTAGTGTGACCGCAATCCCCGCTAGGGCGACCGGCATTCTCGATTGGGATTGCTTACTACTCTTGTTTGTTCGGGGTCTGGCTGCCTTTTCGACTAGAGATCAGTGTCCATATGACGTCGATGACGAAGAAGATGACCCATATCTTTCCTGCGCCGTACAAGAAGCTTGGGATTCCTTCGAGCTCGGGTCGGCCTCCGGAGGCGAGGTGTTCGCCGAAGTCGTTGGTGCTGAATGAGTCCACTATCCAGGACATGCCCGTGAAGGCCAGTGCGATCTGAGCGATGGCGAAAATGAGTAGATGCCAGCCGAGGCCAGTGAGTTTGGAGTTATCTGCCTTGGTTGTTGCCATCATCTTTTCCTCTTGGTTATGTTCGGGTTGCCAGGCCTGTGGGCCTGGCGTGTTCATTTCCTCTGAAGTAGAAACAGCCGGTGCTGTCACCGGGCTTGGCTCGTCCCGGGGGACGTTGGCGGCGCCAGAGCGACGTACAGCCCACGGCGTGACGATGGCTCCGGCGGCGATGACGCTCGCAAACAGGATGCAGGCAACCTGCCAGGAAGTTGTCTCATAGCTGACGCCAGCCACTAGCGCACCGACTCCGGCACCGGCCAACTTGGCTGACTCGTAGAGCCCAAATCCTTTTCCGCCGCGTTCACGTGCTACCTCGGCGATGACGGATTGCTCGATCGGGATGATAGCTGCCCACGCCGCTGCACTAAGAATCCACAGGGCGGCGATCGGCAAAGGTGAGGGCGCGAACGCTAAAGTGAACGCGAATGTGGCACTGGATAGCGCTGCGATAGCTGCGACTCTGCGCCGTCCGATCCTCAAAGTGATCCGGTGTGCTGGCCCTGGAACCAGGCTTATCACGATGGCGCCAGGCAGGAATACCAGCGCGATGGAAACCACGTCGAGGTCGAAAGCCTTTTGAAGGTGCAGCAGCAACAGCAAGCCAATTGCTGCTTCAGCCAGCGAGGTTAGTGCGGTAGCAACCAGCATTGGTCGTAGTCGCTGCGTCGGGAAGGCTGACTCTGCCTGTTTCGGGGACACAGTGGCGCGTCGAGGTGCTGTTGCGATCATTACCGCAGCGACGAAGCAGGCACCGGAAGCGGCCCAGAAAACACCTTGGAAATTCAGTGAACTGATTAGTGTCAGGCCGGCGACGAAGGCCACCCAAGATCCAGTTTCCTGCCACGTCATCAGCTTGGGAAAGGCAAACGAATCTGTGCCCGCCGATTCGCTCACTATGGCCCGTAACGACACCCAGAACAACGCACCCCCAAACCCACCGAGTGCCGCCGAGATAAAGGCCATTGCCGAACCCGCGGATAGTGCATATCCAGCGCACGAGAGCCCATACAACACTGCCCCAGCAGCTGCAATATTCCGACGTTCCCACACATCGGCCAGCAGCCCGGCGGGAAACCTGGCGGCAAAAGAGACAAAGAGTTCCGCTGCAACCAGTACGCCTATCACGGTCGCATCCAGCCCGAGCGCTGTTCCCGCCCAAAGGGGAATAAGGAAATCCAGCAAGTCTGCGGGGCCACCGACCAGCGCTGCCGACCACCTCGCTGAGGATTGGCGAACGGGAGCGCTCTGGGTAGTTGATGGCGATTTCATATTCAGAGAATACACACGTATTCTGGTGTTTATGAAATCAGGGATAAATAAGCGGGAAGCCTTTGCCGCATCGGTACTGGACCTGATTGTTCGTGGCGGTATCCAAGCTGTCAGTATCCGAACCGTGGCAGCAGATTCGGGCTGGTCCGTCGGGGCCTTGCAAAAGACGTTCTCCAACAAGGAAGCCCTGCTCCGTGCCGCCGTTAATCTGGTTATTTCCAGAGCCGAGGCGCGTATGAATGCTCTCCCTTTCAGTGGAGATGCGGTGGACTACCTGGTTCGCATGGTCGAGGAAACTTTGCCCCTCGACCAGCAGCGCAGAGAAGAGGCCATCGCCTGGAATGCCTTCGCTGCCGAGGCTATCCACACACCGTGGATCGCTGAAATCCTTATAGGCCAGGACAAGCTAGTCTCTGAACAATTGGTAGAGGCCTTGCGGTCTTTTGGTACAGCGCAACCGGAAGCTGCTGCGGCTGGCATCATTGCTATTTCAGACGGCTTCGCGCTCCGGCTTCTATATGACCCGACACAGGCAGCGGAATTCTGTACGGCACTGCGTCCAATCATCAATCATTTGCTCACCATCTAGGCCACCTAGCACGGAATCCCGCAAGCCGAACGCTCAGTTGGACGGTCGACGGAATGAACAGACGCGGGAATTTGAAAGGTTAGAACTAGCCAATAACATTTTGCTGAGTGGTTCATGCCAGAATGCGTTTATGAAACTTAACCAAAAACTCGTCAACGCGGCAATAGAACACATCAATCGTCGCTGGCCAGATGCGGAGCAGGCCGTCGCTGCCGCCTTGTACCTCGAAGATGGACAAATATTAACTAGCATCAGCTTCGACAATTTTAATGCTGTGGCTAACCTGTGTGCTGAAACGGGTGCCATCTGTCAGGCGTACAACATGGATCGACGAGTAACCGCCTCAGTTTGCGTGAGCAAGGCAGCCGGTGAAGACCAAGTTACGATTCTTGCTCCTTGTGGTCTTTGTCAAGAAAGACTCGCACTTTGGGGGCCGGACGTTCAGGTCGCGGTATCAGATCCCGGCTCAGCTGGAGGGTGGGCTGCGCGTACGCTGATTGAAGTCAATCCGTACTACTGGGCCACGGAGTTCACCGATGATGGGGCATGGCCAACTACTGCGGACCACAACGGATAACCGAAGGCAACACTTCTTTTCGCGTCGTTGGCTTTCGTCCCGCATACATTCCACTGGCTAATGCAGTCCACGCTTTACTAATTGCAATGCCATGTTGCACTAAGCGGACCATTTTTGGAGTCGTGCCAGATTTTAGGTTCCCTAAAAATGAGAGTCTACGATCCGTCCCATGAGCCGGTCGCTAGCCGATGAGTTTGCGGTGGGTGTTCGGAGCCTTCAGCATCTGGGCAGTACGCCCGCATGCCGAACGCTCTGTGGGACGCCGTCATCTATGCCAGAGCTAGAATGAGGTCATCTGCGTGCAGCGATGCGTATCGGTTTCATATTTGGATCTTAAGGAATGCAGGTGATGTGTATGTTGATAGTGATTCGTGGAAATTCAGCCTCAGGGAAAAGCACGATCGCGCGCATGCTGCAAACCAAACTCGGGAAACTTACAGCGGTGCTTCAGCAGGATCACTTTCGCAGAGTTATTTACCATGAGCGAGAGCAGGAAAGCCTAGCTCACGCAGACCTACTCGAAATTGCTGCCATTCATTGTCTAAACCGTGGACACAACGTAATCCTGGAAGGGATCTTTAACGCCTCCAGATACGGGGGAATGTTAGAGCGCGTGGCAGCGCATACTGCTGATGCCAGATTTTATTCATTCGATCTCGCTTTCGAAGAGACTGTCAATCGACATTCGACGAGACCGCAAGCCACTGAATTCAGCGATAAAGATATGCGCGGTTGGTACCACGGATGGCAGCCTCTTCCGTTCGTATCAGAGATGCGAATTGTTGCTGATGAAACTCCCGAGCAAATCGTTGAACGTATTTTGCAGCGCCCCACCCGCTAGAAGGAACTTTTCACCTACAGGTTTCCCGTAAGCCGGTCCTCTGGGGAAACGTACGTAAGAGGAACCTCCTGTGGGACACCAGCCACAATGTATATGGGCTGTCCTGCATTGGTCAGTCTCAGTATCGCCGGGGCGTCCACCCGGATGGCAGCATGCCAGTTATCTTTCCCCGTTCAGAATCAACCTCGGCTGACCAGCCTTGCGCTGCCTGTTCATCATCGAAAGCACCCCGCGCAATGCGCAGGCCAACGTCTGGGTGGCTCATCCCAGGCGCACCACCGCGACGCGTCGAAGCCCGCACGCTCCACGACTTAGAGATCGCGCCAATAGGTGAACGTCCAGCATTAAGGCTTTCGATTAGGCCGTGAATCCCACCGATGCGTCACCCATGCTTCGCGAATCAACCTGCGGAGCACGATAATGCTGTTCGCCAAGCTGATCATTGCCTCAATAACACGAGCCTTCCGTTCGGTGCAGATCGCTAGCTTTTTGAACCCGCGGTTGTGCCACGAGTTGGTTCGTTCCACGACCCAGCGGACTCCGGCTTGCAAGGGTTCGCCCTTGGTGCTGATTTCCCAGTCGCATCCTAGCTCGGTGAGCAAGCCTCGGGTTTGCCGGCTGTCGTAGCCGGCATCCAGATGAACCTTGATCTGCTCTGGGAGCAGGTATCCAAATCGGGAAAGGCGTTCGAGGGTCGGGCGCAGCAACGGTGAATCGTGCCGGTTCGCTCCAGCGATCACGCAGCCGACAGGGATGCCTTTCCCATCGGTCATCAGGGAGCGTTTGGTGCCTTGCTTGCCGCGGTCTACTGGGGATTTGCCGGCGGCTTCGCCGCCGCAGGGTGCTTTGACCAAGCAGCCGTCAATGACGAGGTTTTCAAGGTCGAGCCCAACGATGCGGTCGTAGGCTTCCAGGCAGAGCTGTTCCAGGGCGTTGAAGATCCCGGCGGTGATCCATTCGTCGCGGCGGCGACGGATGGTGGTTGCTGAGCAGGTGGTGTCGCTGATTTTTGCGTAGGCCGCACCAAGGATGAGGACCTGGATGAGTTTGTCGAAGATGATCCGGTCGCTGATTCTTGGTTTGTGGCATCCCCAGGGGTGGGTGACGTTTCGTTCTGGGAGCAGTGCTTCGAATTGGCTCCAAAGGGGGTTCATGATGGATGATGGTAGGGCAGGCACGTGACTTCCTGTGTCAAACTTTTTCTTGGTCGAAATATGTTTAACACTGTCCGTGCCTGCTTCACTGCTTAATGACGTTGGTGACTTGGTTAATTACTCTGGCATTAATAGTTACTGTGGTTTTGCCCCGTCTATTGGCGCGATCTCTTATCAGCAAAACCTCCCCCGCGGAAGACTCGGTAATCGTCGTAGCGAGCCGGATCGAGTAGATCCCAGCACCATTCCCAGACGTTTCCAAGGGTGTCGTGGAGTCCGAAGGCATTGGGTAGTTTTTGGCCAACTTCTTTCGGGTTCTCTAGCTTGTCATCCGCTGTCCACCCAATGGCATCGAGGGGGCCATAGTGTGGCCCCACTGTGCCAGCGCGGCACGCGTATTCCCATTCGGCTTCGGTGGGCAGGCGGTATCCGGAGGCGTTAGTCTGCCAACTCACTTCGCCTGCCTCGAAGATGTATGCAGGGGCAAGCCCTTCATTCATTGACGCTGCATTGCAAAACTTGATGGCTTCCAACCAATTGATATCTACCAGAGGTGCTTGGGAGCCTGTTTCGATTTGACCCATCAATTGCGCGTACTGCGCCGTGGTGACGGAGATGGCCCCAATCTCGAAAGGTTCTAGATCGACGGTCCAGCGGCGTTTCCGTCGAGCGTCGTGCAATTCCACTTGTCCGGCCGATAACGGACGGAGGTCAAAGGTAGGCATTCCATAATGTTCCCATACCGTCCCATAAGCCGGTCGTTATACGGGACAGACGCTCAGCTGACTTCTGATATTTTCAAAACTTCGAGTTTCCAACGATTTCGCATTCCCATATACCCCGCCCGAGAAAATGCCCGGTGAACGGGGGCTAAGCGGGACACATTTCTGGGCGTTTGCTCCATAAAAATAGTGGCGCAGAAACCGAAGTTTCTGCGCCACCATTTCGTCAATTCAGGAAGTACCCGAAGCGGCCGACTAGTCGACTAATTCTGACAGTTCCAGCCAACGTTCTTCCAGGACGTCAACTTGTTCTCGAAGTTCACGAATCTCGGCCGTGATCTTGCCCAGACCTTCGAAGTCGCTTTGATCATGTGCTGCCAACTTTTCGTTCAGCTTGCTGATCTTCTGGTCGAGCTGACCGACCTTGCGCACGTTCGCGTTCAGTTCTTTCTGCGCGGCTCGACGGTCAACGCCCGAGCCGCCCGCAGTTTTGCCGCCCTTTGCAGAAGCGCTTGTGGGGTTGCCCGAGCCCTTGGAGCTTTCTGAACTGCGCAGCTCCAGGTATTCATCTACGCCACCTGGCACATGACGGAAGTTTCCATCGAGGATTGCGTACTGCTGATCGGTGACGCGTTCTAGCAAGTAGCGGTCGTGGGAAACGACAATCAAGGTACCTGGCCAAGAATCCAACAGATCTTCGAGGGCGGCCAGCATGTCGGTATCAACATCGTTAGTCGGCTCATCGAGGATCAGCACATTTGGCTCATCCATCAGGATCATCAGCAACTGAAGCCGGCGGCGCTGGCCACCGGATAGTTCCCGGACCTTGGTGGACAGATGTGCCGAGGAGAAGCCCAAGCGCTCCAAAAGCTGCGCCGGGGTCAGATCCTTGCCGTCCACATTAAAAGTAGTGCGGTAGCGGGCCAAGATCTCTCGGACCCGATCCTCGCCGATCTTTTCCAATTCACGGAACTGCTGGTCCAGCACCGCGAGCTTAACCGTCTGGCCGCGCTTGATCGTGCCGCCGGTAGGCAATACGGTTCCTGCAATCAGGCCCAAGAGCGTGGACTTGCCTGCGCCGTTGGCACCGAGCAGGCCGGTGCGCTCACCCGGGGCGATGCGCCAGGTGAAAGGCTTCAGGATGCGCTTCTCACCGAAGCTGACCTCGGTGTCCAAGAGATCCACCACATCCTTGCCCAGACGCGTGGTTGCCATCTTCTTCAGTTCCAGCGGATTGCGAACCGGTGGAACGTCGGCGATCAGCTGGTTTGCCGCTTCGATGCGGAACTTCGGTTTGGCAGTTCGCGCCGGGGCACCTCGGCGAAGCCAAGCGAGTTCCTTTTTCATCATGTTCTGGCGCTTGCCTTCGGTCACCGCCGCAATGCGATCACGCTCGACGCGCTGCAGGATGTACGCGGCGTAGCCGCCTTCGAAGGGTTCAACTAGGCGGTCATGGACTTCCCAGGTGTCGGTGCAGACCTCGTCCAGGAACCAGCGGTCGTGGGTTACGACCATGAGCCCGCCCGAATTCTTCGCCCAGCGATTCTTCACGTGATTCGCCAGCCACGAAATGCCTTCGACGTCCAAATGGTTGGTTGGCTCGTCGAGGATGACCACGTCCCAGTCCTGGACGAGCAATGCGGCCAAGGCGACGCGTCGTCGCTGGCCGCCGGAGAGGGTGGAAATTTTCGCTTCCCAATCCAAATCCGCCACCAGGCCGGAAACCACATCGCGAATGCGTGCCTCGCCGGCCCATTCGTGGTTTTCCATGTCGCCGACCAGCGCGTAGTGCACGGTAGCGTCGGAATCCAAGGTATCGCTCTGGTCGAGCACACCGACGCGCACTCCGCTGCGTCTAGTCACGCGGCCTGAGTGCGGCTCGATCTTGCCCGCGAGCATGCGTAGTAGCGAAGATTTGCCTTCGCCGTTGCGTCCCACGAGCCCGATGCGGTCACCTTCGGAAATGCCGATGGTGACCGAGTCGAATACGACGTGAGTGGGATATTCCAGATGTAGGGTTTCGCCCCCGAGTAAATGAGCCACACCTCTAGTTTACGAAGCAGGGCAAATCGAGCCGGATCCGCATCACCTGGAACCGGTGATTTTTTGCCGGAGAACAGCTGAAAGGCCAAAAATAACGTTTCATAGGTGTGTTGTGCGATTTCACTCAGGACATGGATCGTGGCAGAATAATTAGCGTGCTAAACGGGTAAAGCCCGCGCGGTGCGTTTTCCGCCCTGGTGTAATGGCAACACGCCAGCCTTTGGAGCTGTGCATTGTAGGTTCGAATCCTACGGGCGGAACCACTTTGCTCAAGCGTCCCCTTGCGGGCGCTTTTCTTTTTGGCGCCAGTTAAGCCGATCTTCTTCCGCGCGATAGACTGTCACCGGGGTTTTACTTCAATGCCGGAAACCTCAAACTCGACTTCGCAGGAGAAAGCACTTGAGCGATCAGGTCAACGCACCAGTAGCCGTTATCGTCCTCGCCGCAGGCGCGGGAACTCGGATGAAATCGGCGAAGCCGAAGATCATGCATGAAATCGCAGGTCGTTCCATGATTTCCCACGCATTGCATGCAGCTTCTGCGTTGGAGCCAAAGAACCTGGTCGCCGTGGTGCGTCACCAGCGCGACCTCGTGGCGGCACATATTCTGAGCCAGTTCCCGAACATCACCATTGCCGACCAGGACGAAATTCCCGGCACCGGACGCGCCGTGCAGCAGGGCCTTGAAGCGGTGGATCCAGCCCTCGAAGGAACCGTCGTGGTGACCTACGGTGATGTGCCATTGCTCACCAGCGAGGTGCTCTCCGGATTGGTTGTCACCCACGAGGCCAGCGGCAACGCGGTCACCGTGCTGACCACCGAGCTGGATGATCCTTCGGGCTACGGCCGCATCCTGCGCGATGAGAACGGGGATGTCTCCGGCATCCGCGAACAGAAAGACGCCAGCGAAGCCGAGCTCGCCGTCAAGGAAATCAACTCCGGCATCTATGCTTTCGACGCCGAAATGCTGCGTTCGGCGCTGACCGAGGTCACCACCGACAACGCGCAGGGCGAAATGTACCTGACCGACGTGCTCGCCATTGCTCGCTCGCGTGGCGGCCGCGTCGCTTCCTCGCAGATCGCCGACCGCTGGCAGATCGAGGGCGCGAACGACCGCGTCCAGGTCTCCAACCTGGCCCGCATCTACAACGAGCGCAAGGCCGAATTCTGGATGCGCCAGGGCGTGACCATCGTTGACCCGGCCACCACCTGGATCGACGCGACGGTCATCATCGGCCAGGATGTCACCCTGAAGCCGGGCACCCAGCTGCACGGCGAGACCCTCATCGGCACCAACGCGGTAGTTGGCCCAGACACCACCTTGACCAACGTGGTGGTCGGCCAGAACGCCACGGTGAAGCGCACCGACGCGACCGACTCGCGCATCTCCGAGGGAGCCAGCGTGGGCCCATTCGCTTACCTGCGCCCGGGGACCGAGCTCGGCCCGGACGGCAAGATCGGCGCGTTCTACGAAACCAAGAACGTCACCATCGGCCGCGGCTCCAAGCTCTCGCACCTCGGCTACGCCGGGGATGCCGAAATCGGCGAATTCACCAATATCGGCTGCGGCAACATCACCGCCAACTACGATGGCGAGAAGAAGCACCGCACCAAGATCGGTTCGCATGTGCGCACCAGCTCGAACACCGTGTTCATCGCCCCGGTAGAACTCGGGGACGGCGCCTACACCGGCGCCGGCGCGATCGTACGCAAAAACGTCCCGGCCGGTGCGCTTGCGCTGTCCGTGGCCCCGCAGCGTAACACCGAGGGCTGGACGCTGGAGAAGCGCCCCGGCACCCCTTCGGCCGACGCCGCATTCAAGTCCTCATTGAATGGCTCGGATTCCGAGTAATTCATGCGAGGAAGTCATTTCCTCAGACCACCTCATACGTGATAGCGAAGCGAGCGAGAAAGCAAACCCCATGAGTGAAATCAGCCATAATGTCGATAAAAAGCTGGTCCTGGCCACCGGCCGGGCACACCCGGAACTGGCAGCGGAAGTCGCCAAGGAACTGGACACCGAACTGCTCCCGTTGAACGCCTACGACTTCGCTAACGGCGAGATCTACGTTCGGTCGGATGAGTCGGTCCGCGGCAAGGAAGTCTTCCTGCTGCAGTCCTACCCGGCCCCACTGAACAACTGGCTGATGGAACAGCTGATCATGATCGATTCGATGAAGCGTGCCTCGGCGCGGCGCATCACCGTGGTCGCACCGTTCTACCCGTATGCCCGCCAGGACAAGAAGGGCCGTGGCCGCGAGCCGATCTCGGCTCGTCTGGTCGCCGACCTGTTCAAGACCGCAGGCGCGGACCGGGTGATCTCTTGCGCTCTGCACACCGCGCAGATCCAGGGCTTCTTCGACGGCCCGGTGGACCACCTGTTTGCTTTCCCGCTGCTGGCCGACTACATCCGCACGAAGGTGGATGTGGAGCAGGTTACCGTGGTTTCCCCGGACACCGGCCGCGTGCGCGTTGCCGAGCAGTGGGCCGAACGCCTCGGCGGTGCCCCGCTGGCGTTCGTCCACAAGTCCCGCGATCTGACCATGCCTAACCAGGCCGAGTCAAAAACCGTGGTGGGCCAGGTTGAAGGCCGCACCGCGGTGCTGATCGACGACATGATCGACACCGGTGGAACCATCGCCGGAGCGGTGCGCGTGCTGAAGGAAGCCGGAGCCAAGGACGTTATCATCGCCGCGACCCACGCGGTGTTCTCCGAGCCTGCCGCGCAGCGTCTGGCCGAGTCCGGTGCCACCGAAGTGGTTGTCACCAACACCCTGCCGATCCCTGAAGAGAAGCGCTTCGAGAACCTCACCGTGCTTTCGATCGCACCGATGCTGGCTCGCGCCATCTCCGAGGTCTTCCACGAAGGTTCGGTGACGAACCTCTTCGACGGCCGCGCCTAGCAGTCCTCGTTTCGCAAGCTTCTGGCCGGCACCTTCGGGTGCCGGCCAGAAGCCGTTAAAAGCTATTTACCAGCGCATGAAGCTCAGCCGTCGGAAGCCGGACCCTGCCCGGCTTCGGTGCGCGCCAAGGCATGAGAGGCTTCGAGCAGCTCACGAAGCACGCCCAGATCGATCTTGGACAGCCGTCCCAGATAGAGGCAGGCCTTGCTGGCCCGGTGCGGGCCGAGCGCCGCGAGCAGTTCGGGCCACTTCTCGGCGAAATCGCTTTGGAGATAGAGGGTGTGCTTTGCAGATCCCGGGGCAAAGGCCATGAGCGGAGCCCGTGCGCTGCGCCCGTTGGCGTGGAAGTATTCGTATTCACCGAACCCGATGATTTTTCCGGCCCAGACCACCGGTGTCTCTGCAGTGATTTCCTGATAGAGGCCCAGCAGCTCCTCGGCCTCGGCCCGCCGTGTCCCGGGGGCACGGTCCAAGACATCTGAAACCGGCATCTCGGACGGTGACATCGCTGGTTGTTTCGTAGCCACAAGTGCTCCTTGGTTTAGGCGGATTCTCACCGTTGATCTATTGGATTGTTGCCACGCTACCGGGGGAGCGGAACTATGCCAAAAGGTATCATCTCTTGATGATGTGGGATGGGCTACATGTTTTTTCTCCGGGGTGAGTAACTGGTAGAATTACTCATTGTGCCCAGGCGAGGGAAACATCTTTTTTGATGTAGCCGTTATCGACAAGGCCGGAAAAGCTCTTTCATCTCCAGATGATGGATGCTTCCCAGGTCCACGCAGGGCGTAAGAAGAAGCATTCATTTACTCTAAGGAGATTCATCATGGCATCTGTCAACCTTGACGCCGTAGTCCGTTCCGATTTCGGCAAGGGCGCAGCCCGTCAGGCCCGCCGTGACGGCATGATCCCAGCAGTCATCTACGGTGCAGGCTCCGAGCCACAGCACATCCTGCTGCCAATCCACGAGACCACCCTGGCCATCCGTGACCGCGGCGTTCAGCTGGTTCTGAACATCGAGGGCAAGGAAGTTACCACCTCGATCAAGGATGTTCAGGTCCACGCCATCAACCGCACCGTTGATCACATGGACCTGCTGATCGCTGCGTAATTGCACTCTTCGGAACTGCAATACAGCTTTTAGTAGCTAAGACTCATGAGCAATGACACTTGGCTGGTAGCCGGGCTCGGGAATCCCGGGCCCGGCTACGCTGGCAATAGGCACAATATCGGGCACATGGTGCTCGACGAGTTGGCGCAACGTTCCGGCTCGAAATTCAAAACCCATACCTCGCGCGCCCAGATTATCCAGGGCCGGCTAGGCATCGGCGGGCCCCGCATCGTCTTGGCCAAACCCCTGACCTACATGAACCTCTCCGGCGGGCCGGTCGCGAACCTCGCCAAGTTCTTTGGCATCGGGATCGAAAAATTGATCGTCGTCCACGACGAGATCGACATTCCCTTCGACACGGTCAAGCTCAAGCGCGGCGGGGGAGAAGGCGGCCACAACGGGCTGCGCGATATCTCCAAGGCCATGGGCTCCAAGGACTATCTTCGCGTGCGTGCCGGCGTGGGGCGTCCCGCCGGGCGCATGGATACCGCGGACTGGGTGCTGCAGGACTTCTCGAAAACCGAAAAGCAAGCGCTGCCGTTTCTCATCGACAATTCGGCGGACGCAGTCGAACTGTTGATGTCCTCCGGGTTGGAAGCGGCGCAGGAGAAGTTTCACACTTCCTGATCGTATTGCGATCAAAGCGGTCAGAATTTTTGCCACTGCGGCAGGGGTTCTGGCCGTTTTGCCTTTGCTGAGGGGTTGCTAACTAAGGACTTACTTAGATGTGTTCTGCGTTCTAGAGTGGAATAATTAGCTAATGTACCCTTTGCCTAATCAGCTTAAGCGATCTGGCAAACCACATCCATTACCTCGGAGGACCACGTGCAGACGGTTACCGGTCACCCAGAAACCACCGAAGCGCTCTCTCAAACAGAGGTCGCACGGATCAAAGCAGACTTTGAAATCCTGGAGCACCAGGTCAACGGCACCGAGCTCATCTATTTGGACTCCGGAGCGACCAGCCAGAAGCCACGCTGCGTCTACGAAGCCGAGCAGCATTACTACGAGAACGCCAACTCGGCAGTGCACCGCGGTGCACATACCCTCGCCGTTGAAGCCACCGATATTTTCGAGCAGGCACGCGAAACCGTGGCCAAGTTCATCGGCGCGCGCAGCAACGAACTGGTGTGGACCTCGAATGCCACCGAAGCGTTGAACCTCATCTCCTACTCGCTTTCCAACGCCTCGCTCGGCCGCGGCGGCGAGGCTTCCGCACGCTTCCGGATCGGTGCCGGCGATGAGATCCTGGTGACCGAGATCGAGCACCACGCAAACCTGATCCCTTGGCAGGAATTGGCTTTCCGCACCGGCGCGACCTTGCGTTACGTGCCGGTCGACGAGCACGGGGCACTGCGCTATGAGTTGCTCGACGAGCTGATCAACGAGAAGACCAAATTGGTGGCCTTCACCCATGTGTCCAACGTGTTGGGCACCATCACGGACGTTGCGCGTTTTGTCACCGCCGCGCGGAAGGTCGGGGCGCTGACGGTGCTGGACGGATGCCAGTCGGTTCCGCATATGCCCGTTGATGTGAAGGCCCTGGACGTGGACTTCATGGCCTTCTCCGGGCATAAGATGCTTGGCCCAACAGGTATCGGCGGCCTCTACGGTCGTGCCGAGCTGCTGGACGCCATGCCGCCGTTCCTGACCGGCGGATCGATGATCACCGTGGTCGATATGGAGCATGCCGAATTTCTTCCGTCGCCGCAGCGCTTCGAAGCCGGGACGCAGCGCATCGCGCAGGTCCATGGCCTGGCTACCGCCGCCAGCTACTTGGACGAGATCGGCATGGACCGCATTGCCGCCTGGGAGGAGCACCTCGGGGCCATGCTCTTCGAGGGACTGGCTAAGCTGGATGGCGTGCGCGTTTTCGGTCCCTCCGGCATCAAGCGCATCGGCACCGTGCCTTTCGAAGTCATCGGGGTCCACCCGCATGATGTGGGCCAGTTCCTGGACTCGCGCGGCATCGCCGTGCGCGTCGGACACCATTGCGCCCAGCCGCTGCACCGTGCCCTGGGAGTATCTGCCACGACTCGTGCAAGCACCTACCTTTACAACACCGAGCAGGACGTTACCGCGCTGATCGAGGCCGTTGCCTCCGTGCGTGAATACTTTGGAGTTTAAATGAACGAGCTAGATCAGCTGTACCAACAGGTCATCCTCGACCACGCCAAGCGTCGCTTCGGCTCGCCCTTGGCCGACCCGGCAGACGGCGAACTGCATGGCGAATCGCACCAGCACAATCCCATCTGCGGAGATCAGATCCGTGTCCGCGTGGCTCTGGATGGCGACGCGCATTTCACCGCGATGAGCTGGGAAGGAGATGGCTGTTCCATCTCCATGGCCTCCGCCTCGGTGCTCAGCGAGATGCTCCCGGAGATGACCAAGGATGAATTCCTGGACAAGCTGGAAGTCTTCCGTGAAATGATGCGCTCGCGGGGCACCATGGTTCCGGACGAGGACGTGCTGGAAGACGCTGCGGCATTCGTTGGTGTCTCCAAGTTCCCGGCACGCGTCAAATGCGCCATGCTCGCCTGGGTGGCAGCCGAAGCCGCCATGCTGGGTGCCAACGCCTGAGCGGATCTCAGGGCAGCGCCAGAGCCTCTAGATATAAGAAACCCTTGCTCCGCACATTGAAAATGTGCCGAGCAAGGGTTTCTTCGTCAAGCAGAGCTAGTCTTTGTCACCGGGCTGGTAAACATCCGGGATGCCGTCTTTGTTGTCATCGCGTGTTTCGCGGGCGGCAATGATCTTGTACCCACGGTTGCGCGGAATCAGCCACAAGGCCCCGAGGATCGCGGCGATGAAGGAACCGGCCAGAATTGCGACCTTTGCATGCTCGTAGTGCTCCGATTCCAGACCGAAGGACAGCTCGGAGACCAGCAAGGAGACGGTGAAGCCGATGCCCGCCAGCAGTGTCACGCCGAACAGATCAGCCCATTTGGCGTCCTTGTCCAAGGACGCCTTGGTGAACTTGGTGAGCAACCAGGTGAAGCCCATGATGCCGATCGGCTTGCCGAGCACCAGGCCAAGCACGATGCCCCAGAGCACCGGGTCGGTGAACAGCCCGCCGCCGCCGGAATCGGAGGAAACCACCGTGACACCCGCGGCGAAGAAGGCGAAGATCGGGATGCAGAAACCGGAAGAGAGCGGACGGAAACGGTGCTCGAAGAGTTCGGACAAACCGTAGCCTTCGCGGCCGTCGGTGCGTTTGACCGGGATGCAGAAGCCCAGAACCACGCCCGCGATGGTTGCGTGAATGCCCGAGCCGAAGATGAAGATCCAGGTAATGACGCCCAGCGGCAACAGGATCGCCCACGCCGCCCAGGCGCGCTTGGCGAAGAACTTGCCCAGCGAGCGGGCCAGCACGGTGAACAGGATGATCGGAATCAGGGCCAGCCCGAGGTAGGCCAGCTTGAGCTCGTCGGTGAAGACGAAGGCGATGATGACGATGGCGATCAGATCATCAACCACCGCGAGGGTCAGCAAGAAGATGCGCAGCGCGGCCGGCAGAGCCGAACCGATGACGGCAAGCACCGCGACGGCGAAAGCGATATCGGTCGCCGTGGGGATGGCCCAGCCGCGGAGCAGCTCGGTGCCGCCCCCGGAGCCGGCGGCAATAGCCACGAAGACCAACGCCGGAACCAGCACGCCACCGAAGGCAGCGGCGACCGGGACCGCCGCGGTTTTGACGTTGCGCAGATCGCCAATGACGAATTCTTTCTTCAATTCCAGACCGGTCAGGAAGAAGAACACCGCCAGCAGGGCGTCGGCTGCCCAGTGGCCGATGGAAAGATTCAGGTCGACACCGAAGAGGGTGGGCCCGAAGTGGAAATCACGCAGCGCAAAATAGGAATCGCGCATCGGCGTGTTCGCCCAAATGAGCGCGAGGATCGCGCCAGCGATGAGGACCATGCCGCCGACGGTTTCCTTGCGCAGGATATCTCCAATGCGCACCGACTCTTTGTAGCTTGGGCGCGAAAACAGGTTCCTTGGCGAACCTGAAGAGGGCGTTGGAGTCATTGTTGAACTCGCTTACTTCGATAAATGAAAATTTGTTCGCCGACCAGACTTCCCGGCACACCTGACTTTAACATTAGCGCGAAACGTGGCTGGAACCACAAAATCCCGGGTGAGCGCATCTTCACACCGACCCGGGATATTGCCGTTGGTTCTCGACGGCGGTTACCGCGAGAGCCACTCATTGACCTGAGCGGCCTGCATGTTCAGCGCCTTGCCCAGATACGGCTCCGCAGCGGAGGCAAGCTTGCCGCCGATGAACGGAATCGACGAGGAAACCTTCGCATCGATGGCGAAATCGCTCTGCTCACCGGCTGGGCTCAACGACTCGGTGCCGGAGACCGACACCGGAACGCCTGCCACGTTGATCTTCACCGATGCCGAACGATTGCCTGCTGCATCCGGTGCGCTCCACTGCTCCACCTGCGTGACATCAATGGAAGCGCCCACGAATTTACGGGCGAAGTCCGGCACGCGGTCGGTGGGCAGCGCGCGGACGGTGGTCAGGGTGAAGGCGCTATTGGTGTCGCCCTCAACGGTGAAACTCGTCAACGTGCCCTTGGCGAGCGAGGTCAGATGCTCGGCGAAACCGCGATCGGCCAAGGTCGCGATGACCTGGTCTGCAGGGTGCGCGATCTGCGTGCTTGCGTTCAATGCCATGAATACGAATCCCGTTCTTGAAAGGTTCGGCGGTCGTGCAGAACAAACTTGTGTTCCGTGCCGGTTCTGGTCGTTATTAACCCTATCGGTTCCCTCAGGTTAGGTAGGCTAGGAAGGCAGCATAAAACAACATATTGGCATTGCGCCGACCGCGGAAACATTTTGCGGTCGTTGTTTGTGGTGCGCTACCGGATATTTTGCCTTCAGGAGAGGAACTTTAAGCAACATGAGCCTGAGCGGACTTCATGATTTCCTGCGCGAGGAACCGTCATTTAGGCGAATCCAGCAAGGCGCCTCGTTGGCGTTCAACGCCCGCAGCGAAGCGCTAGAGATCGCCGCCCCACCGGGGATGCGCGCAATTCTCGGCGCCCACGTCGCCGAGGGGCTCTTCTCCGGGCAAGACCAGTCGGTCATGCTGATCGTGACCGCCACCGGGCGCGAGGCCGAGGACGTCTCGGCGTCCCTGACCGCGTACATGCCCGCAGAGCAGATCGCGGAGTTCCCTTCCTGGGAGACCCTGCCACATGAGCGGCTCTCCCCGCGCAGCGATACCGTGGGCCGTCGCTTGGAAGTCCTGCGGCGGCTGCACGATGGAGACCCGAAGCTGAAGGTCATCATCGCGCCGATCCGCGCGGTGCTCCAGCCGCTGGTCTCCGGGTTGGGCAAGCTGCGCCCGGTGGAACTCGAACTCGACGCGGAGCCGGGCTTCGAAAGAGTCATCAGGGATCTGGCCGCGGCGGCTTATGCCCGGGTGGACATGGTCACTCATCGCGGCGAATTTGCCGTCCGCGGCGGCATCATCGACGTCTTCCCGCCAACTCTTGAGCATCCGGTGCGCATCGACTTCTTCGGCGAGCAAATCGATTCGATGCGCTACTTCTCGATCGCCGATCAGCGTTCCTTGGAGGGCGAGGCCCCAGCCAAGATCGTGGCCACTCCCTGCCGCGAAATGCTCATTACCCCGCAGGTGATGAGCCGGGCCGCCAACCTCAAGGCGAACTTCCCCGCGGCGACGGAAATGCTGACCAAAATTGCCGGCGGCATTGCCGTGGAAGGCATGGAATCTTTGGCGCCGCTGTTGGTCGATGAGATGGTGCCGTTGCTCTCGCTGCTTCCGGCCTCGTCCATCGCGCTGGTGATGGAACCCGAGCGAGTCCGCTCGCGCGCCCACGACTTGAATGCGACCAACGCTGAATTCCTGGCCGCGGCATGGGCCTCGGCCTCCGACGGCGCGGCGGCGCCATTGGATCTGAGCACCGCGGAGTCCGGACGCAAGCTCGCCTCCGGCGACTTCGCCTCGCTGGCCGAAACCGTTGAGCATGCGAAGGATGCCAAGGTCTCGTGGTGGTCGCTGACCTCGCTGGGCGCGGATGAAGATCTTGACCTTGGCGCGGCGACCATCCGGGTGGAGGCCCGCGAACCACGCGGCTACCAGGGCGATATCGAAGCGATGATGGAGTTCCTCTCCGGCCGGGTCAAGGACGGGTGGCGCTTGGTGGTGGCCACCGAAGGCCCGGGCCCGGCGGCGCGGCTGTCCGAGCTTTTCCAGGAATACCAGATCCCGGCGCACCGCGTCCCGGAGCTCAGCCAGCTGCCCACGGCGGGACTCATCGAAATCACGCAGGCCACCGCGGGGCGCGGCTTCGTTTTCGACGAGCTGAAGTTCGGGTTGCTGACCGAGGCCGACCTGTTGGGTCGTTCGAGCGCCTATGGCAGCCGCAAGACGCGCAAGCTCAGCGCCAAGCGCAAGCGCAATGCGGTGGATCCGCTGTCCCTGCAAGCCGGCGACTACATCGTGCACGAGCAGCACGGCATCGGCAAATTCGTGGAACTGGTGGCACGCAAGGTGTCCGGCTCCTCGAAGGATGCCAAACGCGAATACCTCGTGGTGGAATACTCCGCTTCGAAGCGCGGGGCACCGGGGGACCGGCTCTTCGTTCCGATGGAGCAGCTGGATCTGGTCACCCGCTACGTGGGAGGCGAAGCGCCAAGTCTGTCCAAGATGGGCGGCTCGGACTGGGCCAGCACCAAATCAAAGGCCCGCAAGGCGGTCAAGGAGATCGCCGGGGACCTGATCAAGCTGTACTCCGCGCGAATGGCGAGTCGCGGCCACTCCTTCGGTCCGGACACCCCCTGGCAGAACGAGCTCGAAGAGGCCTTCGCCTATATCGAGACCCCGGATCAGCTCACCGCCATCAACGAGGTCAAGCAGGACATGGAACGCGAGATCCCCATGGACCGGCTGATCTCCGGCGACGTGGGCTTCGGCAAGACCGAGATCGCGGTCCGCGCCGCGTTCAAGGCGGTCCAGGACTCCAAGCAGGTGGCCATCTTGGTGCCAACCACTCTGCTTGCCTCCCAGCACCACCAGACCTTCACCGAACGCTATTCGGGCTTCCCGCTGCGGGTGAAGTCGCTCTCCCGCTTCCAGACGGCCAAGGAATCCAAGGAAATCCTTGCCGGGCTCAAGGACGGCTCGATCGATATCGTGATCGGCACCCACCGGCTGCTGTCCAAGACCGTCCAGTTCAAGAACCTCGGGCTGGTGGTCATCGACGAGGAACAGCGCTTCGGTGTGGAACACAAGGAAGAGCTGAAGAAACTGCGCACCAACGTGGATGTGCTGGCGATGAGCGCCACGCCTATTCCGCGCACCTTGGAAATGAGCCTAACCGGAATCCGCGAGACCTCGACGCTGGCCACCCCGCCGGAGGAGCGCCACCCGGTGCTGACCTTCGTCGGTCCGCGCAGCGATAAGCAGATTTCCGCCGCGATCCGCCGCGAGCTGATGCGCGACGGGCAGGTGTTCTTCGTGCACAACCGGGTCTCCTCCATCGACCGGGTCGCCGCGGAGCTGCGCGAACTGGTTCCCGAGGCGCGCGTCGAGGTGGCGCACGGCAAGATGAGCGAATCGCGGCTGGAACGGATCATCCAGGACTTCTGGGAGAAGAAGTTCGATGTGCTGGTCTCCACCACCATCATCGAAACCGGCCTGGACATCTCGAACGCCAACACGCTGATCGTGGACCGGGCGAACAACTACGGGCTCTCCCAGCTTCACCAGCTTCGCGGGCGTGTAGGACGTGCCCGCGAGCGCGCCTACGCCTACTTCCTTTGGGATGTGGAGAAGCCGCTCGGCGAGGTGGCGCTGGAACGGCTGAAGGCCGTGGCGGCGCATAACGAGCTCGGCTCGGGCTACCAATTGGCGATGAAGGATCTTGAATTGCGCGGAGCAGGCAACCTGCTCGGCGGGGAGCAGTCAGGACATATCGCCGGGGTCGGCTTCGACCTCTACCTGCGCCTGGTCGGCGAGGCGGTAGCGGACTTCAAGGGCGAAGGCGAAGAAGAAGCCACCGAAATGAAAATTGACCTTCCGGTCAATGCGCACCTGCCCCACGAATACGTGCCGGGCGAACGACTGCGCTTGGAGGCCTACCGCAATATTGCCGGAGCCGAAACTGCCGAAGCGCTCGCCGAGGTCCGCGAGGAACTCGAGGACCGCTATGGCAAGCTGCCGCAGCCGGTAGAGAACCTGATGCGTGTCGCGGCGCTGCGCGTGAGGGCACGCGCGGTGGGGCTGCGTGACATCCAGCAGATCGGGAACCACATCAAGGTGTCTCCGGCAAAGATCGAAGACCTTCCGGCCTCGCGCCAGGTCCGTTTGGAACGCCTCTACCCAGGGGCCGCGAACAAGCCGGCCTTGAACGCGATCTTCATCCCGAAGCCGCGGACTTCGCCGGTGGGCGGCAAGGACCTGGCCGACGAGGCGATCCTGGAATGGGCCGAACGCATGCTCTACGGAATCTTCGAGCCGACGCCAGCGGTGGCCGAAGCGAAAAAGTAGGCCTCGAGCAAACCGATGGCCGGGATCCCAGAACTGGATTCTGGGATCCCGGCCATCGGTCATTCAGCGTGTAATTCGTCCGCGTAGTCGTGCACCGGCCGGGCATAGAGTGCCAGGCTCGGAGCCAATGCTTGCAAGGCGACCCGAAGGGCCGCGGTGCCTTCGCCGGCATCATGCAAGGCCAAGGCGAGAAACGCTTGCGCATCGCGGTGCAGGGAAGAGTCCGGGCCGACCGCACGGAGCAGCTTGATGGCTTCCTGGAACTCACCCACATTGCGCAGGGTGCTGGCCAGCTGGATTCGCGCTTCGCTCAGTTTCTGCTCGCTCAACGTCCCGGCCATGGCCGCGCGGTAGGGGCCGATGGCCAGGGCTTCCTCGCCCAGATAATCGTGCAGAGAGGCTCGTTCAAAAAGGGCCTCAGCATCATTTGCTGGCTTTTGCGCAAGTAGTTGCGCCAACTCATTGCGCAGGGCATCTGGATTTTTAGTCCCTGCGGTGTTCCAGAATAATTCGATGCGTTCGTGCCAGTTGCTGGTCATGGCTTGAGACTAGTCTGGCAGCCTAAGCCCAAGCAAGCAGCCTTGGCCGGGCTGGGCACGAAAAAGGGGAGGTCCGAAGACCTCCCCTGATTCAAGCTTGACTTACTTGGCGGTGTTAGCTGCGGCAGCCACGGCGATGGAGTCCGAACGTCCCATCAGGTGCATCGGAATCGCGAAGGCGCCGAACGACAGCACGAAGCATGCGATGGTTGGCCACCAAGCGGTCTCCAAGGTCCAGTAGGACAGGGCGTAGATGCCAGCCGAGAACAGCACCAGGAAGATCACGGTATTAACGATGTTGCCAACGAGGCGACCTTCACCAGAGTGGGCGGTGTTCTTGCCGTTCGAGTACACTTTTTCTCCTTGAGGAAACGAATGGGTGCGGTGCCTTAGTAGCTGGACCCGCTTTGCTCTCCCTCTAGGATAGCAACTCCGGAGCTGGAACCGAGACGTGTTGCGCCGGCGGCAATCATGGCCCGGGCGGTTTCCACGCTGCGCACACCGCCCGAAGCCTTGACCCCCAGACCAGGGCCGACGGTCTTGCGCATCAAGGCGACATCTTCCACGGTGGCGCCGCCGGTGGAGAACCCGGTGGAAGTCTTCACGAAATCGGCGCCCGCGGCCTTGGCTGCCTCGCAGGCCAGAACCTTGGCCTCCTCGGTAAGCAGGCAGGTTTCGATAATGACCTTCAAGATCGCGCCACCTTCGTGGGCTGCCTGGGCAATGGCGAAGATCTCGTTAACCAGCGCGTCGCCATCACCACGCAGCGCCGCAGCCACGTCGATCACCATGTCGATCTCGTTGGCGCCGTCGGCTACCGCGGTGCGGGTTTCAAAGACCTTGGTATCGGTGGTGGAAGTGCCCAGCGGGAAGCCAATCACCGAACAGGTTAAGACGTTGGAGCCGGAGAGCTCGCGGGAGACCGTGGACACCCACAGCGGGTTCACGCAGACGGACTTGAACTCATACTTCTTGGCTTCCTCGCAGATCGTCACGATCTGTTCGCGTGAAGCGTTCGGTGCCAGCAGGGTGTGGTCGATAAAGCCGGCAATGTCGCGGGCGCTCAGTTCACTCATCTTGATCCTCTGTTCGTTCTCTTACCTAGTTTTTGAGCAGGTCCTGCACGAACAATTTATTCGTTCAGGAACGCTTCGAGTTCGCGCTTTAGGGCCAGACACTGTTCGGTGGCACGCGCCCGTGCGGCAGGCACGCCGGCCAAGTCATCTGCGTGCTCCACGGTTTCGAGGTAGCACTTGAGCTTGGGTTCGGTGCCCGAGGGGCGGACTATGACGCGCGCCCCGGTAAAGGTGTGCAGCACCATTGCGTTGGTTGCCGGCAGCTTTTCGGTGCCGCGGGACAGGTCGGTGACCTCGGTGACCGCCGCTCCGGCGAGTTCCGCCGGGGCGCTGGTGCGGATCTTGTCCATCAGCACCGGGATCTGCGACAGGTCGGTGAAGCGCAGGGAAAGCTGGTCGGTGACGTGCACGCCGTGTTGGGCCGCCAGCTCGTCCAGGCGCCCCTGGATGCTGCTGCCGCCGGCCTTGAGCTCCGCCGCCAGGTCTGCGAGCACCAGCGCCGCGGACATTCCGTCCTTGTCGCGCACGAGCCCCGGAGCCACGCAGTAGCCCAGTGCTTCTTCGTAGCCGAAGCCGAGGTTCTCCACCCGCGAGATCCACTTGAAACCGGTGAGGGTCTCCTCGTGTTCGCGCCCGCTGTCCTTGGCAATTGCGGCGAGCATGCGCGAGGAGACGATTGAATTCGCCAGCTTCTGTTCCGCCGGGAGGGTGCGCGAAAGCTGGTCTCCGAGCAGCCAGCCCACTTCGTCGCCGCGCAGCATGCGCCACGCGGTGCCGTCATGGATGGCACCGGCGCAACGATCCGCGTCGGGGTCATTGGCGATGACCAGATCTGCGCCGAGTTTGCGCGCCAGGGCCAGGGACAAATCGATGGCTCCGGGCTCTTCGGGATTGGGGAATTTCACCGTCGGGAAGTCCGGATCAGGGTGCTCCTGCTCGGGGACCATATGCACATCGGTGAATGCCGCGTTGCGCAAGGCTTGGCGCATGGTGTGACCGCCGACGCCGTGCATGGCGCTGACCACCACCTTCAGCTGCTTGCGGTGCAGCGCGCGGGCTTCATCCGCCGGATCAATCACCTTGCCGATCGAATCCAGATAGGCCGCCTCGATGTCTCCGTCCTGGCCGGGACCTGGAAGCACCGTCCACCCGGAGGCCTGACGCTCAATCTGCGCCACCGGCTGGTTCGGATCGATGAGCTCCGCGATCTGCTCATCGATGGGGGAGACGATCTGCGCGCCGCGGCCCACCTCGTCGGCCACCCTGCCGCCGACATACACCTTATAGCCGTTATCGCGGGGCGGGTTGTGGCTCGCGGTGACCATGACTCCGGCCTCCGCGGAGAAGGTGCGCACCGCCCAGGCGAGCACCGGGGTCGGCAGTGCCGAAGGCATGAGCAGGACCTCGAAGCCGGCGGCGGTGAAGACCGCCGCCGAATCCACGGCGAACACCTCCGAGTTGTAGCGCGCGTCGAAGCCGATCACGACCTTGGGCGCATAGGCGCCTGCGGCCCGTTCGCTGAGGAACCGGGCGATCCCGGCGGCGGTGCGCAGGACCACGACCCGGTTCATCCGCATGGGGCCGGCGCCGAGCTCGGCACGCAACCCGGCGGTTCCGAATTCGAGCACGCCGGCAAAGCGCTCGGCAAGATCCTCCATGGCGATCGCATCCCCGGATTCGACCCGGGAGATCAGCTGCTGGAGTTCTTCGGCGGTAGCCGCATCCGGATCCTGTGCCGCCCACTGGGCGGCCCGCGCGAGGAGCTGGATTTTCTCGGTGTGGTTCATCGTTTTCCTAGCCTCGAAAAGTGAAGGTGATTCTCGCCTAGAGCCGGGCGATGATCTGCGCCAGGAGTTTCGAGATCCGCGGGCCGGCAGCCTGGCCGGCCTCGATCACCTCTTCGTGGCTCAATGGAACCGGGCTGATGCCGGCGGCCAGGTTGGTCACCAGCGAGATGCCGAAGATTTCCATTCCCGCATGGCGGGCGGCGATGGCTTCCAGCGCGGTGGACATGCCCACCAGATCGGCGCCGATGGTTTTGGCGTACCGCACCTCGGCCGGGGTCTCGTAGTGCGGGCCGGTGAACTGGGCGTACACGCCTTCGTCCAGGGTCGGGTCGACCTCGCGGGCCACCTCGCGCAGGCGCGAGGAGTAGAGGTCGGTCAGGTCCACGAAGGTGGCGCCTTCCAACGGGGAGGCGGCGGTGAGGTTCAGATGATCCGAGATCAGCACCGGGGTACCCGGAGTCCATGCCGGATTCAGCCCGCCGCAGCCATTGGTCAGCACCACTTGGGTGCAGCCGGCAGCGGCAGCGGTGCGGATCGGGTGCACTACCGAACGGACGCCGCGCCCCTCGTAATAGTGGGTGCGCGCGCCAAGGACCAGCACGCGCTTGCCGGTTTCGGTCAGGATCGAGGAAATGCTGCCGCGGTGGCCGGGTACGGCCGGGGCATGGAACCCGGGGATGTTGGCGGCATCCAGGGTGTGGGTGGTCTCGCCGATCAGCTCGGCGGCCTGGCCCCAACCGGAGCCTAGGACCAGAGCGATGTCGTGCTTTTCGACGTTCGTCTGCTCGGCAATTACCTGGGCGGCCTGTGCCGCCAACGCCTGTGGGTCGTTTTGCATATCATTCACGTGAAATACGCTACCGGTAGGTAGCCCCTTTGTCAGGTGGCAACGGTGGCAACGGGGCGAAATTCACTCGATCGTGATGTGCGCAAATCCGGTGCATGGTGAACAATGGGAAAGGTGAGCGCAGATCGTAGGAATAAAGCAACCCGTTTAGTAATCCTTGGTGGCGGACCAGGTGGCTATGAAGCTGCCATGGGAGCCGCCCAGCTAGGTGCCAATGTCACCGTTGTAGAGCGTGCCGGGATGGGTGGTTCGGCGGTCCTCACGGATGTCGTGCCGTCCAAAACCCTCATCGCTACCGCTGACGCGGTACGCCGGGTGCAGCATGCGGAAACCTTCGGTGTCAACATCGAGGGCATCAACGATGCGCAGACCGACTTCTCGGTGGTCAACCACCGTTTGCTGGCCTTGGCCAAGGAACAGTCCGGAGATATCCGCACCGGCCTGGAGCGTGCCGGGGTGCGTATCGTGATCGGCGACGGCCGCCTGGTGGACCGCAAGACGGTGGCGGTAAGCCACCCGGACGGCTCGGAGCAGTCGATCGAAGCCGACGCCATCTTGCTTGCCGTCGGCGCCCATCCGCGCGAACTTCCTACCGCCAAGCCAGATGGCGAGCGCATCTTCAATTGGACCCAGATTTATAATATGAACGAGGTGCCAGAGCACCTGATCGTTGTTGGCTCCGGTGTCACCGGTGCGGAGTTCGCTTCGGCCTACAATCTGCTCGGCGCCAAGGTGAGCTTGGTCTCCTCGCGTGACCGTGTGCTTCCGGGCGAGGATGCGGATGCCGCGGCCGTGCTCGAGGACGCCTTCAAGGAAAACGGCGTCAACGTCGTTTCCCAGGCACGCGCCGAAGGCGTGGAGCGCAAGGGGGACAAGGTGTTTGTCACCTTGGCCGATGGCCGAGTGCTCGAAGGCAGCCATTGCCTGGTAGCCGTCGGCGGGATCCCGAATACCGAAGGCCTCGGCTTGGAGGAAGCCGGCGTTCAGCTCAGCGATTCGGGCCACATCAAGGTGGACGGTGTCTCGCGCACCACCGTCACCAACGTCTACGCCGCTGGCGACTGCACCGGTGTCTTCGCCCTGGCTTCGGTGGCCGCGATGCAGGGCCGCATTGCCGTTGCCCACCTGCTCGGCGACTCGGTGAAGCCGATCGATCTGAATCTGGTCTCCTCGAACGTCTTCACCTCCCCGGAAATCGCTACCGTCGGCGTCTCGCAGCGTGCGGTCGCCGAGGGCAAGTACCAGGCGAACATCATCAAGATTGACCTGAATACCAACGCTCGCGCAAAAATGATGAACGTCGAGCAGGGCTTCGTGAAGATCGTTGCGCGCAAGGGCTCGGGCACCGTTATCGGTGGCGTTGTCGTCGCGCCGCGGGCCAGCGAATTGATCTTCTCCCTGGCGCTTGCGGTGCAGAACAGCCTGCACGTGGATGATGTAGCCGAGACCTTCTCGGTCTACCCATCGCTCTCCGGTTCTTTGGCCGAAGCCGCCCGCCGCTTGCACCGTCATATCTAGGTCTCTTGCCGCATAAGCCGGGCGTTCCTGAGCAGCAATCGGGAATGCCCGGCTTTTTCGCGCTGTCAGGGCCGGTGGAAGCCAGCGCCAGGTGGTGCGCACGGCCACTGCCGCAAATTGGCGCAGAAGTATATTTTCGTGGGGCACTTCATAGTCCGCTCGTCTTTTGATATAGGGCATGCGCTGCGTTCGATTGCCGCGTCTCACTATTCGGGAGCACATTTCGCGCAAGTCAGGGGCGGATAAGTGGCCAGGCGGGTGCTGAATAAAAAATGTGTCCAAATATTGGACACAAATATCCACATACTGGTCGTTTCGGCTTACCATTATGAAGTCATAAACGAGCCTTTACTCGCACTTCAGAAGGAGCCGCCGCCATGTCGCAGGCTAACCAGACAGTAGCGCCAAAGGAAAACACCCGTGGGCGCGTGCTGTTCGCCAGCATGATTGGCACCACGGTCGAGTTCTTCGACTTCTATGCCTACGCCACCGCGTCGGTATTGGTTTTCCCAACGCTGTTCTTCCCCAACGCCACGGCGATCAACGCCATCCTGTCCTCTTTCGCCATTTTTGGTGTCGCATTCATCGCGCGCCCGCTCGGTTCGATCGTCTTCGGCCACTACGGTGACAAGCTGGGACGCAAGGGAACTCTGGTTGCCTCGTTGCTGCTGATGGGTATCGCGACCTTCCTGATGGGCTTCCTGCCCGCCGCACAGGGCCACTGGACGGTACTTGCGCCCACGGCGCTGGTGATCCTGCGCTTCGCACAGGGCCTGGCCTTGGGCGGCGAGTGGTCCGGTGCCGCATTGCTTGCCACCGAAAACGCTCCGAAGAACAAGCGCGCGGTCTACGGAACCTTCCCGCAGCTCGGCGCACCGGTTGGCTTCATCCTGGCTAACCTGATGTTTGTGGTCCTGCAGACCACGCTGACCGCCGAGCAGTTCTTGGCCTGGGGCTGGCGCGTTCCGTTCTACTTCTCCGCGGTGATGGTCATCATCGGCCTCTGGGTGCGTCTGAAGCTCGTGGAATCGCTGTCCTTCCAGAAGGTGCTCAACGAGAAGAAGGTGGTGAAGTCCCCATTCTCGGTGACCATGAAGAACCACTGGCGACCAACCTTGGCCGGTACCTTCATCATGCTTGCCACCTATGTGCTCTTCTACCTGATGACCTCGTTCACGCTGACCTACGGCACCACCGCGGCAACGATTGAACAAGGGCAGGCTGCCGCCGAGGCCGCAGGAAAAACCTTCAGCGCCGAAGGGTTCGTCCCGGGCCTGGGGATCGAACGCCCAACCTTCTTGACCATGCTCATCATCGGCGTCGTCTTCTTCGGTATCTTCACCGTGGTCTCCGGGCCGCTGGCCGAGAAGTTCGGCCGCCGCAAGTTCCTGATCTGGGTTACCAGCGGAATCTTGGTCTTCGGCTTGGCCTGGACCCTGTTCTTCGGTCCGGGGCAGGGCGCCGCGATGGCCGGTCTGGTCATCGGTTTCACGCTCATGGGCCTGACCTTCGGTCCGATGGCTTCTTTCCTGCCCGAGCTGTTCCCTTCAAACGTGCGCTACACCGGTTCGGCAGTTGCCTACAACATGTCTTCGGTGATCGGTGCGGCTCCGGCTTCGTTCGTGGCCATCGCACTGTGGAGCGCAGGCAAGGGCAACACGATGGGCGTCGGAATCTACCTGGCCATTGCCGCGGTGCTGACGCTCTTTGCGCTCTTCCTGACCCGCGAGACCAAGGACGTGGACATGGAGGAATTCGTCGAGTAATCTCGGTCCCCGAATGTTTTCGAAGGTGTGCAGGGAATTCCACCAGGAATTTCCCTGCACACCTTCTTTTGCTTTTTGCGGATCAAAACCGCGGAGCTTGTCGTAGAGTCGGAATGGAAAGAGACGAGCCAGTGCTCATGGTGAGCCTGCTGACGTGGCAGGCATCCGAGATAGGGAAAGCCCATGAAGATTGCTATTGCAGGTGGAACCGGAACTATCGGCCGTCACGTGGTGGCCGCAGTTGAAATGGCCGGTCACCAGCCGCTGATCCTGACCCGGAAAACGGGCATGGACCTGCTGACCGGCCGCGGCCTGGCCCAAGCCATGGCAGGGGTGGGCGCGGTTATCGACGTCACGGGCACCGCAAGCATGCGCACCAGCACCGCGGTGGACTTCTTTACAAGGGTCACCGAAAACCTGCTGGCCGCCGGCCGCGCGGTGGGCAGCGCCAATCACGTGGCCCTGTCGATCATTGGCGCGTTGGCGGTGGATGCCCAGTATTATGCGGGCAAGGCAGCCCAGGAGCGTTTGCTGATGGCGCAGCCCGGCGGATATACCCTGCTGCGCACCTCCCAGTTCCACGAGTTCGCCGGTCAAATGCAAGGCCGTTTGGGCCTCGGCCCAGCGCAATTCGCTCCGGCCATGCGTTCGCAGCCGATCGCGGCGGCCGAAGTCGCCGCCGAATTGGTGAAGCTTGCGGTGGCCCAGCCGCAAGGCGTGGTGGCAGATCTCGCCGGGCCGCGCGAAGAGCGGATGGCGGATCTGGTCCGGGCCTATCTCAAACACGCCACCGGAAGGGCAAAGCGCGTGATGGAAATACCCATTCCCGGGCCTATGGGGCGTGCCATGCGCGATGGCACATTGCTGCCCGGAGCCGGCGCGCGGCTGGGCTCCCAGACCTTTGCCGACTGGCTGCAGGAACAGCAAAGGCAGTAAGAGCCCGTTTGCGGTTTCGCGGAGCCGGCAGCAGCCGGGAAAGCAGGAGCAACGCAGGAAGGCCAGGATGAGGCATCAGTGCACCCTAGCGGCGGCGTTCTCGCGCAGGGCCATGGTTTCCATCTGCTCGATCACGAGCTTGATGGCCTCGGGCTGCTGGTCTGGCGGGTAGCCGTTGATCACCAGCAGTCGTTTGACTTGGGAGCGCAATTTGGCGCGTACATCTTCGCGTACGGTCCAGTCGGTTTTGGCATCCCTTTTCATCATGGCGACGAGCTGTCGGGCGATCTCGGCAAGAATTCCCGGACCTTGCAGATCGACCGCGGACTCGTTCTGGCTGATGGCATCGTAGAACGCCAGTTCCTTGTAGTCCAACGGCGGCTCGAAGCGTTCGCCACGACTGGCCTCATCGGTGATTTCGTCGGCCATCTCCAGCAGCTCGGCGATGATTTCCGCGCTGGTGAGTTGCTGGTTGGTGTATTTGCGCATCAGTTCGGTGATGCGCTGCGAAAAGGCGCGCTGCCGAATCATGTTGTGCGCGGTGACCTTGATGGATTCCTCTGCTACCAATTTACGCAGGGCCTCGATGGCCAGATGCTGGTTCTTGGCCTTCTTCGCCTTCGCAACAAACTCCGGGGTGAGCTGGCCCAAGCTGGGCTTGGGCATTCCGGCGGCTTCGTAGATGTCCAAGACCTCACCGGTGGCATCGGTGGACCGGGCAATGAGGTTCCCCAGCAACGTCTGGATCTCGCTTGGAATCGGGCGCCCGTTGGCGCGGCGCTCCTGCGCATCGAATTTCGCCATCCAGACACGTACTTCCTCGAAGAACTGCACATCTGCGCGCAGCTCATCCACCGCGCCGGAGGCGGAGCACAGCGACCAGGCGCGCGCCAAGGCCGAAGAGGCGACGCGATAGGTAGCCGCGAGGCTGGCTTCTCCTTCGGCCGGCTGATTGCCTGGAGTCAGCGGATCGCGCAGGTAGTTCACCGTGCTGTGCACCGCGCCGAGCCAGGAACGGGCCGAAGGCCCGCTGCGCAGCAACCGCCAGTCGATACCGGCCAGCATCTTTTCGATCTGGGCGATCAGCTGCTTGGTGAGGACCGCCAGTTCCTCGACGTTGCGGCCCACGGGTTTGCGCTTCTGGTCAGTGGAGGAGTATTCCTGCAAGGCCGCCGCCAGATTATCGGCCAACGGGGCAAACGCCACCAGCAACCCGTCTTGCTTGCCGCGGAAGGTGCGGTTCACGCGGGCCAGGGTCTGCATGAGCAGGGCGCCCTTGAGCGGGCGGTCCAGGTACAGGGTATGCAAGGCCGGGGCATCGAAGCCGGTGAGCATCATGTCCTTGACTATGACCAATTCCAGTTCGTCCTCGGGGTTCTTCACCCGGGCCTTGACAATATTGTTCAGCGAGTCGCGGCGGACATGCGTGGACACCGGTGGCACATCCGTGGCATCCCCGGAATAGACCACCTTGATCTTGCCGGCGGTCAACTCATCGCTATGCCAGTCCGGGCGAAGCCTGACGACCGCGGCGTAGAGGTTCGCGCAGATTTCCCGGGTTCCGCCAACGATCATGGCCTTGCCGTAGGTGGGTTTTCCCTCCGGTTCGGCGATGAACCCGGACATGGTTGCCCGACGCTCCTCCCAGTGATCCACGATTTCCTTGGCGAGCATCTCGATGCGCTCCGGGGCTCCGTAGACCGCATTGACCACGGCCACCGATTGCTCGATCTTGACTCGTTCGGTGTCGTCCAGACCGACGGTGGCCTCATCAGCCGCATTGTCGATGTCCTCTTCGCTCAATTCTTCCGAGCGCTGCACCTTGATCAGCCGCGGCTCGAAGTACACCGGAACGGTAGCCCCGTCGTCCACTGCCCGGGACAGGTCGTAGACGTCGATGTAGTCGCCGAACACGTCGCGGGTGTTGCGGTCTTCGAAGGAAATCGGGGTGCCGGTGAAGGCAATGAGCGTGGCACCGGGCAGCGCATCGCGCAGGTGGCGGGCATAGCCATCCAGATCGTCGTAGTGGCTGCGGTGGGCCTCATCCACCATGACGATGATGTTCTTGCGGTCCGACAGCAATGGATGGCTTTGTCCGGTTTCGCGTTCGCGCTTGGTCTTGCCGAATTTCTGCAAGGTGGTGAAATAGATGCCGCCAGTCACCCGGTTGGACAGTTCAGCGCGCAGGTCGCTGCGCCGTTGGATCTGCATGGGAGTGTCCGGGAGCAGCAGCGAGCGCTCGAACCCGGCGAAGAGCTGGCCGTCCAATTCGTTTCGGTCGGTGATCACCACGATGGTCGGATTCTTCAGTTGGGCGTGCCGCATCACCCGGTTGGCGTAGAGCTCCATTTCCATGGACTTGCCCGAGCCCTGGGTATGCCAGACCACCCCGGCCTTGCCGGTGGACTTCACCGCTGTAATGGTCGAGCCCACCGCCTTCGCCACGGCAAAGTACTGGTGCGGCTTGGCGATGCGCTTTTGCAGCTCCTCGCCGCCGTCGAAGGCGGTGTACCAGAAGAGCAGCTGGAGGAAGCGGGAAGGATTGTAAAGCCCGGATAGAGCGGTTTCCAGTGGCAGCGGCGCTTCACCGCTGAGGTCATGGCCGGTTTCCACCGGCACCCCGTCGTCATCGACCTTCCATGGCGAAAAATGGTTCAGCGGGGTAAATGGGGTGCCGTACCGTGCATCCAGTCCGTCGGAAGCGAGCGTGAACATGCAGAAGCGGAAGGCCAACGGGAATTCGCGCAGATAGGTTTGCAGTTGTGCGTGGGCCGTGGCCACGGTGGCGGAGACCGCACCGGCCTTCTTCAGCTCGATGATGCTCACGGGCATGCCGTTGCAGTAGAGCACTACGTCGAAACGGCGTTCGTACTCGCCCTGCACGAGGCGGACCTGGTTGACGGCAAGCCACTGGTTGTCCGTTTCCTCCATGCCCATCAGGCGCAGGGTCGGGTTGTGCTCGGTGCCGTCGGCATCGTAGTAGGACAACCGGTAGCCTTCGGTGAACATCCGGTGGACCCGGTAGTTCTCCGCAATGGCATCTTGGGATTTGGGAGCGATGATTTCAGCCAAGGCTTGCTGCAGATACTGGTCCGGCACCCCAGGATTCAACCGACGCAAGGCGGCAAGCAGGCGCGGCTTGATCACCAGTTCATCCCAGGAGTCGCGCTCGCCGGTGCCAGGGGCAATGTCTTTGCCGTGCTTGGGCTCCCAGCCTTCTTCGCCGAGCCGTTCGAGAGTGATACCTTCCCAGACATCCTCGTTGTTCATCGAATTCATGAGGGATCCTTTCCTAGGACTGCTGGTCTAGCTGTTGGGCATCTTCGAGTTCGGATTCGAGCTCTTCGATGGTTGGAAGTCCGGTGGCGAGCTCCGCCGGCAGGGAGTCCTTGATTTCGGTGGCCCACTCGGCGACTCCGATGGGGGATTTGAACCCACGCAACGCGTATTCGGCCACGACTTCGTTCTTCGTCTTGCACAAGAGCAGTCCGATGGTGGGATCATCGTCTGGCTGCGCGAGAAGGTCGTCTACCGCGCTCATGTACATTCCCAGTTGCCCGAGGTGGCCCGGTTCGAATTTGGTGACTTTCAATTCGATGACGACGAAGCGGCGGAGCTTGAAGTTGTAGAAAAGCAGGTCCGGGAAGAACTCGTCTCCGGCGATATCCAGTCTCATTTGCCGCCCGACAAAGGCGAATCCACGGCCAAGTTCGAGCAGGAAATGCTCGACATGCTTGATGAGCTGGTTCTCGAGGTCCCGCTCGTTGCGTTGGTTGCCCAGCGACAGAAAATCAAAGATATATGGGTCTTTGATGGACTCTTGGGCCAGAGTGGCAGCCGATTCGGGAAGCCTGTCGTGGAAATTGGTTACTGCTTTACCGGAACGTTCATGCAGGTGCGTCTCGATCTCGTGGACGAGGGAATTACGGGACCAGCCTTCTTCGATAGCTCGCGATGCATACCAGAGCCGAGCCTCGGAATTATCAAGTTTCTCTAGCAAAGCGATGTGGTGGTACCAAGGTAATGTTGCAAGCGGCGCTTGCAACATTACTGAGCCCGGCCATGCCTCGGCTAGCGATTTCATGTACCGGAGATTTCGCGGAGAGAACCCACGCGCGTCAGGAAACCGTTCCTTCAAGTCAGAAGATAAGCGCGTCACCACGCGTGCGCCCCAGCCTTCCTCGGTTTCTCGGGCGAGGAGCTCCGAACCGATGCCCCAATAGGTGTGGATTAATCCCTGATTTACCGCGGAAATAGTACGAGCTTGCCCAGTCTCGATACGCGCGGAGACAGCCGTCAGGAGGTCGCCGTACCATTGCGGAACAGAGGATCGTGCTGGCGCATTCGAAAACCCGGCGTTTGATTTATCATCAGCGCCGTTGTCTTCAGACCCATTCATCGGTTCTACTCACGTTTCTCCGTGGTTTCAAAGGTACGGCTAGCTGAGTGGCAAAAAATTACACGCCAGCTTCGTGGACCCTGGCCTCGGCTTCTTTGACTCGGAGATTCCCGGACATCAATTGAGGAAGCAACACGTCGCGGGTAGCGGCAAGTTGCAAATTTTCACGGGCACCAGATTCGACCGTAGCCAATAACGGCGCCAATTGGCGTTCTAATTTTTCAGACTCTTCTTTTTCCAAGTTAGGCATGTGCAAATGGTCGAATGTTCGCTTCGTAATCGTGTCGAATACGGAGCCATGGGCAATCGTCTTTGCGTGGTCCGCTGCCGATCGAATTGCAAAGAACAAGATAGACGCAGACGTTTCCCCAGGAACGAATCCGTAGCAGGACTGATTGAAGGATGATGGTTCGCCGAGTCGAGCTACTGCGCCGACTGTACCTCGCGCAGTAAGGATTACCGAGCCCTTGGGTAGTGGTTTTGCTTTGGTTTCACCTGTCGCGGTGCTCGTAATTTTTTCTTCAGTGTTTAGGACAATATGGCTGAAAGCGCCCGTGATATCTCTAGCTGAAATCCAGTGTTCCTTACCACCCCAATAGTCTTCCCGTGAACGTGATGGAGTTCCGCCGAGAACGGGCACGAGCTTTTGACTCATTGGAGTCAGCTTGCTGGTATCGGTCGCATTCGTGTAAATGGAGTACGCAAGCTCGTCGGCCGTATTGGCCAACTTGGAGTTGGCCGCGATCTTGTCGTCGAGCGCTCCAAGAACTTCAGAGATGGCTTGCTGGGTCTCGATCGCTGGCAACCAAAGCCTCATACTTCGCTGATCGGTCAGGCTAACGTAAGGTGCCATATCGCTTTGTCCACCTAGTACGTTCAACTGTCTTTGGAAATCTGGAGACAGCAAGAGGTATCGAAGGAACCCTTGAAAAATAACCGACTCGTCCAGCGAGCGCCAAAGAGTCGTTTGGGGGGAACATACGAAATTGCAAGAATTAATCGGTGCAATAGCTACTTTCCCAACTGTTCCCTTATGAGAAAGTAGCACATCACCGCCGCGACCATGTCCTTTGCGGATTCTATTCAGAGCTTCCGAATTGATTCGGCCAGCTGATTCAAAATCAATGAATCCGCTGGTCATATCAGCGGCCCTGATAAATGGTGTGCCATTTTGGCTAAATTCGTGTTTAAGGGGGCGATCATTCCCGTGGTTTCCATCTTCGATTCGTAGAAAACCCTGCGAAATTAGATCGCGAGCGATTACATGATTCAACTAATCCTCCTCAGCTGTTCTCGCACAACGCTAGACAGCCGTTCTGACTCCTTGAATTGCTCGAAGAGCGAATTCTTCAGCCGTTCCAACTTTTCTTCGATCGGTTCACCGTCGCCTTCGACGTCAGCTGCACCGACAAAGCGTCCTGGTGTTAGCGCGTATCCCGAATCCTTGATTTCCTTAGTCGAGGCCGAGTAGCAGAAGCCTGGAACGTCGTTGTAGGCGCCTTCGGCTGATTCCTTGCCACGCCACGTATGGAAGGTATTGGCGATAGTTGAAATATCCTCATCACTGAGAGCTCGCTCGGCGCGGTCAACCATGTGTCCCATATTGCGGGCATCGATGAACAGCGTTTGCCCCGAGCGGTCAATGGAACCTCCGGCACCGGCGGTTTTGTCTTTTGCGAAAAACCAGATGCAAACGGGGATGCCGGTGGAGCGGAAGTGCTGGGTTGGCAGTGCCACCATGCAGGAGACCACATCGTTCTCGACCAATTTCGCTCGGATGTCTCCTTCACCGCCCGAATTAGACGACATCGATCCGTTGGCCATAACCACTCCGGCGGATCCGCCGGGTGCAAGTTTGGACAGGATGTGCTGGATCCACGCATAGTTGGCGTTGCCGGTGGGCGGAACACCGTAGGTCCAGCGGGGGTCTTCCTCGTTCCTCGCCCAGTCCTTGATATTGAATGGTGGATTGGCCATGATGTAGTCGGCCTTCATCTCCGGGTGAAGATCGCGGCCGAAGGTGTCGCCCCAGCGGGGGCCCAAATTGGCATTTAGGCCGTGAATGGCCAGGTTCATCTTGGCCATTCGCCAGGTACGCTCATTGAGCTCCTGGCCATAGACCGAAATCGCCGTACGATCCTCATTATGGGATTCAAGGAATTTCTCGGTCTGGACGAACATGCCGCCCGAACCGCACGCAGGGTCGTAGACGCGGCCGCTCTGGGGTTCAAGCACTTCAACCAGGACTCGCACGACGCCTGCTGGCGTGTAGAACTCGCCGCCTCGTTTGCCTTCGGCACGGGCGAACTTCTCCAGGAAGTATTCGTAGACTTCGCCGAGCAGGTCGCGGGCACGCGTTGAACCTTCACCCGTGAACCGCGCACTATTAAACATGTCAATCAGTTCACCCAAGCGGCGTTGGTCTACGCTGTCGCGGTTGAAAATGCGCGGTAGGGTGCCGGCCAGCGTTGGGTTGGCTGTCATCAATTCATCCATGGCGGTGTCCACAAGCTCACCGATGTTCTTCGGAGCATTTCCGTCAACCGCGGACAGGCCCTTGGCATTCACAGCCAGGTGGGACCAGCGAGCGGCATCTGGAACAAAGAATGCGCCATGTCCGGTGTACTCGTCTGGATCATCAATCAGCAGGGCGATCTGGGCCTCCGCCAATCCGCTGTCCGTCAATTCGGCGCGGATCTGTTGACGCCGCTCCTCGAACGCATCCGAGACGTACTTCAGGAAGACCAGACCAAGGATGACGTCCTTGTACTGCGAGGCATCCATGGATCCGCGAAGCTTATCCGCAGCTTTCCACAAGGTGTCTTTGAGTTCCTTCATAGTTGAAGGAAGCGCGGCTTGGGCCGCTGACTTTTTACGAGGTGGCATTGCTGCCTTCCTTTCGCTGGGTCCTGCGATCAATCATGTCAATTTTTTGGTCAATAACCATATTGGTTAATGAGTTTTCAAGCGCGTTAATCGCTTCTATTCTTTTTCGCGCGATCTTTTGCTCATTCTTCAGAAACTCCAAAGCTCGAACCAGCAGTTCTTTTTTGTCATCGGGACAGATACGGATATGCGTTCTCCGCCATTGCTTCAGCTGCTGGCGGTTAAGCGCTTCCGCTATGAGGTCGGGGATCAGCCCACTGGAATTGTCCGCGGTGATTCGCAATGCCTTTGCCGGGAAACTCACCACTCGAGCACCTTCGCGATCTACGACCGCCCGGACTTCGCCAGTTGTGCTGAAGACAATATCGTCGGGTTCGGACAGTTGGCTGTTCCCATAGCCGTTAGCCAAAGCGAAGTGGGAAATAGTTGCATCCGTTTTGGCACTGGGTAGCAACCTTGTCTCCCAGATGCCGATGCCGGAATGTCCGAAGTCGTCGACATCATCTGGAGCAAATCTTGTGCCCGGCAGTTGCTTCAAGGCACCGGACTCAAGCAGCTCACCGATAGTTGGTTCATGTCCGCGTTTGAAGTCCAGTCGAGTTTCCAATGCAGAAAATTCGAAGGGAAAACCGGGGCGAGCTTCGTTGGTTTCCTGCACTATTTCGGCAAGAGCCTCCAACTCGGTGACGGCTCGGGCGGACGTTGCGTAGTCGGTGTAGATCTCCCGCTCCATGCGTGGTGCGGGAATCAGTCCTCCGGATGCAGCGACCACCGTGGGAAGCGGCATCCAGCGTGAGTGGATTACGGCGACTGGTCTCTTGCTGGTCATATTTCGCAGACCAAACGCCAACTGCGCGCCAAAATCCGCATTGAGCAGCTGCGTCAAAGTCCGTAGGCTCAGATCCGTAACGAGTATGCGTGCCGGGCTCTCTCCGGTGCTTGGCAGTTCCGGCCCAAGAATCCACAAGGTCATGCGCTGTCGCGGCATCGCGGTCCTCACCCCAGGTGGGAGGGAAGCGATCGCGTGAACACGTCGACTGCGCAGGATCGTTGAGCGGATCGAGTCCAGCTCCTTGTCCTCCAGCGGATCGCTGAGAATCGAGGCTGGTCCAACGATCAGTGCCCTGTCTTGGCGGTCGAGGCTGAGCGCGAGCTCATCGATTTGGGAAAGCAAGGCACTTGCCGGGGCATCCGGGACCTCGGAGGACGGCAGCTGGGCCAGATAGGTTGCCTGTCCGTCCGTATGGCCTGAGTCCAAGATGACATTGTCTTTGCCTGCAGCAACGGCTACCACTCGCCGCAAGGCCATTCGCGCCAGTGCCGACCGCGCGGCCGTGTTCGGTTGCTGCAAGCCAACGGTGAGCGATTCTGTTTCCGGGAGCCGCGCCAGTGTGCCGAGCAGCAGGTCGCTTCCGCCGCGGGTGGCCTCAACTATCGCGCCTTCACCGCGCAGGGCCAAGGCCAAGTCCGCGAGGAACGAGAGCGCGTCTTCACTGAGAGACGTTTGGGACAGCTCCTTCAGGTCATCGGTATTCCGCGCCGAATAGATGGCTTCCAAAGCGTGAGCCGCCGTATATGCGGCGTCAGCGCACATATCCGCCCTCATTGCCAGATGTTGCAGGTTCCGGGATTCACGGATTTCCTTGAAAAGGAACTCATCATCCGGATCTTCTTCGTCGGCCAGGTCCACGAGGTCATCGGCTGCGTAGGTGCCCAAAGGCTCGCCGATCAGGGTCCTCAAGGCCAACAGGGCGGTCAATGGCTCGATGTCCTGCGGATCAATCTGGATATTTATTCCAGCGTCGGTCCGGACATGTGGGTTGTTCCCCTTGCCGGTCTCTTCCAGCCACGACACCACGTCATGCGAGAAAAAATAGCGCTGTTCGCCGCGGACAACGGCAGGTTCTGGAAAGGGTGTGGTGCCGGCGGCATGCCGCTTGATCCACATATTCACGACGGGACGCCTGACCTGAGCCAGGCTCGCAATATCGGACATGCTCATGAGGTCGCTGTGTTGATTTTCCATGAACACCTCCTGGAATTGCGGCGCCGATTGTTGGTTTCTCCATCATGTCAGAGTTCCCAGAAATATTCTCAATTTCTTTGATAACCCCCATTATCAGAGTATTTAGTGACTCGATGTTGAATTTCTCCGTAGCTTGGATTCGTCAGCACAAGCTGGCATCCGGTTGGGCCGGGCCAAGTTTGGGGACGCGGTCCGGCCCAGCAGATCACATCACTTTCCAGGAGGCAGCGACATGTCGGAGACAGCGGACCAACCGCAAGCCGAAACCAGCGAATCGGCGCAGGCAACGCGCTTGCCGCGACGGTGGATGCTCCCAGCAGCAATTGGCGGAGTTGCCGGTTGCCTCATCGGTGCGCTGGCGGTTGCCGGAATGTCGAGCCCCGGGCTATTTGCCGGCGGCCCGGACTTTGCGGGCGCCGTCGAGGAGTGCGAAGTTTCCGCGGAAGGCTTTCTCGTGCTGGATGACGGAGAGGCACTGCAGCTGGACAGCAAAGGCAGCGACATCTGGGATTCCGGAACGGAGGATTTCGCGCAGATTGCCTGCGTGCTGGCCGGGCTGGAGGTCCCCGGATCGGTGATCAGCAAGATCGACAGCACCCGGGCGCTGGATGGCCGCCAAGACGACAGCTGGGACGGCGTGGCAATTTCCTGGTCCTACCACCCCGACTCCGGGGTGGACATTCTTCTAGAAAAGGAGCGGTAACCATGAATTCCACCGAGCAATCCTCCACAGCTGATTCTTCGCACGTCAACCGAAAGCGCCGCGGATGGTTCAAACCTTTGCTGGCGCTCGTGGTCCTGCTGGGAACGCTGGCCGTCGGTTTCCTTGTCGGAACCGACAGCATGGATCCGACCCAGAGCGAGGAATACGCCGCTCTGGGGGCCGAGAAGTCCGCCGTGGAAGGCGAACGGGATGCCTTCGAGGAGGCGCGCGACGAGGTGCGGCAAGAACTCGACGAGTACCGGGACGAAACCGAAACCCGGGAAGCCGAGCTGGCTGAGCGCAGCGACGAGCTGGATTCCAGATCCAAGGGGCTCGACGAGCGCAAGGAGGAGCTGGATGAAATCGACGTTGCGCTGGCCGAACGCGAGAAAGCCGTCGGCAAGGCCGAGGACGAGAAAGAAGCCAATACCGTCAGCAACGGCGTGTGGACCATTGGCGTGGATATCAAGGCCGGAACCTACAGGTCTGACGCGCCAGTCTCCAGCGACTGCTATTGGGCAGTGCTCAAAACAGGGACCAATGGGGACATCATCGACAATGACATCCCGGGCGGCGGACGTCCTTCGGTCACCGTGGGCAAAGGCCAAGACCTCGAGCTGAGCCGTTGCGGTACCTGGACCAAGCAATAACTGATCATCACTACCTATGACGCAGCTTCTAGCTGCGAGATTGAGGAATATCATGTCCAACCATATTCAGCAGGCTTATGGGGCTCCGGGTTATCCCGGTGACCAGGCGCCAGCAAAATCATTTGTCGCCACCTGGCTCTTGTCCTTGTTCTTCGGGTTCCTCGGAGTGGACCGGTTCTATCTCGGCAAGATCGGTACCGGAGTGCTGAAGCTCTTGACCTTCGGTGGTCTGGGAGTGTGGGTGCTGATCGACTGGATCATCATCCTGACCGGCTCGATGCGCGACAAGTCCGGCAGGTTGCTGGAGGGCTACGCTAAATACCGGCTCGTTGCGTGGATTGTCACCGCCGCGTTGCTGGTCGTGGGGATGGTGTCGGGCGGCAGCAGTGCCGCAATGCTTGCCAAGACGGCCGCAGACGTGCCGGCGGTGTCGCAGCAGGCAGATCCCAGCTCCGCGGCAGCAGCCCCGGCTGAAACAGAAGAAGAAGCCGAAGACCCGGTCGGCGAAGCCGTCGAAGAGGCTGCAACCTGGCAAGAAGTGGTCACGATGGAAGGCGGAACCGACAAATCCAGCTCCACCTTCGAGCTGACTGGCGCGGAAGCCCGCATGACGTACTCGTTCGCCGGCGGCGAGGATTTCGCCATCGGTGCCATCTACGTCTTGGAAGAAGGGATCGTGCTGCTCGAAGACGGAGGTCTTCCCGAGGTCATGCTTGATGGCCCTGCAGAGGATGAAACTGCCCTCCATAAGAGCGCGGGCACTTACTACCTGGACGTCAATGCGGCGAACTTCAGCGGGTGGACCGTCACCATCGAAGAGCTGCGGTAGGGCCGGGGGACAATGAAATATCTGCTGTCCAAAAAGGCGGAAGTCCTTGTATCTGCTATGTTCCTCACCGGTTGCCTGGCCATTGCCGCCTCCAACATTCTGGACAACATTGACGAAGCCACACGCGGGGCGGAGCCCAACTACCTGATCACCGGAGTCTGGGTACTGGTCGCATTAGTGCAGATAGTGCTCTTCTTCATGCACTTGAGCGCCTTGCGCACCTACAAGCGGTACGTTGCACAAACCGGAAAAGCGCAGGAAGCCAAAGCCGGACCGGAGAACCTGGAGTAGCCACCTCCAAGATTCCGGCAGGGAAGGGCCGGGGCAGAAAGCAAAAGCCGGGCTTGTTTGACCTAGGATTCCAAGGTCAAACAAGCCCGGCTTTGTGCTGCCTGTTAGACTAGTCGGCGTCGACGATCGAAGCGATCACGGCACCGGAGGACAATGATTCACCGGGGCTGACTTCCAAGCCCTCGATCTTGCCAGCGCGGTGCGCGGTGATTGGCTGCTCCATCTTCATCGCTTCGAGCACCACGATCAAGTCGCCTTCGGCTACGGTGTCACCGCTTTCAACGGCTACCTTCACGATGGTTCCCTGCATGGGCGAGCGCAGCTCGGCACTGTTTCCAGCGGCGGCCCCGGCCTTGCGGCCCGGCTTGCGCTTCTTCTTGGCAGCCTTGTCATTCGCGGCGGCAGATGCCGCGCCCAGCGAGGAGGGCAAGGTGACTTCCAAGCGCTTGCCGGCAACCTCAACGGTGACCGAGGTGCGTTCTGCAGCTTCTTCCGCCTCGACCTGTGGCATCGGGTGCGGCTCGATGACGGTGGCGAATTCGGTTTCGATCCACCGGGTATGCACCGTAAAAGGCCCGGATTCGGGCACGAAGGCCGCATCGCTCATCACCGCGCGGTGGAATGGCAGCACCGTGGCCATGCCTTCGAGCTGGAATTCTTCCAGCGCGCGGCGGGCGCGGGCCGCGGCGATCTCACGGGTGGAACCGGTGACGATCAGCTTCGAGATCATCGAGTCAAAGTTGCCCGAGACGCTCTCGCCAGCTTCGACGCCGGAATCCACGCGCACTCCGGGGCCGGTAGGCAGAGTCATCTTGGTGATGGTGCCAGGGGTGGGGACGAATCCACGTCCGGCGTCTTCGCCGTTGATGCGGAACTCGAAGGAGTGGCCGCGGACCTCGGGGTCCGTGTAGCCGAGCTCTTCTCCACGGGCGATGCGGAACTGCTCGCGGACCAGATCCAGCCCGGTGACCTCTTCGGAGACGGTGTGCTCCACCTGCAGGCGGGTGTTGACCTCGAGGAAGGAAATGACGCCATCCTGTCCCACGAGGAATTCGCAGGTGCCGGCACCGGTGTACTTCGCCTCGCGCAGGATCGCCTTGGAGGATTCGTAGAGCCGGGTGATCTGCGCTTCGCTCAGGAACGGCGCCGGGGCCTCCTCGACAAGCTTCTGATTGCGGCGCTGCAAGGAGCAGTCGCGAGTGGAGACCACCACGACGTTGCCCTGGATGTCGGCCAGGCACTGGGTTTCCACGTGGCGCGGGGCATCCAGGAAGCGCTCGACGAAGCATTCGCCGCGGCCGAAGGCCGCGATGGCTTCACGCACGGCGGACTCGTAGAGCTCGCCGATGTCTTCGCGGTTGCGTACCACCTTGATGCCGCGTCCGCCGCCGCCGTAGGCGGCCTTGATGGCCAGCGGCAAGCCGAACTCGTCGGCGAATGCGTAGACCTCTTCGGCCGAAGCGACCGGATCCTTGGTTCCCGGAACCAGGGGAGCGCCCACCTTCTCGGCGATATGGCGCGCCTTGACCTTGTCGCCCAGCTGGTCGATAGAATCCGGGCTGGGGCCAATCCAGGTCAGGCCAGCGTCGATAACGGCCTGGGCGAAATCGGCGTTCTCGGCCAGGAAGCCGTAGCCGGGGTGGATCGCGTCGGCGCCGGAACGCTGTGCGATATCCAGAATCTTCTCGATACGAAGGTAGGATTCGGCGGCGGTGGTGCCGCCCAGTGCGTAGGCTTCATCTGCCAGGCGCACGTGCAGCGCATCGCGGTCCGAGTCGGAGTAGATCGCAACCGATTCGATTCCTTCATCGCGTGCTGCACGGATAATTCGCACTGCAATCTCGCCGCGGTTGGCGATTAGCACCTTCGTCAATGGATTCATGGGTGAACCTTGTCTATAAAAAATTAGGGTTTCTCACCTAGGAGCCTATCGGCTTTGTGGGAAGTATATGTACTTATCCGGAAAATCTGGGGTGTTAGGCCGATATTTTTGGAGGGTTCCTACAAAATGTGCTGTCGTTTGGTCCAAAGACAAAACTCCTGATGTCCTGAGGCCTAACAGGCACCGTATTCCACGCTTCGTTTCATCCTCTTTCGCGGGGCAAACCGGTGAACCGGGGGCCAACGGATTCGAGGGGGGATAGTTAAACACCGCGTCCCTGTCCGAGAATAAATCTTGGACAGGGACGCGGCGGGAGATGGCTACTTCCAGAGGCTTACAATCGGGATTCCGGCTTCCGCCAGCAGCTCGCGCAGCACGAAGATATCCAGACCCACCACGTTTTGGAAGTTCCCTTCGATGGACTCGATGAAGGCCGAGGCCAAGCCATCGATGGTGAATGCGCCGGCACAGGGCAGCGGTTCACCGCTGGCCACGTAGGCTTCGATTTCCTCGTCGCTGACCTCGGCGAAGTGCACGGTGGTCGAGGAGACACGTCCCCTCGCGCCTTGCGGGGCGTCGGTGTCGACCAGCCAATGCCCGGAATGCAGGATGCCGGTGGCTCCACTGAGCTGCTGCCAGCGTTCGCGGGCCACCTCGGCGGTATAGGGCTTGCCATAGGCCACGCCATCGAGCTCGAAGACGGAGTCGCACCCCAGCACCACTGTGCCCTCGGGGTGCTCACCTGCGGCGACGTTCTCGGCCTTGGCCCGGGCCAGGAGCAGCGCGGTTGCTTCCGGGCTTTGCGGACCGCTGGCGCTCACGGCGGCTGCCAACACTGCATCCTCGTCAACGCGCGAGACTTGGGTTCCGAAGGCCAGCCCGGCATCGGACAATAACTTCTGCCGCCCCGCGGAGGCGGAGGCCAGCAGCAGCCGGGCGCTCTTTTTGCTAGCGGTCATACGGTTACCTCTTCCTTGGCCGAAGCTTCGCCGAGCGGCCGCTCGGCCTTGCGGTCCAGCATCTCATTGAGCTTTGCGCCCTCGACATCCACGTCTGGAAGGATCTTATCCAGCCATTTCGGCAGGTACCAAGCCTTGTCGCCCAGCAGGTGCATAATCGCTGGAATCAGCGTCATGCGTACCACGAAGGCATCAAAGAGCACCCCGGTGGCCAAGGCGAAGCCCAACGGCCGAATCATTGACAGGTGGGAGAAGATGAATCCGGCAAATACCGCGATCATGATCAACGCGGCCGCGGTCACCACCGGGGCGGCCATGGAGAAGCCCGAGCGCACCGCGTCCCTGGCCGACAATCCGTGGGCGTAGTGCTCACGCATCGCCGAGACCAGGAATACCTGATAGTCCATGGCCAAACCGAAGAGGATGCCGGTGAGCAGGATCGGCAGGAAGCTCAGCAGCGGGCCGGGGACATTGACGTCGAAGACCGAACCCATCCAGCCGAACTGGTACACCATGACGCTGGCCCCGAAGGCCGCAGCCAGCGAAAGCAGGAAGCCACCGGTTGCCAACAGCGGAACCACTACCGATCGGAAGACCAGCAGGAGGAGGATCAGCGAGAGCCCCACCACGATGGCCAGGTACGGAGGCAAGGCGGAGGTCACCTTCTCCGAGACATCGATCTGCGCTGCGACCTGGCCGGTCACCGCGATCTTGGCGCCCGTGGCGTCGTTGATCCTCTGGGCGTCGTCGCGCAGCTCGTGCACCAGCGCTTCGGTGGCGGCGGAGGCGGGGCCATCTGCCGGGATCACCTGGATCGCGGACAGCGACCTGTCTTCGGTCATGGTCACCGGGATGGCGGCGACCACGCCGTCGTATTCACGGAGCATGTCTGCGATATCCAATGACTTGGATTCGGCCTGCCGCTCGGATAGGTCTGCGGGAAGGTCCGCGAGGACCAGCAGCGGGCCGTTGTAGCCGGCGCCGAACTTGTCGCTGGTCTGCTGATAGGCCTGGAAGGCCTGTGAGTCGGCGGCTTCGGCGCTGCCATCGGGCAAGGCGGTACGCATCTGCGATACCGGGATCGAAATGGCGCCGAGCACCACGACCACCAGCAGCGACACGGGAATCGCGATCTTGGTGACCAGGCGGACCCAGCGCGCCGAGACAGGTTCCTTGGCCACCGGCTTGTCCGCCTTTTTCCGGGCACGCTTGGACACCAGCTTGGAGCCGGCCATGGCCAGCAGCGCGGGGAGCAGCGTGATGTTCAGCAACACCGAGCAGAGCACGGTAAAGGCCGCGGAGAGTCCGAGCACCGTCAAGAACGGCAGACCCGGAACCGCGAGGGCGGACAGCGCGATGATGACCGTCAGCCCGGCGAAGACTACGGCATTGCCGCTGGTACCCACCGCGCGGGCGATCGATTCACCGACCTCCATGCCGGAGAGCAACTGCGTGCGGTGGCGGTGAATGATGAACAGCGCGTAGTCGATTCCCACCGCGAGTCCCAGCATCAAAGCCAATGCGGGGGTAATCGAGGCCATGGTGAACATCGAGGAGAAGGCAAGCGTGGTGCCCACCCCGGCGCCAACACCCAGCAGGGCGAGCAAGAGCGGCAAGCCGGCGGCGATCAGGGTGCCGAGCATGACCAGCAGGACTACGGCGGCGATCACCACGCCGATGATTTCGGCGGTGCCGAAGACCTCCGAAATGTCCTGCAGGATTTCCTTGGAGAAGAGCACCTCGACACCGGTGGACTGCGGCCCGCTGGCGATTGCGGTGATGGCTTCACGATCCGACGCGGTCAATGCGTCGGTCGCGATGCGGAAACTGACTTGGGAGACGGCGGTGGAGCCATCTTCGGAGACGAAACGCATGTCCCCGCTGGCGCCTACCTGGCGGGAGGCGAACTCAAGTTCGGCTCGTCCACTCTCGAGGTCTTTTTCTCCCTTGGCGATGTCTTTTTCGCCCTCTTCGAGCTCTTTGGTCTTTTCCTTGATCGTCGTTTCGGACTCGCGCAGCTGTTTCTCTGCGTCCGCCAGCTGCGCTTTGCCGGCTACGAAGGCAGCCTTTTGCTTGTCGAATTCTGCCTGTCCGGCGTTGAGCTCGGCGCGGCCGGATTCAACTTCGGCACGCGCCTGCGCCAGCTTTGACTTGTTCGCATCGATTTCTTGCTTGCCCGAGGCAAGCTGTGCCTTGGCCTGGTCAAGCTGCTTTTTGGCGGAGGCCAGTTCGCCGCGGCTAGCCTCGAGCTCCTGGCGGCCTTCGGCGGCCTGGGTGGCCCCGGCATCCAATTCCTTGCGCGCGGCATCCAGCTGCTTCAGGCCCGCCTCGGCCTGGTCGATCTGCTTCAGCGCGGCGCTGGCCTGAGCTTTGCCCTCGGTGGCCTGCAGCTTGGCGGCGTTCAGTTCGGCGAGGCCGCCCTGCAGTGCCGTCAGCTTTTCGGTGTACTCGCGAATCAGGGCTTCGTCACCCTCGGCTTCGGCCTGTTTGAGCGCCTGTTCGACTCCGGGGATCTGGGATTCCAGTTCCGAGATTTGCGGTTCAATGGTCTTCAGGCCCTCTTCGGCCTTCGCCAGGCCCTCGGTGGCCTGCTCTTTGCCGGCAACTAGTTCCTTGTCAAATTGGCTGCGGGACTTGCCGTCCAGAAGCTTGTCCAGCCCCGCCCGGTATTCTTCCTCGCCTGCGTTCAGCTGCGCCTCTGCCTGATCGAGCTGCTTTTCTCCGGCCTCGAACTGGCTCCGCCCGGACTGGTACTTTTCGAATCCCGCATTGTATTCGGCGAGGCCCGCCTTGTATTTCTTTTCGCCGTCGTTCAGCTGCGCCTGCCCGCTGTTCAGCTGGGTTTCACCGGCGCGTAGCTCATTCCAACCGGCGGCCAGCTTCTTTTCGGCCGCGGCGATCTGCGGCTCGGCGTCCTCGATTTCCTTGGTGCCATCGAAAAGTTCGGACCAGCCCTCGGTGATCTTCTTTTGGCCGTCCGCGAGCTGTACCTTGCCGTTAGCTACCTGTTCCTTGGCATCGTCGAGTTCTTTCTGCCCGTCCACCAGTTCTTGTTGGGCGTTGTCCAGCTCGGGCTTGGCGTCATCAAGCTGTTTCTGCAGTTCGAAGGGGCTCATGGCCTCGACGACCTGCGGATGCAAGGCCAGCTGATCCAGGGAGTCCTGGATCGCCGATTTCTGGTCCGCGTTCAACTCGCGGTTTGAACCTTCACGGAAGACGATGGTGCCCTGTCCGCCGGCAAGATCGGGGAGTTCTTCCTTCATCCGGTCCATGGTGCGCTGGGTTTCGGTGCCCGGCAGGGTGAAGGTGTTCGACAGCTGCCCCATGAACAGGCTGGCACAGACGCCGATGGCGATAAACGCCGCAATCCACATGGAGAGCATGCGGAAACGGTGCCTGTGGGCCCACGAGGCGAGGCGGTAAAGGAACGTAGCCATGGCTTAGTCTTCCTTGAGCGAGTTTGGTGCGGTCAATGGCAGCGAGTTGAAACCCGCATCGAGTGTTTCCATGGCCCGGGTGATGAGCCGATGGAAGGAAGAGATGAGTTCGTCGGAAACGTGCAGCCCGGTCGCATCCGGCTCGGGCAGCTGGTCGATCCACGTATCGAAGGCCGCTTGCCCGGCCCCGAGGATGGCATGCGTGAACACGCGGATGGAGTAGGCATCGGTATGCGGGTACCGGGCGGCTATTTTGGCGATGACGTCGCCGGTGGCGCTTTGCCAGGCAATGAAATTCGGCGGGTAGCAGGTTCCGTTTTCCTGCCGGCGCAGATAGGCGCCGAATTGCGCGACCTGCCCCAAAAGCTCGGTGGCCCGCTCGGATTCCAAGGCGCGGACCACTGCTTGCATCAGTGGCAGCTGGTCGGTCAGGGGAGTTAATGTCTCGACCATGTGTTCGAGCACCGCGTGCAGGGGGTAGGACAAGATTGCATCTACGGAGGGGAAATAATTGAACAGGGTGCGCCGGGAAATGCCGGCAATTTCGGCGATTTGGGTGGCGGTGATCGCCGTGCCGTGCCCCTCGCGCAGCAGTCGAAGGGCGGCGTCGACGATCGCCTGATGCGTCGCCTGCCTATTGAGTTCGCGGCGCGTGCCGGTGCCATTGGAAGTCACGTAATTACACTACGTGCAAACTTGCACGCTGTGCAAAGTGGGGAGTTGTGTTCTGCCCCACGAAAAAGCGGTCGGCATCCTCCTGATGGGAGGATGCCGACCGCTGGGTGCTGCTCAGGCCGCTCGGACCTGAGGGGAACTAGGCATTTGCCGACGTTGCCGCCGACTGATCCTGGGTGGCCGCGATGCTGTCGTCGGCGAATGGATTGCCATTGCGTGGGGCGTTGTACAGCTCCGCATCCAAGATGCCTTCGCGCTTGGCGACAATCGTTGGGACCAAGGCCTGGCCGGCCACGTTGACCGCGGTGCGGCCCATGTCAACAATCGGATCAACCGCGAGCAGCAGGCCAACGCCGGCCAGCGGAAGTCCAAGGGTGGAGAGGGTCAATGTCAGCATCACTACCGCTCCGGTCGTGCCGGCAGTAGCAGCCGAGCCCAGAACCGAAACCAGGGCAATTAGCAGGTAGTCGGTCACGCCGAGGTCAATTCCGAAGAACTGCGCCACGAAGGTGGCGGCAATCGCCGGATAGATGGCTGCGCAACCATCCATCTTGGTGGTTGCACCCAAGGGGACGGCGAAGGATGCGTAGCCCGAGGGCACGCCGAGGTTGCGTTCGGTCACGCGCTGAGTCAGCGGCAGCGTGCCGATGGAGGAGCGGGAGACGAAACCGAGCTGCACCGCGGGCCACACCCCGGAGAAGTACTGCTTGATGGAAAGGCCGTGGGAGCGAACCAGGATGGGGTAGAGGGCGAAGAGCACCAGGGCCAGACCGATGTAGATGGCGAGGGTGAACTTGCCCAGCGCCCCAATGGTGTCCCAGCCGTAGCTTGCGACGGCGTTGCCGATCAGGCCAACGGTGCCGAGCGGGGCGATGCGAATAATCCACCACAGCACCTTTTGGATGATCGCGAGGATCGAGGCGGAGAAGGCCAGGAATGGTTCGGCCGCCTTGCCGACCTTCAGCGCGGCAATGCCCACGGCGATGGCGATCACCAGGATCTGCAGCACATTGAAGCTGATCGAGGTGGTGGCCGCATCCTCGGCGAGCTTGGTGCTTGCGCCCAGGCCCAGGAAGTTCGAAGGGATCAGCCCGGTCAGGAATCCGAGCCAGTCGCCGGTCTTGCCGTCGTACTCGGCCGGTGCGCTTTGGCCGGTATTGGCGCCGGGCTGCATCAGCACGCCCAGTCCCATGCCGATGGTCACGGAGATCAGCGCGGTGATGCCGAACCACAGCAGGGTCTGCCAGGCCAGGCGTGCAGCATTTGTCACCTGTGCCAGATTGGCAATGGAAGCAACCACTGCGAAGAAAATGAGCGGGATGACGGCCGTGCGCAGCAGGGCAACGTAGCTGGAGCCGATGATCTGCAGGGCTTCACCGAGCGCGTTGGGTTCCTCGGAAGTGCTGCCGGTGTACTTGGCGACCAGGCCGAGGATCAGACCGACGATCAACGCAGCGATAATCTGCGGACCGAAACTGGTCATCCAACGAGGCAGTCGGGATGAAGGTGCGGTGTTAGACATGACTAAAACGGTATGCCGGAAAACGCCAACCATCGCAGTTAAAGTTACGCAACATTACGATTCTGGATTATTCCGTTATTGACAGCTCAATTACTGTGCGACCGGTCACCGATCTGGGCTGAAATCCAGAGGTGTTTTGCGGATTACTCCGAGTGCCCCGGCATTCGGAGGGGCCCTGCGCGGCATGCCGGAAGTCTCCGCCAGCGGTGTTCGGATGGATTTTCGTAGGCAATTATGCTTCCAAGGATTTGGTTATTGCCGGTGAAATACAAGATGGCAGTACGAACGGTCGGCGCCAGACGAAAACGCGCAACGAACGGTCTCAGCAGTTCTTGGGCTCCGGGCTGCACGCAATGGAATGGCACCGCGTACTGGCCAACCGCACCGCCTGCGCAGGGGTCGGTCCGCCGGCTATTGACGATGACCAATTGGCTTTGAAAGTCGGTAGATTGGATGCCGCTAGGGGATTCGCCTTAGGCGTGCGACGACGAACATCGGAGAAATCATGCGGGTATATATCACTAGCGTCATGGTTGATGACCAGGCGAAGGCCGAAATTTCTACACCGAAATTTCTACACCGAAATTCTCGGATTTGTGAAGAAGCACGATGTGCCGGTGGGTGAATTCAAATGGCTGACACTTGTCTCGCCAGAAGATGAGGCAGGCGTCGAGGTCCTGCTGGAACCTGCCGAGCATCCGGCGGCGCGACCATTCCAGGCGGCTCTTTTCGCCGATGGCATTCCGCTGACCTCATTCGCGGTTGACGATGTCCAGTCCGAGTATGAGCGTTTGCGCGCCCTGGGCGTGCGGTTCACCCAGGAACCCACAGAGATGGGCCCGGTGACCACTGCCGTATTGGATGACACCTGCGGAAATCTGATCCAGCTGTCCAACTACCGCGGTTAATGACGCGGCAGGAGCCGTTGGCTGCCGGGAATCCCCGGCAGCCAACGGCTTGGCTAGCTGCCTAGCTCAGCAGGGCGCGGTTGAGCGTATCAAGTCCCACCGAGCCGAGTTTCAGCGCCTTGGTGTGGAAGTCCTTGAGCTCGAATTGCCCGCCATCGCGGGCGGCAACCTCGTCGCGGGCCTGCTCCCAGAGCCGCTGGCCGATTTTATAGCTGGGGGCCTGGCCCGGCCAACCGAGGTAGCGGTTGTATTCGAAGTCCAGCTGGCCCTCAGTGAGATCAAGATTCTTCTGCAAGAACTCATACCCGTTATCGGCGTCCCAGGTTCCGGTGCCCCACTGGGGAGGAACCGCCAGGCCCAGATGCACGCCAATGTCGAAGACCACGCGGGCCGCACGAATGCGTTGGGCATCAAGCATGCCCAGATAGTCGCCCGGATCATCGAGGTAACCCAGCTTGTGCATCAGCCTCTCGGAATACAGCGCCCACCCCTCGCCGTGTCCGGAAACCCAGCAGAGCAGCCGGCGCCAGCTATTGAGCGTGTTCGCCTGCATTTGCGCGGTACCTATCTGCAGGTGATGGCCCGGTACCCCTTCGTGGTACACGGTGGTCAGCTCCGACCAGGTGGAGAACTGGTCTTCGCCCGGCGGCACCGACCACCACATGCGTCCGGGGCGGGTGAAATCTTCCGAGGGCCCGGTGTAGTAGATTCCCCCGTCTTCTGTCGGGGCGATCAGGCACTCGATTCGATCCATCGGGGCTGGAATATCGAAGTGCCTGTCGCGCAGCTCGGCAATCGCCTTGTCGGCTTTGTCCTGCATCCAGCTCTTCAGGGCCTCGGTGCCGTCCAGCTTGCGCGCCGCATCAGCGTTGAGGATCGCCTTGGCTTCCTCGATGGAGGCGCCGGGCTTGATCAGTTCGGCCACGCGCTGCTGCTCCGCGATGATCGCATCTAGCTCGCCGACTCCCCAGGCGTAGGTCTCGTCCAAATCAACCGATGCACCCAGAAAGCGGCGGGACATCAACGCGTAGTATTCACGGCCTGCCGCATCCTCCTCGGGGGCCTGCGCCAGCAGTTCTTCCCGAAGCATTTGCGCAAGCTTCAGGTAGGCGTTCTTCGCCAGGGACGCTCCGGCGTTCAGCGACTCGGCGAGCTCGGGGTCTTGCTCGGCACCGGAGGTGGCTAGCCGATCGAAGAACCCACCGTCTTTTGCATAATCCCGGCACTGGCCGGCGACGATATTCACCTGACGCTTAGCCGACACCAACCCCTTGGAGGCCGAATCGCGCAATGAGGCGATGTAGCCGTCAATCGCCTGCGGGACGTTGGCAAGCCGGGCGGCCACAAATGCGAAGTCCGCTGCGCTCTGCTGCGGCATGAGGTCGAAGACCGAACGGATTTCCTGCGCCGCGCAGGCGATATTGTTCAGCTCGGTGCGTCCGGTCAGCTGGATTTCCAGATCCAGGCCGAGCCGCTCCTGCATCGCATCGAGGGTGACCGAGTCGATGTCATCTTGTGGCTTCGCCGCCTCAAGTTCCGCGAGAGTCTCCCGCAATAGCTCGATCTGCTGATCGGTGCCCCTGGGCGAGTAGTCGGAATAGGCCGACTCGTAACCGGGGAGTCCGAATGAAACGCCGTACTCCGGAACTAATTCGAGAGTCTTGGCAAAGAAATTTTCCGCAATGGCGTCGATGCCCGTCGGCACGCGCTGCGTAGCAGTGGATGTCATGGAGCTAACACTAATAGATATGAAAGATTTGTTGAAGAGTATTGGGTAATTGCCGGCACACTTGTTTGGAATGCGATAAACCCCGGAGCCCTGTCTTTCGACAGAACGCCGGGGTGCAATACCAGCTGCCTCTAACGTCGGCCTAAGCTCCAGCCGAGGCGGGGAGTCAGCGCGCGGCGCTTGCGAATGCGTGCCACGCGCTGTGGTTCGGCTGGGGTTTCGCTTGCTGCCGGTGCGGCGGTGCCCATCGCCGCGAGCAGCGCGGTGACCGCCGCGAGTTCCTCGGCGCTGGGCTTGCCCTTGGTCACGGTAATGAGGGCGGCCGCATTGGCGGTGCTTTGCTCGGGCACAGGCTACTCCTTGAGAAAATTAGTTGCTGGTCAATGAGTCCGCCGCTTACAGCGGGATATTGCCGTGCTTCTTTGGAGGCAGGGTCACATGCTTATCGCGCAGCGCGCGCAGCCCGCGCACTAGCTGCAGGCGGGTCTCGCTCGGGGCGATCACCGCATCGATGTAGCCAAGCTCGGCGGCCTGATACGGGTTGAGCAGTTCCGCTTCGTAGTCTTCGATAATTTGCTTGCGGCGCGCCTCGACGTCGCCGCCTTCGGCTTCTACCGCGGCCAGATCGCGGCGATAGAGAATATTCACCGCGCCCTGGGCACCCATCACGCCAATCTGCGCCGTGGGCCACGCCAGGTTGAGGTCTGCGCCAAGCTTCTTGGAGCCCATCACGATGTACGCTCCGCCGTAGGCCTTGCGGGTGATGACGGTCAGCTTCGGCACGGTGGCCTCGGCGTAGGCATAGAGCAGCTTCGCGCCGCGGCGGATGATGCCCTGGAATTCCTGGTCCTTGCCGGGCAGGAAGCCCGGGACGTCCACAAAGGTCAGGATCGGGATATTAAAGGCATCGCAATTGCGCACGAAGCGGGCTGCCTTCTCCGAGGCGGCGATATCCAAGGTGCCGGCAAACTGCATTGGCTGGTTGGCCACCACGCCTACGGTGCGCCCCTCGACGCGGGCGTAGCCGATCATGACGTTTGGCGCGTAGAGCGCCTGCATCTCGAAGAAGTGAGCGTCATCGACAACCGACTCGATCACCTTGCGCATGTCATATGGCTGGTTCGCGGAATCAGGAATTAATGTGTCCAGGGACAGATCATCGTCGTTGAGTTCCAGGTCCTCGTCGAATTCGGCGACAATCCCGTCGGCGAGGTTCGAGGAAGGCAGGAAGTCCAGCAGTTCCTTGCAGAACTCCACGGCGTCTTCCTCGTCGGTGGCCAAATAGGTGGAGGTGCCGGTGTTCGCGTTGTGCTGGCGTGCACCGCCAAGGGACTCCATATCGATCTCTTCGCCGGTGACGGTCTTGATGACGTCGGGGCCGGTGATGAACATGTGGCTGGTCTTGTCGACCATGATCACGTAGTCGGTCAGTGCGGGGGAGTAGGCCGCGCCGCCGGCGCTTGGGCCCATGATCAGGGAAATCTGCGGGACGACGCCGGAGGCGTGGACGTTGTTGCGGAAGATGTCCGCGAACATGGCCAGCGAGGCGACACCTTCCTGGATGCGTGCTCCGCCGCCGTCGAGGATGCCGACGACCGGGCAGCCGTTGCGCAGCGCGAATTCTTGGACCTTGACGATTTTCTCGCCATTGACCTTGGAGAGGGAGCCGCCGTAGACGGTGAAGTCCTGCGAGTACACGGCGACAAGGCGGCCATCTACGGTGCCGTAGCCGGAAACGAGCCCATCGCCCAGAGGTTTCTTCTTTTCCATGCCGAAGGCGGTGGAGCGGTGCACTGCAAGGGCATCAAATTCGACGAAGGAGTCTTCGTCCATCAGCAGCTCAATGCGTTCGCGTGCGGTGTGCTTGCCGCGAGCGTGCTGCTTTTCGATGGCGGCTTCACCCGAAGGCGCCTGTGCCAGATTCTGGCGGCGGCGGAATTCGGCAAGCTTGCCGGCGGTGGTGGACAGATCGATTGATTCTTCCGTCTCGGTACGGCCCTGCGTCATGCCTTCGACTCCCTCGGGTTTTGTCTTATGTGTAGGAATGGCACAAGAAAAATGCCAACTAAGTCAGTCTAACCGGGAAAATTTCGGTTTTTGTTGTAGGAAACTTACAAATTGGCCCCGAGGAGAACGTGGAGCACGCCAGAATAAGTTACTCATGAGTAGCTTAGTGTGCCAGGATCGCGTAATCTAGGTCACATGACTAATGAATCGCGAGACGACATCGCCCCTGACATTTCACAACTTAGCGGCCGAACCATCGTGATGAGCGGTGGAAGCCGCGGCATCGGATTGGCCATCGCCGAAGCTGCGGCAAAAGCCGGAGCAAATATTGTCTTGCTCTCCAAGACAGACACGCCACACCCCACCCTGGAAGGCACCATCCATTCTGCGGTAGCGAAGATCAACGCCGCCGGAGGCCAGGGGCTGGCGGTAGTCGGAGACGTGCGTGAAGATTCCGACGTCCAGCGCGTGGTTGATGCGGCGGTCGAAGCATTCGGCGGCATCGACATCGTCATTAACAACGCCTCCGCTATCAACCTGGCCAAAACGGATGACCTGGATATGAAGCGCTACGACCTGATGCAGGACATCAACGTGCGCGGGACCTTCCTGCTGTCCAAAACCGCACTTCCCTACCTGCGTCAATCGAAGCACGCGCATATTCTCACCTTGTCGCCGCCGCTGAACCTCGACCCGCATTGGGCGGGCCTGCACCTGGGCTACACGATGGCCAAATACGGCATGTCATTGACCACCCTCGGGCTGGCCGAAGAGCTCAAGGAAGATGGCGTCGGGGTGAATTCCCTGTGGCCGGCGACCCTCATCGATACCGCGGCCATCCGTAGCTTGCCAGGCGGAATGAAAATGATTCAGGCAGCCCGCACCACGGACATCGTAGCGGACGCGGCGCTGTGCATCTTGGCCAGCAATCCGTCCTCGGTGAGCGGGAATTTCTTCACCGACACCCAGGTGCTAGAGCTTTCCGGGGTAACCGACCTGGAAAAGTACTCGGTGAATCCCCAGGCCCAACTCATCGAGGACATTTTCCTTTAGAACCGAAGTTCGACGCCGCGCGTGTCATAGAGTTGAAGGATGAATCCTGAATCATCCCCGGCACGCGCGGCACTGGACCCGGTGCCGCTTCATGAATTGGCCGCGCAACTGCGGCTGGGATTTATCAAGGTCCTCGCTACCTCGGGTTCCACCAACACCGAGCTTGCCCAGCTGGCAAGCTCCGGCGCCGCCGGGCACCTGAGCGTCCTATTCAGTGAGCATCAGCAGCAGGGCAAAGGGCGGTTGGGCCGCGAATGGGTGACGCCGGCCGGGTCGGCTATCACGCTCAGCGTCCTTGCCTCACCGGGCAGCACGATGGAGCCAGAGTCCTTATCCTGGTACACCATGCTGGCGGCACTGGCCTGGTCGCAGGCCGTAGAGGAACTGGCGCCGGTGCAGGCGCGCATCAAATGGCCTAATGATCTGCTTGCCGGAGACCGGAAAATCTGTGGAATTCTGGCCCAGCTAGTGCAGACGCCGCAAGGATTCGCGGTAGTCGTTGGAACCGGGATCAATGTCGACCAAGAAGCCTCGGAGCTTCCCGTCGCCACGGCAACCTCGCTGCGTCTAGCCAGCGGCACCCGGGTAGACCGCGGCGAGCTGCTCGCCGAGTATCTGCGCCGCTTCACCGCACTGGATGCCGCTTTTCGCGCGGTGGGAGGGCAGAGCACAGCGTCGCTCGGAGAATATTCCGGCCGGTCCTTGCGCGACCTCGTCGCGGCTCGCCTAGCCACCCTGGAGCAGGATGTCCGGGTCGAATTCCCTGATGGCTCGCAGCTGCTCGGACGTGCGGTGCAGCTGGCCGCGGATGGAGCGCTAGTGGTGGAAAATGCTTCGGGGCAAAGCCAGCGAATCTTGGCAGGCGACGTGCACCACGTGCGGCGCGCCGACGGCAAATACGCGTAACAGGCGAAGCACAGAATACGCGGACTAGTATTAGAGGAGAAGACTGTACAGAAGAACCTACGGTAGGAGGGGCGAGGAACTAGACGATGAAGGTGCCGTTACATGACAGGGAGCGCGTGGTCGTCAAGACCCGAGAACATTCCCGAGTGCTACGCCAACCTTTTGCCGTCTTTTTATTCCTCACCGCCGGGTGCGCGTTCCTGCTGGGCTACCTTTCACGCAATGACCTCTCGGACTGGCTTGCGAGCGAATCCGATCTATGGATGGTTCTCACCTTGGTGCTCTGGTTCATTCTGGTACTGATTTGGTGCGTGACGCCGTGGGTGCGTTGGCTTCGCAGCTGCATCATTTTAACCACCGAACGAATCTTGTTCCGGACCTCTTTTGGGCGTGCGGACCTTGAATCTGTTGGACTTTATTCCGTGCGTGACGTAATTGCGCACACCAAACAACAAGCTGCGATCACGAAACCCGGGGCCTTGGACGTTGTCTTAAGCCATGGACATGTGCGTATTATGCATGTGCCCGCAGTATCTTATTTCCGCACGTTGGCTATCGAAATGATGAGCAACTTGCATAATCAGCAGTCATCGAACTCCCAGGTAGATGCATCGAACAGTGAGGGCATTGGACAATGAGCACCGACAACTCCAATCCATCACGCCCAGATACCCCATTGGCGGCCTCCGAAGCCGTACGCGAGGCTCGGGGACATACGGCAAACCATGAGATCCCGGCGGAGCTGGATCCTATTGCGGAACTTGCGCAGGCGATGGAGAGCCCCCTGCAGGTCCCGGACCATGCTTCGGACGCGGTCAAGAACCACATGGCCGAATTGGAAAAACGGCTCATCGGTGGACAACGCGAATTCAAGCGACGAGAAGTCGCCGCCGACGCGGGGGTCTCGCTGCTTTCGGCGCGCAAACTTTGGCGCGCCATGGGCTTCCCCGAACTCGGCGACGATGAGGTCTTCTTCAGCGGCCGAGACACCGAAGCGCTGAAGACCATGGTCGACCTGGTCCGCGAAGGCAAGCTCACCGACGAAACCGCGATCTCGCTGATGCGCTCGGTCGGCCAGATGACCGACCGGATGGTCGTCTGGCAGGTCGAGGCGATCGTCGAGGATATGGTCGCCAACCAGAATATGAGCGACCGGCAAGCTCGCCGTCAACTGCTCGAGAGCCTGCCCGAACTCATCGGCCCGCTGGAAGAACTGCTGGTTTATTCATGGCGCCGACAGCTCAATGCCGGCATCCACCGGCTGGCCCTGCGCGCCGAGGCCGGGGTGGCAGCCTACAACCAGGACTCCAGCGACAGCGATGGCACCCCGTTGCCGCTTGCCCGCGCGGTAGGTTTTGCCGATTTGGTTTCCTACACCTCGCTCTCTCGCCGGATGAATGAGCGCACCTTGGCGCAAATGGTGCAGCGCTTCGAGTCCAAGAGCGCCGAAATCATTTCGGTCGGCGGCGGTCGCTTGGTTAAAACCATTGGCGACGAAGTCCTATACGTTGCCGAAACCCCGCAGGCCGGTGCCCAGATCTCCTTGGCCCTGTCGCGCGAGTTCGAAGCGGATGAGCTCTTGCCACGCACTCGCGTGGCCGTGGTGTGGGGACGATTGCTTTCCCGCCTGGGAGATATCTACGGTCCAACGGTGAACCTCGCCGCTCGGCTGACTTCCCTTGCCGAGCCCGGCATGGTGCTGACCGATGCGGTGACCGCCAATACCCTGAAACAAGATGCCCGATTCATCCTGACCGCGCAAGAAGTTACCTCGGTGCGTGGTTTTGGCGATATTCAACCCTATGAACTCTCCGCTGGCGAGGGTGGCAGGCTGGTGCTGGACTAAATGGAAACCGAACAGCACGCAGAAAGCTTCCGCCTCGCGGTGAGCGGGCAGACCCACGTGGGCCTGAAACGACAGGACAATCAGGACCGTATCCTGATCACCGACGTGATCCAGGCGGTAGCCGACGGCATGGGCGGACACGAGGCCGGCGAGGTCGCGAGCCAGCTGGCGGTGGAGACCCTCGAAGAGCTCAATACCTTCAGCTTCAAGACCGTCGTGCCGCGTCTTCCCACCGTGGAACAGATCCAACGCCAGATCCAACTGATCGATGACCGCATTCGAGATGCCCTGGAGTCCCGCGGCGGCACGACCCTCTGCGCCTTGGCGCTGGTGCGCAGCTCCGGCCCGGGGCAAGACCAGATCAGCCAGCCAATGGTGGTTCCCCCATGGACCGGCAGCTTCAAAATGAGCCAGAACACCGACGTGCTCAGCAAGATCACCCCCGAGATGCTGGCCGAACACCGCGCCCGGACCGAGAAGGTCAGCGCGGAAACCCAGAGCACTGGCGAATACACGAGCCTGCTATTGGTGAATGTCGGGGACTCGCGAGGGTATCGCCTGCGTGGGCAGGAATTGCGACAGCTCACCCGGGATCATTCGGCCGTACAGGAAATGGTTGATGCCGGGCAGATCACCGAAGCCGAGGCACGCAGCCATCCGCACCGGAACCTCATCACCCGGGCGCTGGGGGCCGGTGCCGATAGCCAGCCCGATCTCACGGTGCTCCAGCCACGCATCGGCGACCGCTACCTGCTGTGCAGCGATGGGCTGAGCGGGGAGCTGACGGAGATGAACATCCAAGAACTCCTGATCAACCACCCCGACCGCCAAGAGGCTACCCAGGTTCTGACCCAAGCGGCATTGGAAGCCGGAGGCCGTGACAACATCGCGGTGGTAGTCATCGATGTGTTGCCTGACACCGGTTCCTGAATACCGGGCGCGCTAGAGGCCAAAGCGTAGGACCGGTGGGGCACAATTGGATACGTGAGTGAAAATCCAGTAACACCAGCAGACTCAATGAGGACCCCACCGGATAGCGTTCGAGAACGCTATGAGACGCTGGTGGAACAGATCCGCGCACATCGCGAGGCTTACTACCAGCAGGACGCTCCGCTGGTTCCCGACGCGGACTACGACGCGCTATTCCACGAACTCCAGCTGGTGGAGAGCCAATACCCAATACTCATGGGGCAGGATTCACCCACACTCGAGGTGGGCGGCGAAGTCAGCAGCGCCTTTGCGCCGGTCAAGCACGCAAGCCGCATGTACTCACTGGAAGATGTTTTCACGCTTGAAGAGCTCGATGTCTGGCTCGAACGAGCCCAAGCGAATGCCACGAAGCTACGTCCCGAATTTCCGGTTAGCTGGCTGTGCGAAGTCAAAATCGATGGATTGGCGCTGAACCTGACCTATCGGGACGGGAAACTGGTGCGCGCGGTGACCCGCGGAGATGGAACCACCGGTGAAGACGTCACGCACAACGCGCTGACCATCTCCGATATCCCGCAAGAACTCACCGGGTCCGGCTACCCGCAAGAATTCGAGGTGCGCGGTGAGGTTTACATTGCCACCAAGGACTTCAACGCCTACAACGAGATGCTGATCGCCGAAGGCAAAGCACCGTTGGCGAACCCACGCAATGCCGCCGCGGGCTCGCTTCGGCAAAAAGACCCGCAGCAGACCGCCAAGCGCCCGTTGCGGATGTTCGTGCATGGGCTCGGACGCAGCCGGGACTTCGCAATGACCCACCAGTCCGAGGCCTATGAACTGATGCGCGATTGGGGCCTTCCGGTCTCGCCCTATGGCCGCGTCGTCAGCTCGCGTGCCGAGGTTACGGACTATATTGCCGAGAATGGCGAAAAGCGCCATGAACTGATCCATGATATTGACGGTATTGTCATCAAGGTCGATGACCTGGCTACTCAGGAACAGCTCGGTTATACCTCCCGCGTCCCACGCTGGGCTGTGGCCTATAAATACCCGCCCGAAGAGGTCCACACCAAACTGCTCGACATCCAGGTGCAGGTCGGACGCACCGGACGGGTGACCCCCTTCGGGGTCATGGAACCGGTACTCGTGGCCGGATCCACGGTTGCCCGGGCAACCTTGCACAACCAGGAAGTGGTCAAGGCAAAAAATGTGCAGATCGGTGACACGGTCATCTTGCGCAAAGCCGGAGACGTGATCCCGGAAATCGTCGGCCCGGTCCTCGCCTTGCGTGAAGGCAATGAGGGCCTGCGGGACTTCGTGATGCCCACCGAATGCCCATCCTGTGGCCAGCCGCTGGCTCCGGCCAAGGAGGGTGACGTCGATATCCGTTGCCTCAACGCCGAATCTTGCCCGGCTCAGCTCACCGAACGCGTGGCCTATCTAGGCGGGCGCAGCGCCCTGGACATCGAGGCTCTGGGCTACGAGGCAGCCGCGGCCTTGACCAGCGGCCCCGGAGAAGACCCAGCCACCCAGGGCGGTGTCATCCTCCCGGCGGGCCCCGGCCCGCTGCGCAATGAAGCCGAGCTTTTTGACCTGAAGGACAAGCTGGAACAGCTTGCCGAGGTCAAGGTGTGGCGGGAGAAGCGCGCCAAGGGAGAGGGCACCGGGGAATTTGAACTGGTGCCGTACTTCTTCACCAAGCCCACCGCCAAAAAGCCCTCGGTTGCCACCAAAGGCACCGAGAAGCTCTTTGACGAACTGGAAAAAGCCAAGAGCAACCCGCTCTGGCGCGTGCTGGTCGCTTTGTCGATCCGTCATGTGGGTCCCAACGCTTCGCGTGCGATCGCTACCCGCTACGGATCCATGGACGCGGTGCTAGAGGCCCTCGAATCCGCTAACGCGGTGGAGGAACTGAGCCAGATCGATTCGGTGGGTTCGATTATCGCCGAAGCGCTGGTGGACTGGTTCAAGGTTGACTGGCACCGTGACATCGTCGCCAGTTGGCAGGCCGCCGGGGTGAAGATGCACGACGAACAAGATGAAAACGTCATCAAGCACCTTGAAGGACTGGCCATTGTGGTCACCGGTACTCTGGAGAATTTCTCCCGGGACACCGCTAAGGAAGGCATTATCATCCGCGGCGGCAAGGCCACCGGAAGCGTGTCGAAAAAGACCGATTTCCTCGTAGCGGGGGAAGCCGCCGGGTCAAAGCTGGATAAGGCGCAGTCGCTCGGGGTGCCGGTATTGGACGAATCAGGCTTTGTCGTTCTGCTCGAGCAGGGTCCCGACGCGGCACGCGAAGTTGCACTGACAGCAAATCAAGGAGTCTAAGTGGAAAACAACAAGGCCGCGCACGACCCGCTGGTGCTCGTAGCACGCCGCGCAGCGGCGGCCGGCGCCGAGGTGCTCTCCAAGCGTGATGTGGAAAAGTTCAACGTTGATGAGAAATCTGCGGCGGGGGACTGGGTCACCGACTTTGACCGGGCCGCCGAAGAAGCCATTCGCGCCACGATCACCACCACGCGCCCCAACGACGAACTGACCGGCGAGGAGTATCCGAGCCAGAAGCCGAGCAATCCCAGCGGCTTCCGCTGGAGCATCGACCCGCTCGACGGCACCACGAACTTTGTTCGCAACATCGCCTACTACTGCTCATCGGTGGGTGTGTGCCAGAAGCAAGAGGATGGAACTGATTTGTGGTTAGCGGCGGCCATTGTCGCTCCGGCCTTGCAAGTCGAATACTTCGCCGGCCGTGGACTGGGAGCTTGGAAGCATGATTTGCGCACCAAGAAGATCACCAAGCTCGCCGGACCGGTCGAGTCCGACGCCAAGTTGTTGGGCACCGGTTTCGGCTATGACGCGGAACGCCGCGGCTTCCAACTCGGGGTCTTGCAGGAATTGCTGCCTGATTTTGTGAATATCCGTCGAATCGGTTCGGCGGCACTGGATCTCTGTTTGGTCGCCGAGGGCTCTCTAGACGCGTACGCAGAATTTGGCACCCAGGAATACGATTGGGCGGCCGGTGCTTTGATTGCCGAAGAAACGGGGACCCCGGTGGGTCGCCCCGTGGGATATCCGGGATGGCAGTACGCCGGACTTGTAGATACCGAGAAGCTGGTCAATCCCTAGCGCACCGCCTCGCGGCGTATTGCTCTCGATCCAACAAGCTCAAACTGGCTCGGTCTGCCGCTCACATAATGGGCGGCGGACCGAGCCGGAAGTGCTTTGCGGACGATTATCCGAGCAGAGCTAGCTGGCTACTGACATAGTTGATCAATACGCCGACCATGACTCCGCCGCACACCTGTGAGGCGGTGTGCTGGCTGCTTCGGATGCGCGACCACGATAGCAAGGCAATGAACATTATTGCCGGGGCAAGGAAGGCATCACCTGCGGAGATGTGAAGTACCACGTAGCAGCCCACGGCTAAATGCACCGAGACTTTCCACCAGAGGTTGATCAAAGCAACCGTGAGCAGCCCCGCCATGATGGACAGCACCTCGATGAACATTGTGGCGCTTGCCCCTAGCCAGCCGAGCAAGGCCAGCCCACAGAGGATCGACGCTGCGGTCAGAGCAAAGATCTTATGGCGTTGACTGCGTTGGGTGACGTGCAGATCGCTCACGCTGCCGCGGAACTTCGCTAGCAACAAAAATAGCCAAGGAATAATTATGGTGAACGTCGTGGCGGCTACCGCCTCCTCCCAAGAGATCCCGTTGTACCGCAAGGGCGTACCGATCAACAGCAAGCCGACTAGCAGGGCAGGCGAGAGGACATGGGAAACCCCGAGCGCAATTTTTCCCGCCAGCGATTGTCTGGTCGCTGAGGGTTGAGTTTGTGTGGTGATGGGGAAGATCCTTGATCAGTGTGTCAGGCGAAACGGCTGCAGTTGGTTAGTCTCTGCGACCCCTCAAGCCTAGCGAGCCGAGGAGGGAAAATCTGCTCGGACCGGCTATGACTCGATTCCCAACGTACTAGTGGATAAGTCCATCCAGATTCGGCACTGCGATCCATCGCTGAAACCTGCAATGGCGGCTGCGCATTAATCAACTGTTGAAGAACGGCATCACTTGCAGAACTATCCGTGCAGTAGATAATCATTGCGCTGCCGGATGAGCCGGGGCATGTACCAACCCAGGACCAACCTTTCGGCCAACCATCCCAAGGGACCGAAGGGTGCGGCGAAACGAATCCGGTCAACCATCAGTGTCTCTCCGTCGAGTTCATAGAACTCGTGGACGTGATGGAAAGACCTAAACGGTCCGCGGAGCTGTTCATCGACGAATATTTCTGCGGATTTCATTTCGGTGATTTTCGTCGTGAGGCGAAACGGCAACCCGAAATGACGAGCCCTCCAGGTAACCTGCTCACCGAGCGAGATGAGTCCACTCGTCACACCGGCTATTGCTTTTTCTTGGGTGTTGGCCATCGAACCGCGGTGCATATCGATGCTCCGTGCGCGGTCAAAAAGTTCGATTCGATCCATTGGAGTGCGAGTGACGCATTCGAAGTAGACAGCCATATGCCCCAACATTTCGGTTAGATTTTCGTGGAGCCGTGTTGAACCGGCTTAGTGCACTCGGAGATTTTCCAAGCTGATTCCTTCGGCAGCATCATCATAGTAGGCACGCTTCTTCAAGCCCGCCGCCGCTGCCTCGTCGAGGACCACCACTGCATCCTGATGCAGCTGCAGTACGGACCCGGGGCACGAAGCCGACAACGGGCCTTCCACCGCCAACGCGATCGCCTCTGCTTTCGACTCACCGGTAGCCAGCAGCACCAGCCGGCCGGCCTCCAGCACCGTGCCAAGACCCTGGGTGACGCAGTGGGTTGGGACATGCTCGATTCCGTCGAAGAACCGTGCATTGTCGATTCGAGTTTGTGCAGCCAAGCGCTTGATCCGGGTACGGCTGCGCAAGGCGCTGCCCGGTTCGTTGAAGCCGATATGGCCGTTGCTGCCGATTCCCAGGATCTGAACCTGGATGCCGCCGGAATCCTTGATCGACTGGTCATAGGCTCGTGCATTGGCTTCGATTTCCTCTAAGGAATCGGCCATACCCTGGGGCGTGTGCAGCCCGCTGACCGGCATTCCAAAGGTATTGCAAACCTCGGCGATGAGTGTCTGGCGGTAGGACAGCTCATGCGTGTTCGGGATGCCGATGTATTCGTCCAGCGCGAAGCCCCGGGCCTTGGAAAAATCTGCGCGTCCTTCGGCTACCGCCGCACTGAGCTCGCGATACAAGCCAAGCGGCGAAGAGCCGGTGGCAACACCGAGCACGGGGTCTTTCCCTTTTCCGTGGTGAGCCAGTCCAGCGAGGACATTATCTGCGGCGATACGGGCAACATGCTCCGCGGAAGAACCAATGAGAACGCGCAAGTCGTTCACTCTCCGATCTGTTAGTGGAAAATACTCTTAGTTGGGCAGGCCGTGAACCGTAACCCTAATCCTTGGATGTGAACCAGCGCGTTGCCCTTTGCAACATAAATATCAACGGGTGTGTGGCCGAGTCCTTGAGCAGCGTCCAATATCCCGGCCGGGGCCGCAAAATCATCCTGAAAACAATTGATTTGGTGCTGAAAGGATTGCACGGCCGAGTCCTCGGGCTGGGCGTTCACAACGGTGTGACAAGCGAGGATTGCTGCTCGAACTGCGGCAATGCTAGTCAGTTTACTGGGTTCCGGCCACAGATGGCATCTGAAATATTCATTGTTGCTTTGGAAATCTGCTTGATTCCCATGCCGGCTTGGGCGAATTGCCTTGTCGACTTCACCCGGCTTATGGTTCGTCATCTACGCTCGGAAGCGGCCGGTACGGCGCGACGCTGCAGGGAGGATTTTTCACGATTCGTCTTTTGCCCCGCCGCTGCGCCGCGAGCCGGAAATCGATGGCAAACTAGAAGCACCATGTCTGAAGTTGATGATTGCATAGCAGCCAAGGGCCAGTTGCTCATCGAATTGGCGTCCGCAGCCGATTACGAGCGTATCGGCGACCTCACCGTTGAGGCGTACCTGCAGGCCGGGCATTTTGACGATCCGCAGCATGAGTACCTGCACTTTGTTCGCCAGGTCGCTCAGCGCGGTGCCCACTGCGATATTTTCGTGGCACGCAAAGACGGCCAGATCATTGCTTCGATGACCCTGATCCAAGCGGGCAATGAATACGCTGACGTCGCCCTCGAAGGTGAACTCGAAATTCGTATGCTCAGCGTGGATCCAACCGTGCAACGCGCCGGCGCAGGACGAGCAATGGTGCTGGCAGCGATCGAGCATGCCCGCCAACTACCGGAGGTGCACGCGGTGTCGCTGACCACCGGCGGCCACTGGAGTGCGGCTCGTCGGCTGTATGAATCTCTAGGTTTCACCCACCGCCCGGAACGAGACTGGGTGGTTCCGGATACCGACATTCGCCTCGTGGTGTACGCGCTGGTCCTGGAAAGCTAAAGAATGTGCCTAATGCGGACTTGTGGCGAGCCATTCTGGCTTGGCGCTCTCGCATTTGCATAGACTGGCGCCATGCGTCGTTTCCCCCGAAGTGCAGTCGCCCTGTCCGTTGCAGCCCTCGTTGCGGGCTCGCTTACCGCATGCAGCGCGGCAATACCCGATCCGAAGCCTGCGGCCGAGGCGCTTGCCGCCGCGCTTGGCTCCGGCGACTTCTCTGCGGTGCCGCTGGCCGGAAGCGACCCCAGCGCGGCGGCGAAGAGCCTGGAAACCGCGTATGGCCCGATGGGGGACATCAAACGCAGCCACACGGTGCTCGGTGCCGCCGAAGACGAAGAGTCCCAAGATGGGGTGCAGACCGCTACCGCGACGCTGCAAACCACCTGGGACATTGACTCCAGCGATACCGATCTGACCTATGACACCCAAGCAGTCATGGAATTTGATGATGAGGCCGAGCAGTGGAAGCTGCGCTTTGATCCGAAAATTCTCGCACCTGATCTGGAAGCCGGCGAGTACCTCGATGCGCGATTCAGCGAAGCCGCACGCGGGCAGATCCTTGGCGGCAACGGCAACGCGCTGGTGAAGAACCGTCCGGTGGTGCGCGTGGGGATCGATAAGACCCGCGCAGAATCAGACGAGTGGGAAGCCTCCTCCCGCAAACTGGCAAAGCTCGTGGGCATTGACGAAGATTCCTTCGCGAACCGGGTGGAAAAAACCGGTGCCAAGGCCTGGGTCCAGGCGATCGTATTGCGCGATGATGCGGACCGCGAAGTGACCGACGAACAGATTGCAGAGATTCCCGGAGCCCTCGGGCAAGCCGATGAGATGCCCTTGGCGCCCACCCGAGCCTTCGCCCGCCCGATCCTTGGAAGCGTCGGCCAGGCGACCGCCGAAATTATTGAGAAGTCCGAAGGGAAGATCCAGGCAGGTGACCAAGTTGGTCTCTCCGGACTGCAAGCCACCTATAACGAGACATTGGCGGGCACCGCCGGGGTAGCGGTTTCGCGGTATAACGCAGAGCACGAACCGGTTGCCGAACTGATGGGCACCGAACCGGTAGCTGGTGAAGACCTCCAGCTTTCCTTGAATGAAAAGCTGCAGACCGTCGCAGAGTCCTTGGTTTCCGAATCCGATTCCGCCTCATCCATCGTGGCAATCCGGCCGTCCGATGGCCAGGTGCTGGCGGCAGCTTCCGGGCCGGAGTCCAATGGGCTGAATACCGCGCTGAAGGGCCGGTACGCTCCGGGATCAGTCTTCAAAGTCATCAGCGCCTTGGCGATGCTCCGCGAGGGCCAAACCCCGCAGAGCCAGGTGCAATGCCCGGCGAGCACAGAGGTGGATGGCAAGAGCTTCAAGAACTATGACGGCTACCCCGCGGGTGCCGTGGGCACGATTCCGCTCGCTGAGGCCATTGCCGAATCCTGCAATACGGTCTTCGTCAATGCCGGCAGCGAACTGGGTGCTGAATCCGTAGCCTCGGCCGCCAGCTCGCTGGGGCTTGTCGCCGAGGACGGCACCGGAGCCGAAGCATTCATCGGCTCAGTTCCGGATGCCTCGGAAGGAACCGAACTGGCTGCCAACATGATCGGACAGGGCGTGGTCGAAGCTTCACCGCTGGGCATGGCCACCGTCATGGCCTCGATCGCCCACGGCAGCACCGTGCAGCCACAGCTGGTGCTGGAGCCCGAACCTGAGGAACCTGCGCAGGCGAAGACCGAGCTGACCGAATCCGAAGCCGGACAGCTGCAGGAGATGATGGCTGGGGTAGTGGACCATGGCACGCTGAGCGACCTGAAGTCGGTGCCGGGAGCCAAGATCATTGGCAAGAGCGGCACCGCGGAATACGATGCGGAACGCAACGCGCACGCCTGGGTGATCGCCGCCCAGGGCGACCTCGCGGTGGCGGCCTTCGTCGAAGACGGCGACGGGGGAGCGCAGACTGCAGGCCCGCTGGTGGCCGACTTCCTCACCGACGCCGGCAAATAAGCCTTCCCGGGGTTCAGGGCCGCACGGTGGCGAAGTAATCGCGGGCGAGGAGGCTCAAGCTGAGCTGGTCGTGAAACTTGCCTTGGTGGAAATACACCTCTCGCTCGCGGCCTTCGAGGCTGAAACCGGCTTTTTCATAGGACCGCAGGGCACGCGTGTTGAACGCCGCGACCTTCAGCCCGATGCGGTTCAGACCCATCTCGTTGAAGCCGTACCCGGTCATCAAGCGGACCGCGCGGGTGCCGTAGCCGCGGTCCACATGCTCCCCGCCGAGCATGATGGCAAATTCCGCCGCACGGTGCGGCAGCGCGCCACCGGCGAGCGTGGCATGCCCAATGAGGTTGCCCTGATTCCTTTCGAAGATGCTGAATCCGGCGTCCCCGCTGTTCGGCTTGTTCTCGCTCCACGCGGCCAACATATCCATAATCCGCTGCGATGGCCTGGGCTTGGCAATCCTTTGCTGGAGCACCGCCCACTGCGGGTCATTCCACCACGCCGCCAGCTGGGCCAGGTCTTCTGGCTCCACCTCGCGCAGGCACACCTGTTCATCCTGCAACAGGGCTTCGCCATAGCTTTGGGCTTGGCCGGCTTGGTGCCACTGAGAATCGGTTGTCATGGATCCCATGCTATCGACTTCCATTGGTGCTACGGGCCCCGCAGGAAAATCAACATTCGCATTCAGAGCCGCAGGCAACACGAGGCTCAGGCTCTTGTGCGCACTGCGCTGACTTGGCAGACTGAGCCCATGGGCATCGTCTACAACACCTCAATGTCGCCAACCAAAAATGAGTTGGTGTCCGCTTGGCTGATCAAGCAGGACTTCTATTCTGGTCAGGGCGTCCCGAAACTTGAACATATCGGCGGATTCCGGCTCGAAGACCCCAAGGGGAAGGTCGGGGTGGAGCTGCGCATCTATGCGGATCATGCCGACACCTCCGAGGTGATTTACCATGTGCCCTTGAGCTATCGGGAAGCACCCTTCGAAGGCGGCGAGCCGTACCTGATAGGCATCAGTGAGCACGCTATCCTGGGGCCGCGCTATGTCTATGACGCGGCCGGAGATCCGGTCTTCGAGAATCAGGCGCGCGAACTGCTCGCGGGCAAGGCCATCGCACAGCACCACACCGAATCGTTCGCCGATGATGCACGGATCACGCTCACCGGCGAGACCAGCGGGAAGAAAGCCGTCATTATCCGCAAGCCGGTTGCCGGCAAAGCCAACGCCGCCGGAGTCATCGGCTTCTGGGAGAATGCGCTGGGCCAGGAGCTGAGCGGTTTGGTATTGCGCACAGCATAACGTCCGAAGGACTTTTGCGACCTAGTTGCCGGCGGGCAAGGGATAGACTTGTCTGTGAAACCCATCCGCCCACTTTAGGGAGATATATGTCTGCCATCAGCCGTGAGGACCTCGTGCACTTGTCACGATTGGCCCACATCGAGATGAGCGGCGCAGAGCTGGACAAGATGACCGGTGAGCTCGGCGTGATCGTCGATGCCATCGCATCCGTCAGCGAAGTCGCCTCCTCCGATATCCCAGCCACCAGCCACCCAATCCCGTTGACCAACGTATTGCGTGAAGACGTGGTGGGACAGACGCTGAGCATCGATGAAGTACTGCTCAACGCACCTGACTCGGACTCGAACCGCTTCAAGGTCCCGGCAATTCTGGATGGTGAATAACTCAGTGTCAGATCTGATTCGTCTTTCCGCCACCGAGCTTGCAGCAAAGCTGCGCGCTGGCGAAGTAACCTCCGTAGCAGCGGTCCAGGCTCACCTGGATCGCATCGCCGAAGTTGATGGTGCTTTGAACGCCTTCCTGCATGTGAACGCCGAGGAAGCGCTCGCCGTGGCCGCCGAGGTGGACGCGATCCGCGCCGCCGGCGGCGCCGAAGCCGAAGCGCTGCACCCGCTGGCCGGCGTGCCTATCGCCATCAAGGACCTGATCGTCACCAAGGGCCAGCCGACCACCGCGGCATCGAAGATGCTCGAAGGCTGGATGAGCCCCTATGACGCCACCGTCATCGAGAAGATCCGCGCCGCGAAGCTTCCGATGCTGGGCAAGACCAACCTGGACGAGTTCGCCATGGGCTCCTCCACCGAGCACTCCGCCTACGGGGTGACGCGCAACCCGTGGAACCTGGATCGCATTCCCGGCGGTTCCGGCGGCGGCTCGGCCGCGGCCGTGGCCTCCTTCGAGGCGCCGCTGGCGCTGGGCACCGACACCGGCGGTTCGATCCGCCAGCCCGGTGCCGTTACCGGCACCGTGGGCGTGAAGCCGACCTACGGCGGGGTCTCGCGCTACGGCGCGATCGCCATGGCCTCCTCGCTGGACCAGATCGGCCCGGTCTCCCGTACCGTGCTCGACTCGGCGCACCTGCAGGAACTGATCGGCGGGCACGATCCGAAGGATTCCACCTCCCTGCCTAAAACCCTCGAGGGCCTGGTGGCCGCCGCGGAATCCGGCGCCACCGGGGACCTGAAGGGCCTGCGCATCGGTGTGATCACCGAGCTGCAGGGCGAGGGCTACCAAGCCGGCGTGCAGGCACGCTTCGAGGAGTCCCTCGAGCTGCTCAAGGGTGCGGGCGCAGAAATCGTCGAGGTTTCCTGCCCCAACCTGAAGTACGCACTGGGTGCCTACTACCTGATCATGCCTTCGGAAGTTTCTTCCAACCTGGCGAAGTTCGACGGGGTCCGCTTCGGCAACCGGGTGCTTCCAGAAGATGGCGCGCTGACCATCGAACGCGTGATGGGGGCCACCCGTGCCGCCGGTTTCGGCGACGAAGTCAAGCGCCGCATCATCCTGGGCACCTACGCGTTGAGCGCCGGCTACTACGACGCCTACTACGGCTCGGCGCAGAAGGTCCGCACGCTGATCCAGCGCGACTTCGACGCCGCGTTCGCGCAGGCCGACGTGCTGGTTTCGCCAACCGCGCCGACCGTCGCCTTCGAGCTGGGCGCCAACGACAACGACCCGCTGGCCATGTACCTCAACGACGTGGCCACCATCCCGGCAAACCTCGCCGGCATCCCGGGCATCACCGTGCCCGGCGGGCTGTCCGAGGATCTGCCGGTGGGCATCCAGTTCCTGGCTCCTGCCTTCGAGGACGCTCGCGTCTACCGTGCAGGCGCTGCATTGGAAGCACTGCTGGAAAAGAGCTGGGGTCACACCCTGATCTCGCAGGCACCTGCCATTGATTCCGCGTCGATCGCGCCAAAGGCCTAAGGGGAGCACATGTCTAACTACACCGATGAACTCGTCGACTTTGATGTGGCACTGGAGAAGTATGATCCGGTGCTCGGCTTCGAGGTCCACGTAGAGCTGAACACCAAGACCAAGATGTTCTCGGACGCCCCGAATGCCTTCGGCGACGACCCGAACACCAACGTCACCCCGGTTGACCTGGGCCTGCCTGGCGTACTGCCGGTAGTCAACAAGACCGCCGTGGAATACTCCATCCTGATCGGCCTGGCCCTGAACTGCCAGATCGCCGAGCGTTGCGGCTTCGCGCGGAAGAACTACTTCTACCCGGACACCCCGAAGAACTTCCAGACCTCGCAGTACGATGACCCGATCGCCTTTGACGGCTGGCTGGATGTCGAACTGGAGGACGGGGAGATCTTCCGCGTGGAGATCGAACGCGCCCACATGGAGGAAGACGCCGGAAAGCTGACCCACATGGGTGGTGCCTCCGGGCGCATCCAGGGTGCGGACTACTCGCTGGTGGACTACAACCGTGCCGGTGTGCCATTGGTTGAAATCGTCACCAAGACCATCGAGGGCGCCGGAAAGCGCGCTCCCGAGCTGGCGAAGGCCTATGTGGCTGCGGTGCGTGAAATCGTGAAGAACCTCGGGGTTTCGGATGCGAAGATGGAGCGCGGCAACGTGCGCTGCGACGCGAACGTCTCGCTGATGCTCAAGGGTGCGGACAAGTTCGGTACCCGTACCGAAACCAAGAACGTAAACTCGTTGCGTGCCGTGGAGCACGCGGTGCACTTCGAAATTGAACGCCACGCAGCGGTGCTCGATTCCGGAGCGAAGATCGTTCAGGAAACCCGTCACTGGCACGAAGACACTCGCAGCACCACCTCGGGCCGTCCGAAGTCGGATGCCGATGACTACCGTTACTTCCCGGAGCCGGACCTGGTGCCAATCGTCACCACTGCCGAATGGGTTGAGGAACTGCGTTCGCGTCTGCCCGAGCCGCCGGCAGATCGCCGCAAGCGACTGAAGGCCGACTGGGGTTATGCGGACAAGGAATTCCGCGACGTGGTCAACGTCGGAGTGCTGGACGAGATCGAGCAGACCGTTGCCGCCGGTGCCACCGCTGCGGCAGCCCGCAAGTGGTGGATGGGCGAGATCGCCCGCCTGGCCAAGGCGGCGGATAAGGACATCGCCGATCTGGGCGTAACTCCTGCGACCATCGTTGAACTGAACTCGCTGATCGAAGCGAAGAAGATCAATGACAAGATCGCACGCCAGGTCCTGGAATTCGTCATCGCTGGCGAAGGCACCCCGAGCGAAATCGTCGAGAAGCGCAGCTTGGCTGTTGTGAACGACGATGGCGCCCTGGGCAAGGCCGTGGATGATGCCATGGCTGCCATGCCTGATGTGGTCGAGAAGATCAAGGGCGGCAAGATGCAGGCCATCGGTGCGCTGATGGGCCCTGTCATGAAGGCTACCCGCGGACAGGCCGACGCCGGCCGCGTGCGCGAAATCGTGATGGAGAAGCTGGGCCTCTAAGCCACAAACTCCAAAGCTTTGACGCCAGCCCCCCGGGCCTTCCCAACAGAGGAAGTCCGGGGGCTGTCGCATTTCGAACCTTGGTTCCACTACTGGACCAAGGAAGCGGCCTCGAAGACCGCTAAGAAATAGAAATACGTATCTCTTTGTAGATGCGTACGTCCGATGATGACTTTCGAAAAACGGTCCTCGTAAAAACGGAACTTCAGGCCGGTCTAGATGTACAGCCCGATAATGCCGCCCACACAGCTGAATGCGCCGGCAGTGCCGATCCTGCGAATCACGAATTTGACCGCGTTCGCCGGGGTCGCGAGATAACGGACCAGGGCTTCGAATCCCATGCCGCCAGCGCCGCCAAAACCGAGGCAAGCACCAATGATTTTCGCGACTTGAGGGTGAAGCCATCCCGCAGGCTGAGCGACATTCAGCCCAGTTCACGGTCGAACGGTGATGGCGTTGGCCGTGCCCAGAGCGCGAACGGATTCTCCCGCAGCGTTCAGGGCGTGAATTCCAAACTGGTGATACATCAGGCATTTGAGGCTACCTGCATGTCATCAAACTGTTTTCGCAATTCTCCTAGCGATCTACAATTTAGCGGGGTTTACCATTGGCATCAATAAACTGTATGTGAGATTTATGTATTATTAACTTTTCGCCGGAAGGTGAATAAAAAAACCCGACAGATGGCTGTCGGGAATTTTTCTACGAAGTTAGCGTAAATTGTCAGTCTCCCTCATTGCTCTTCTCTTCTGGGGTTACTCTGGTGAGCGACCGCTCAGCAATTAGGGTGCTGATAAGTAGAGTGCCAGCGCTGATCAGGAGCGCAAGATAGGTGGGAGCGCTGGAAGTGCCTGCAAGGAGCCAATTCGTGATCAGAAAAGCGACAAAGGCAATGCCCATGCAGACGAGCAGAGAGCCCCATTTCGTTTTCTCGTCGACACCGTGCCAAAGCGGCAATGACTCATTGTTCTGCCTGTTTCCGAGTCCAAGCCAAGTTAGCATGCGTCCCACTGCTCCTTCATTGTGATTCGGTCAGTCCGCCACGAGGTTGCAATTTATCGGTAAGCCTCAAGACAATATCGATGCTACATAGTTGGTCGAATGATGACTATGATCCATTCGGATGATCCTACTGACTAAAGTTTATTTAACCCTTTTCCGTAACTGGTAGATACTGCTACGGGATTCCTGAGCTTCTTCTCGCAAAGCTTCACGGTGCGGGGTCGATCAGCCATTGGTTAGAAACTTCGAACTCGTCGAGGCTGGAGGAATCGCAATGATCGAAATCAAACGGGTTGATGCACTGGGCCGCTTTGAGCCATCGGGCATTGCCTCGGTTCTCTTTGGCAGCATTGCATAGGACTCCGCCTACTTCACGAAAGATCAGGGAACTTTGGCGCGGACGTTTGCTCACATGATCATCCCGGAACGTTTCTACGTGGCGTTGTTGGACGGAGTTCAAGCCGCCATTGCAAGTCTCACCGAAGCTGTTCAGAAGGGCTTCGCACCAGGTCGAGTCGAATTCAAGAGCTATTTCGGAACGTGGCACGGGCTGGTTTAGACGATCGCATACGCTGATTCGAATCTAGACTGGGACAAGTGCGTTGAGGGGGGAAGATTAGCCTGTGGTTTTGGCAAAATCCGTACTATCGGAGACGTTGCTGGCGAAAGGCAGCCGCATGGCCTGTTGGGGTGATCCCCAAGCGCGATGTGAAATGCTTTCGCAAAAGATCATCTGAAGTGAACCCTGCCTCGCGAGCAACGGAACCGATTGAAAGATCGGTTTGTTCCAGAAGCCGTTGTGCTTCCCGTACCCGCAGATCGTTGAGCCATGTCAGTGGGGTTGTTCCGAGATTGGCGGAGAACCAACGGTGAAAAGTGCGCGGTGACATCGCACAGACCGTCGCCAGTTCCTTGATGTTCCACTGTCGTTGAAGATCCTTGCTGACTGTCAGATGCAGTCGTTCAATTGAGGGTGATGAATTTTTAGGAATACTTGTATCCGCGAATTGGGCTTGAGTTCCCGGTCTGAAAACAGGTGTGACCATGGCCTTTGCGACAGTTTCCGCGGCGCTGGCACCCCAGTCCAGACGGACCAAATGGAGCAAGAGATCAACGCCCGCGGTGACGCCAGCCGAGGTCCACACTCTGCCCTCGCCACAATACAGATCTCTGGACTGCACGTGGATGTGTGGATAGCGTCGGGCTAGTTCATCGGCAAAACGCCAGTGGGTCGTCGCGTTGCGCCCATCGAGCAGTCCTGCGGCTGCTAGGGTGAATGCCCCGGTGCACAATGAAACGACCAAAATTCCCGCAGATGCTGCTCGCGCAACAGCTGCAACTTCCTGAGAATGACATTCCGCGAGTGGCTCCTCGCTCCCCGGAACTATGAGGATGTCGAGCTCCGCTACCGTTGACAGATCATGGGTGCGCCGTATGGAGCGAAGTGGATCAAGATCCGTGATTTTCTTGGCTGCAAGGATTCGCACCGTTGGCCGGGGGAGACCCCGATCTGAACGGTCGTCGTACACCTCACGCGCAACCTCGATATCAAACGCGCGGCGTCCAGGACCAACGAGAATTCCTACGGTAGTCATGACGTAATCTTATCGAACCATGGCATTCATGCCACTGGTTGTACTCATCTATTCCTGATGTAGTAGAGGGATGATGACGAATGACAAGACAGCCTTGGTAGTGGTCGACATGCAGCAAGGATTTTACGACACCTCATGGGGGCCGACGACTAACTTCCCTGAATGCGAGAACAACGTTGATCGCCTTCTAGTAGCCTGGTCCGCAAGGAGCATGCCGATAGTGGTCGTCAGGCACGACAGCCAGAATCCGAACTCGCCATTATTCGTCCAAGGACCCGGCAACGCTCTTCATGAATCCGTGCAATCGGTGGCCCCTGATCTGGTGGTGACTAAAACAGTGAATTCATCATTCTACGGTTCGCCAGATTTGGGCAGGTGGCTTAGATCGAGGCAGATCAGTCAGATCGTGGTTTGCGGAATCCAAACCAATTTGTGTGTAGAAACAACCGCCCGCATGGGAGGCAACCTTGGATTCGACGTCATTGTCCCTCTCGACGCCACACGAACTTTCGATCTGGCGGGGCCCGATGGCACAGTCATTCCGGCAGCTACTCTGATGCAGGTGACAGCTACAAATCTTCACGGTGATGGCTTCGCGCAGGTGATTTCGACGCAAGACGTTTTGGAGTCATTGAAGGAAACCTGAAAGGTCAGCAGGTAGATGGCCGGGTACGGTCGCAATGGGATTCATATCGATGCTGACTAAGTCCGATTTATATTCCATAGGCTTGCCCCCCGAACATCTCGTTCAGGTAGATGCGCCTGGAAGGCAGCAGTGCAATTCTCGCGTTTTACCCAGCGCCGGCTTGCAGTTCCCGAATCGCCGGGGCTATGTCCGGGCACTTTCATGCTGTGGTAAATAAGTGCCAAGGTCTTAGTGGCAGCCTGTAGATTATGCGCTTCGATTGGCAAACCAGGGAAGGCAACATTGCGATGCGCAAGACCCTTCTCCGAGCTGGATTCATCATGGAGACACATTGTCGGATGGGATGGCCTTCAGGGGGCAGGCGGTATCTCTCATTGGTTGCCCATGCAATACTGCGCCAGGACTGGGCATCTGGAACCACAACCCGGTTCGACTGGGAAGACGTAAGATTCTAACCCCAATAATACCCACGCAGGTGGACGAATTTATTCCGCTGTCTCTATGAAAGAATTTTCTCCGATACTATCCTGAGCAGACTTGCGTAGATGGTTACGCGGGAATCTGACAGTTGGAGTTGCGCTATGAAGTCATGGCCTAAAGTTGCGGCACTAGCCTTGTTGCTGGCAGCAATGCTCGCGCTGCTAATTTTCCAGTGGGTACCGGCCATAGGTTTCCTTCCTGCTGCTGGGGCTTTGCTCATGTGGGAGCGTAACTCGACGATGAATCCTGCGACAGCTAAGGGCGGCATGAAGCCGCCGCCCACAAATTGGCCCAAGTAATTCACCAAGGAGTTTTGCGTGGCAATTTCCGTACGCCGAGCAGATGAAGCAGATATCCCTGCTATCCAGGGAATCGGATTACTGACGTGGCCGGCAACTTATCTCCCTTTTACTTCGCCGGGATTTGTCCTAGCTGATCTGAATTCCTGGTGGACGGAAGAAGCGGTACGGCAGACCGTTGAAGAAGACCTGACCTTCGTGGCATGCGTCGGCGAAAAGGTATTGGGTACTTTGACTTTGGGGGAGTTTGAAGGCGAAGCAGTGATTTGGAAGATCTACGTTCTTCCTGAAGCGCAAGGCAAGCGAATTGGTCTTGCACTCATGAACACCGCGTTGCAACATGTCGGCGATCGTCACGATGTACGTCTTGAATTCGTCAAGGGCAACGAACATGCACAGGGATTCTATGAATCCGCGGGCTTCACTTTTGACTTGGAAGAATACCCCGGGGACGGGAGCACGACAGTTTGGATGCGCAGGAAGGCTCCAGCCCCAGTCTCCTAAATCTCTCAGATACCAGCTCGGCGGATGGTCGAGCAATCAATACGGGATTAGGATTAAACGATGAGCAGGACATCCGCCAACAAGCCGGCAATGCCTGAAGCTGAAATCGCTATCGGCAGCGATCTGGTCCGCGACCTCATCAGCACCCAGGCCCCACAATGGGCTAGTGAAGAAATCACTTACCTGGCCACGGGCTGGGATAACGAAGTGTTCAGGCTTGGTTCGGAACTGATCATCCGGCTGCCTCGTCGAGTGCTGGGCGAAATCATTGGAGCGAAAGAACGCAAATGGCTCCCAGAACTCGCCTCGGCATCCGGACTTGAGATTGGAGTCCCGCTCTTTGAGGGCAAGCCGACTTCGGACTACCCATTCACGTTTTCTATTTGTCCTTTTGCGCACGGGAGTAGCGCCGCAGAAATGAAGCGTCGCCAAAGGGACGCGTACGCCAAAGAATTTTCCGGGCTTCTCAAAATGCTTCACCAACCAGCTCAGCCGGATGCTCCTGCCAGCGAATTCCGAGGCTGCCCGCTGGACACGGTCGATGCCCGAACACGCCTGCAAATCACACAGCTGGCAACAGAGTTGCAAGCACCGGCATCCAAGCTTTGGGACGAAGCTCTGGCAGCAGAAGTATATGCGGGGCAACCGGTCTGGCTGCATGGTGACCCACATCCGCACAACACGATCGTTGATGACTCGGGAAGTCAAGATTCCACGGTGACACTGGTTGATTTCGGAGATCTCTGCATTGGAGATCCGGCCAGCGATCTTGGCATGTTCTGGATGCACTTCAGCCCTGCCGGAATTTCGGAGGCATTCGACCAGTACGGAGCAGAACCATACAGCCCGATCTGGCGTCGTTCTCGCGGTTGGGGACTGCGATATGCAATGCTGACCGCCGGCCTCGGCCCTAATGACCTTTTGGGCATCGTTGGCCGAGAAACATTGGGAATCCTGCTAGCCGACTCCGATTCGCCTACGATTACCAGATAGGGTCGCTATTCCGTTCCTGTCCCTCGACCAGTTCAGGTCCGGAGCACTAAGAAGCATACGACTGGATCATCGCGGGAATCGCAGTTAAAGTCGCGAACAGCCCAAGTAACCCAATTCCGTACCCCACTATCAGGGCGCTAATAGCTACCAACGGCCCCTCTGACCTGAGTGCGCATCCGGTTCAATGCAACATGACCAGCGCCCACCGCAAAGACTGCCAACCCTGAAGATGTAAAAAACCAAAGACCTGCCACAGCCATCACGGCGAATACGAGGGACATGACCGACAGCCTGTTCAGGGTGGTCGCTTCTGAATCAAGCACGTTCTCATGGGCAGGCATGGTGTTCCTCCGTGTTTCCGTGCAAAGTTCGTATTCTTTTAATTGAGCCTTGTTTTGTATCGGGACATCGGTAACAGTTCTGCATCAACACATCGGTGACACTTCCACGTTTAAAGCGGTAACACTTCCACCCGAAAATTAACTCCTTGGGACAACAACAGCCCGCCAGCACAACCCTTACGGGTCAGCTGACGGGCTGCTGAACTGGAAAGTGTGAAAAATAATGATCCAGTCGATTCGACGATACGCCTAGCCATCACCCAATGGCCAGATGACGCACCCAGAGGATCAGTGACCGCCTTCTGCACTGAGCACGGAATCAGCCGCAAAACGTTCTACCAAATCCTCAAACGAGCCCGCACCGAAGGCCAAGCCGCGGCGTTGGAACCGCGTTCACGCCGTCCAAGGCGCTCTCCGAAAAGCACCAACGAGGCGCTCAAAGACCAAGCCATCACGGTCCGCAAAGCACTGGAAGAGGCCGGGTGGGACCACGGGCCCATCAGCGTGCACGACAAAATGCTCAGCCTCGGCATGAAGGCCCCATCCATCGCGGCGCTGGCCAGGATCTTCAGGGAACGCGGGGTCATCACCCCGTCACCACGCAAACGGCCCAGATCTTCTTACCGGTCCTTCCGCTACCCCATGCCCAACGCCTGCTGGCAGTTGGACGCCACCGAATACCTGCTCGAAGGCGGACGTAAATGCGTGATCTTCCAGCTGCTCGATGACCATTCCCGACTGGCAGTTGCCTCGCTGGTCGCAAGAACAGAGAACAGCAAAGCAGCGGTGGAAGTCTTCCGCCGAGGCGTTGCTGCACGTGGAGTTCCGCAACGGCTCTTGAGCGATAACGGGGACGCTTTGAACCCTATCCGCCGCGGCATGGTCAGCGAATTAGTCGCTTACGCCAATAGTCTGGGGGTCGCGACGATCACGGGCAAACCGTATAAGCCAACAACCCAGGGAAAGAATGAGCGGTTGCATTCGACGCTGTTCAAGTGGTTGAAGAAGCAGCCCTACGTCAAAGATTTGCCGGCGTTGCAACGGCAGGTCGATGTCTTTGACCATGCCTACAACAATGAACGGGGCCATCAGTCCTTGGAAGACCGGATGACACCTCAACAGGCATGGGAGGCGACCCCGGTGGCTGCTTCTCCAGAGCCTGGATACGCGCTGAAATACAGCACCAAGCCACCAGGCAAAGCGATTTCTGAACCGGTTGCTGACTTTGCCGGATCTGTCGCTGAGCAGGTCGGTGCTCCTGCCAAGCTCATGGCAACGTTACGGTCCGAAGATATGGGCAGCATCGGTGAGCAGCTGATGCGTGCGAACAAGAACCGGTGCATCCGAATCGCTGGGGTGGAGATTTATCTGGGCAAGCTTCTACGCAGCACACCCCTGAAGGCTCACTGGGATCAGCAGGAATTGATGCTGGTGACGATGCATGGCGAACTCATTGCCAGATACGATTTCCCGTTTCCGGAAGGAACGAAATATCGGAGCCTGAAGCATGCGACAGCCCTGTTCCAAAATCCTCGGGAAGATCAGTGAGTGTTACCGATGTCTTGATGCAGCAAGTGTTACTGATGTCTTGATGCAGTTTTGTCACCGATCTCCTGATACATGACACTTTTAATTGAGCCTAGCCTTGACCTTCAGCTCAAAATTGTGGCTATTGGTTTGCCAAGATCTTTCGTGCGGCTTTGGTTCCTTTGGCTGTTCCATAGAGGATGCCGGCTAACAGCAGTAAGCAACCGAGGATAATAGCCAATGATTGCGATTCTAGATTCGGTAGGAAAACTGCAACAATGGTGAGCACGATGGCTCCAATGGTACCGGCCAGAGACGGATTTCTGGCTGCTTTATGGCCAGCTAGCCAGGTCTGTTCGTCGGTCATGATCGTCGGCGTTCTGATTCCCGCTATGCTGTTGATGCCGATGCGTCCATCCGCGCAACGTACGATGACGAAGACGAGGAAAACGTAGCTGGCAACAAGTAGCAGTACGGCAAATATCATCTTTCCAGTCTAGATTGAGGATTGCCTGAGTAGGGAATTCGGCATTAGCTTGGCTCTTGGCTTGTCCGGCCATCCTTGGATTCTTCCGTGAGTTAGGCGGACGAGAGCATGCAACACGACAGCAAATTGACTGGTTGGTCCGTAGGCCATGTGCTGACGCATCTTGCGAGAAATGCTGATGCACATGCACGGCGTCTGGAAGGAGCCTTGAAGGGCGAGGACGTTCCCAAATACGTGAATGGTGCAGAACAGCGTCGCCAAGAAATTGAGCACGGTGCGCGGAATGCAGTATCTGAAATCTTGGCGGATCTTGAATCGAGCGTTCGTCGTTTAGACGGTTTTCTTGAGCAAAGCGAACAGGCACACTGGCCTAACGTCGGTTTCATGGGCGGCGGGCACTACGGAGTTGATGGTTGTCCAGCTCATCGCCTGCGCGAAGTCCAGATGCATCTTGTAGATCTTGGGCTGGGATACTCGCCAAGCCAGTGGCCCGAAGAATACGCAACGTGGGATCTGGACAACCTGCTGGCCACGGTTCCCGAACGCTTGGCGAGCTCGGACGCGCGCACCGAGCTGGTTGCGTGGTTGGCCGGGCGAGGTCCGCGAGGCGAGGAATTCACCTTGGGCCCTGAGGCTGAACTGCATTGCTTGTGGCATCCAAATGGCCCTGGCCTCAGCTATTTTTGCGTGAGAAGCCCGGGTAGCTGATCCATGTTGGTAAATACTTCAGCAGCGCCCGCAGCCAAGAGCTTTTCCTCGGTGCTGCTGATGGGTCCACCCGGGCAGTAGCCGAAGACCGTAGCTCCTGCCGCAACGCCGGCGGTCACTCCGGTGACTGTATCTTCGACAACTGCTGCTTGGCTCGGATCAATATGCAGGCCAGAAGCAGCTGCCAGATAGACATCGGGCGCAGGCTTGCTCTGGGCATACTCCATGCCGCTATAGACCCGGTTGCCGAAAAAGGGCGCCATCCGAGTTATCGATAGCTGCATCTCGACCTTGGCCCGGTCGGCTCCCGTGGCGCAGGCGATCTTTTCGCAGTAGGCGGCAGATATCTGCTTGACGGCTTCCAAGGCGCCGGGCACGGCTTGCAAGTTTTCGCGCAAGGCCACATCGCGGCGTTGCCTGAACCCGGTAATCCACTGCTCATCAATCCGCACACCGGTATGCGCAAGGATGGGCTCCCACTGGTCCTTGAGGGCCTTGCCGATGAAGATACTGATGCACTCTTCCTGGCTGATGTCCCATCCCAATTCAATGAGCATCTCTCGGAGCACTGCGTTTGTGATGGACTCGGAATCCACCAGTACGCCATCGCAATCAAAGAGCACAGCGGAGAATTTTGGACGTGGCAAGTTTGATCCTTCCTGCGGAATCATCGATTGGCTAAGCGGCAGAGAACTCGTGGAGAATGCGGGCCAGCGGCGCCAGCTCGGGCTGCTCCTCGGCCTGCTTCAACACGCGTTCCAGCGTGGCATCGTGGATGGGCTTGGCCTTTTGATACAGCTCGTGCCCAGCGGCGGTGAGTTCGGTGTAAATGCCGCGGCGGTCATCAGCGCACAGCACGCGCGAGAGCAGATTGCGATCTTCGAGCCGAGTGACCAGGCGCGTCGTTGCGCTGGGGCTCAGGGCTGTGGCGCGGGCCAGCTGCGCCATGCGCATATGCCAGCCATCCTGCCGGTTCAAGGCGTCCAATAATGTGTACTCGACCACAGAAAGTCCAGCCTGGGAGGTTAGGTCTTTTTCAAGTGCGGCATCGATTAATCCGTGTAATGACGCCAAAGTACGCCATCCGCGGGCACGGATTTCGACAGCATCGTCTGCGATTCCCATGGGTTCCTCCAAAAAATACTTGCTTGCGCTGGTTAGTTGCGCATGCAACGATAGTATTCTTCGCGCAATAACAAGCGTGTGCAACTAATTTATCTAGTCTATCAGGAGTAACGCTATGCCGCTCGGTCTTATTGCGTTAGCCATCGGTGCCTTTGGCATCGGGCTTACTGAATTTGTCATCATGGGACTCTTGCCGGACGTCGCAGCAGACTTTGCTGTCAGCGAGGCCGCAGCTGGCTGGCTCATTTCCGGATATGCTCTCAGCGTCGTGGTTGGTGCACTAGGCCTGACCGCAGCCACCGTCCGCTTGCCGCGCAAGCCGGTGCTCGTGGGCTTGCTGGTGCTCTTCATTCTCGGCAACTCGCTTACCGCGATGGCCTCGACCTACGAAGTGGCCATGATCGGCCGCGTCATTGCCGCCCTGTGCCACGGTGCGTTCTTCGGCATCGGCGCGGTCGTGGCAGCTGACCTGGTCCCAGCCAACAAGAAGGCCGGCGCCATCGCGATCATGTTCACGGGCCTGACCGCCGCCAACGTGCTGGGTGTTCCCTTCGGAACCCTGCTGGGGCAGCACTCCGGCTGGCGCTCGACCTTCTGGGCCATCTCCGGCATCGGCGTAATTGCCCTGATTGGCATCCTCGTCCTGGTGCCAGCCATCAAGCACGCTGCTGAAGGCATCTCGCTTCGCAAAGAACTTGGCGCCTTCACCTCACTGCAGGTTTGGCTCTCCTTGGCGATCACCGTCCTGGGCTACGGCGGAATGTTCGGCGCTTTCACCTACATCGCCTACACCTTGACCGAGGTCACCGAATTCAATGAGACCAGCGTTCCCTGGCTGCTGATGCTCTTCGGCATTGGCCTGTTTGCCGGCAACTGGATCGGTGGCCGCATGGCTGACAAGAGCATCGACCGCACCTTGCTGTTCTTCATTGCCGCCTTGCTCGCGGTACTGATCGCCTTCGCTGCATTGGCAAGCAACCCGGTGGCCACCATGGTGGCCCTGTTCCTGATGGGCGGCTTCGGCTTCGGCACCGTTCCAGGACTGCAGAGCCGCATCATGCAGTTCGCCGGATCGGCTCCGACCTTGGCCTCCGGTGCCAATATTGGTGCCTTCAACCTCGGCAACGCACTCGGCGCGTGGGCTGGAGGCCTAGGCATCGCCGCAGGACTGGGCTACACCTCGCCGATCTGGATTGGTGCCGCAATTACGGTCGCCGCACTGCTCGTGGTTTTGGTCGCCATGTCACTGGCCAAGAAGTCTGCAAAGACGCCCGAGTTGGTTCCCGCCTGCTAGGCCCAAAGATTTTCCACACCGTCAACAATTTCAAGGAGTTAAATATGACTACCGCCATCCCCACCATCACCCTGAACAATGGCGTTGAAATGCCGCAGGTAGGTTTCGGAGTATTCCAGGTTCCCAACGAAGAAACCACCGCAGCGGTTAGCGCCGCGTTGAAGGCCGGGTATCGCAGTATCGACACCGCATCCATCTACGGCAACGAAGAAGGCGTGGGTGCAGCACTGGCTCAGTCCGGCATTGCCCGCGAAGACCTGTTCATCACTTCCAAGGTCTGGATCTCGGACATGGGCTACGAGCAGACCTTGGAAGCCTTCGAGGCCAGCTTGCAGCGATTGGGTCTGGACTACCTGGACCTGTTCCTGATTCACTGGCCAGCACCGGAGAAGGATCTTTATGTTGAGACCTGGAAGGCGATGGAGAAGCTGTACGCCGATAAGAAGATCCGAGCCATCGGGGTTTCAAACTTCCAGCCAGCGCACCTGGACAAGGTGATCGCCGAGGGAAGCGTTATTCCGGCCGTGAACCAGGTGGAACTCCACCCTGCCTTGCAGAACCGCGAAGTCGTTGCAGCTAACGCGCAGCACGGCATCGTCACCGAAGCATGGAGCCCGCTGGCTCAGGGCGCAATGCTCACCGATGAAACCATCGTGGGCATCGCTCAGGCGCATGAGGTGTCCGCGGCTCAGGTCATCCTGCGCTGGCATCTGCAGCAGGGCCGGGTGATCATCCCGAAGTCTGTCACTGAATCACGCATCATCGCCAACTTGGACCTATTCGGCTTCGAATTGACCAGCGACGAACTGGCAAGCATTGATGCCCTTGATCGCGATGGACGCACCGGCCCAAACCCGGACACCTTCAACGGCTGATTTGATGACAACAACCTAGATGCTGCCCGTGCCCTCAACCGGCCACGGGCAGCAACTCTGGCTTGGATGGTCCGGGGCGTTGCGAACGCCGCGTTCTAGGCATCATCCCCATGTGGATCGGAATGACCGTCTAGTCGGCATCGGCACGAGCGGCCGGGTATGCCAGAACCTGGTTCGCCAAGTCGCCCCAGCCGATGGCCAGCATCGAACGCATTAGCGGCGACTACCTCATTGGCGAGGGCGATCATCAAATAAGGAGACCATCGACAGGGCCTGAGTAACAAAGTTGTTGCCTAGACCAATTTGCCCGGACTAGGCAACAACTGTAGCGGTCCTCCTATGGGACTCTGAACGTGTCATGTCCTACATGTCAGTCAGCCGCTGCGTGACTACTGCCTGAAGTAGGGGTCATTGGCAGAAGACGATCCTGCCTCTGTTGGTATCCAGCCGTGGAGTCGAGTCATGCCGATCCCGCCTTCATAGGTGTATTCGACCCAGATCACGGCGTAGCGGTCGTGGCGATTCGCTTCTGTCCACGCGAGGACGTCAACAATGCTTTCTGCGTCTTCAATTCGGTTCTCGTAGCAGACACGGTCCTCGTCCCAGAAGTCCACCCGATACACGGGATTCGGGTTTTCCTGACTGACGTATCGAGGATCAACGAGAGTTGCCCTGATCTTTTCTGCACTCATGCACACAATCTATCGCGCTCGAGCGTAATCAAGCGGGCGTTCTAGAGCCGTCCCAAAAAGGGAATCTCCTGTGGGACACTCGCCACAATGTATATGGGCTGTCCTGCATTGGTCAGTCTCAATATCGCCGGGGCGTCCACCCCGATGGCAGCATGCCAGTGATCTTTCCCCGTTCAGAATCAACCTCGGCTGACCAGCCTTGCGCTGCCTGTTCCTCATCGAAAGCGCCCCGTGCAATGCGCAGACCAACGTCTGGGTGGCTCACCCCAGGCGCACCACCGCGGCGCGTCGAAGCCCGCACGCTCCACGACTTATCAGCAAAACCGCCCCCGCGGAAGACTCGGTAATCGTCGTAGCGGGCCGGATCGAGTAGATCCCAGCACCATTCCCATACGTTTCCAAGGGTGTCGTGGAGTCCGAAGGCATTGGGTAGTTTTTGACCAACTTCCTTCGGGTTCTCTAGCTTGTCATCCGCTGTCCACCCGATGGCATCGAGGGAGCCATAATGTGGCCCCACGGTGCCAGCGCGGCACGCGTATTCCCATTCGGCTTCGGTAGGCAGGCGGTACCCGGAGGCGTTGGTCTGCCAACTTACCTCGCCTGCCTCGAAGATGTATGCAGGGGCAAGCCCTTCATTGATTGACGCTGCATTGCAAAACTTGATGGCTTCCAACCAATTGATATCTACCAGAGGTGCTTGGGAACCTGTTTCGCTAGTACCCATCAGTTGCCCGTACTGGGCCGTGGTGACGGAGATAGCCCCAATTTCGAAAGGTTCTAGATCGACGGTCCAGCGGCGTTTCCGCCGAGCGTCGTGCAATTCTACTTGTCCGGCCGTTAACGGACGGAGGTCAAAGGTAGGCATTCCATAATGTTCCCATACCGTCCCATAAGCCGAACCTCCAACGGGACAGAGTGTGGCGTCAGGCGCTAAATGGATGCTCGGGTCGCAAGTGGTGCCCTTCTTTGACGTGTGAGTAGTCTCGCGCCGTTGTTACTAAGCCTGAATCGTCGAATGAAAGCACTGTGCATCCTGAAACGGTCATTGGTTGGCCCTCGATGAACATGACGACCCAGTACTCGACCGAAGCAGAACTTCCATTGACGATTGGTTCGCTGAACCATGTTTCTGCCGGTTTGGTTTCCGCCGCGAAGCATTCCTCCAGATAAGCGCGCAGACCGCTACGCCCACGCAATGGTCTGAACATTGAGGCCCAGTGTTCGCCGTCATCAGCTTGCAGCCCAACAATTGCATCCACGTTCTTGAATGGCCAAGCGTTGGCCCATGTTGTCGCCCAGCGTTGCGCGGCTTCGATGGTTTGCATGTTGAATTCCTTTTGACGTAGATGATTGGTGACTGCCGGTTGCTCGGGCTGCGCGAGCAACCGGTTTCCATAAGACTTGCAATTGCTTGCAACACTACTATCGGCCGAGCAGATTCACGTTTTAGGTTCGTTCAGTGTTGCTCCGTACTGACTTTTCAAACCGTCCCGCAAGCGGGTCCCCGAGAGGAACGACCGTAAGAGGAGCCTTGACTGGGACACCGGGCCTGACTGAGGGCAGTCGGACCAACTATCAAATTTGCTTGAGCAGGCGTCGTTCGATTTGGTCGGAAAATTCGTCGAGTTTCACCTGTTTCGTATCCGCAAATCCTGCCCTCTCGTAGACACCGAGGGCACGGTCGTTGTCATTGATGACCCAGAGTTCGAGAGCGGCCCGACCTAGGCTCCGGGCATGCTCTTCCGCGCCGACGAGCAAGGCGCTTGCCACGCCGCTGCCCCACGAATCTGGGCCCACTGCCAGGTAAAAGATTTCCAGATTTTCTGCCTGTGGTGCGAATAGCGTGAAACCCACGTACGTGTCGACTTGCCTTGCAAGGAGTAACCGGGATCCTTCCAAACTCAGGCGCCTTTGGATCCCTGGCATTTTTCCTCGCCAGTTGCCGGCTCTGGAAGCCCGTCACGCAGTGCCGTGGCGCGAGCCCAAATCAATGCGGCACTCCTGACCGCATGTGGCTCAAGACTCACGGCCAGCTGTAATTCATCATTCAATTCCATCACCCCAACATCCTGCCACAACGCCCGCTTCCCAGTCAGGAACCTACTGCGGTACAGCCACAGTTAAGGTGCGCCTGCTGCTCAGTTAAGAATCTTGCGAATGTAGAAACAGTCGGGGAACCGGGTCGAAGCCGCTTCCCATCCGTCACTTGCAGCAGGCAGGGGGCGCAATGAGAAGATCGAGACTCGCGTGACTTCCCAGGTGTCGTCATCGAGTTCGAGTGCGTGTTCGCCGTGTAGCGAACAGATTAGCTTCCAGCCTTGTCTTCCGGCCGCATTGATCTGCTCCACTTCTTCATTGCGCGAAACAGGACCCACGATCCGCATGGTCTCCGTGGCTTGGATTGCCTCGGTTCGGCGGGTGTCGAAACGCTGCTGGGCAGCCTGGCGGGAAATCCCAAGCGCTTTGCCGATTTTTGCCCAACTCAATCCAGAAGCTTGAGCAGTCGCAACCGCCTGCGATTGAAGCTGTGTGGATACACGGGCTATGTCGCCAAAAGCGGCTACGGATCGAAGGACGGCCTCTGGTGATTGCATGGAGTCCTCGTCCGAGGGGCTTGGCCCCAGGTCGGCCGCGAGTTTCGATAGTCGTACGGAAAGGGAGACGTCGGCTTCGTTGCTCATAGCTCTTCCTTGTCCGCTGGACGCCAAGGGTTTGCACGTGAAGCCGCGGTGGATTTCTGAACGAAAACCACTGCGAAGCCGATCAAGCTGGCTATCAGGGCAATCCACCCAGTCACGCTGATGATGAAACCCGGGAGTCCTAAGCCTATAAATGCCGCGAACACTACCATGCAGATGCCGAGCACTAGGGCGACCAGAAAGACTTTTCTTGCAGTGCGAATTCTTGTTGATGTAGTCATGTGTCAAGGATAGGTTGACGCACCGATGATGTCAATGAGTTGTTGACACTCTCGAGTCTCGCCCACTTGGCGACGAAAGGGAACCCTTGCACTCAGGTACAGGTTGCCATAAGCAGGCTGTCCCGTAAGCCGGTCCCCGAGAGGAACGCCCGTAAGAGGAACCCTCTGCGGGACGCCTGATTGAGCGCGTATGAATTTAGCCTGGGCTTAGACGTTTGAATTTCATCGACATCATTATTCGCTTTTGTGAAATCCTAAACGGGGATGGTGAATATTCAGGTGAAGTCAGATTACGGCGATCCGATCTGATGCTAGACGCGCGTGACAATGCATATCGTGCCAACCATCAGCATGTAGCACCTGTTGACGCTTGATACCTTCCGTTAGATATCCGCTCTTGTGCGCAACTATGCATGAGGCAGGGTTGTTGACGGAATGTGCAAGTTCAAGCCTGTGGAAGTGCGCCATATCGAACGCCCAAGTAGACAGCTCGCGTAGCCCCCTAGGCGCCACATTTGCTCCGCGTCCCTGAGGGAGAACCCAGTAGGAAAGTTCGCCTGCACCATTAGCCAGATCGATGCGCCGTAGACTGATCTGTCCGATCGTTTCCCCGTCGCGAGATATTGACCAGCCCGCACCGGACTCATCTTGCCAGCGGGAAGGCCAGTGGAGCACCCATTTTTTAGCATCGTCGGTGGTCATGGTTTTTCCATGCCACTGTATGATCGCCGGGTCTTGGTAAGCCTCCACCACCACGGGAACGTCTGCGAGTTCCCAAGGCCGCATTACCAAATCATCGACTTCCAGAATCGGCTGTTTCAGCCGCGCAAATTCACCTAGCGGTATTACTGGCTCCTGCAAATTTAGGATCCTCCGATTTGATCGCTACAGCATCCTGACGGAGCGTTAGGATGCTTAGTCAATGACAGCTGCGACTGCTTCAATTTCTACAAGCTGGTTCGTATAGCCGAGAACAGTAACACCCATCAATGTGCTGGGAACGTCGTGGTCACCGAAGGCCGCACGAATTACTTCCCATGCGGCAACAAGATCTGCCTGGTCTGAGGATGCCACAAGGACACGTGTGCTGATGACGTTTTCTACGCCCGCACCTGCCGTTTCCAAGGCGATACACATGTTCTCGAAAGCCTTAGCGGCTTGTACGCGGTAGTCGCCGACCCCAGCGGTCGATCCGTCCTGGTTCAACGGGCAGGATCCCGCCAAGAAGATAAGACGCGCATCGCTGGGAGCAGTCGCCGCGTAAGCGTACTCAGCGACATCGGAAAGGGCTTCAGATCGAATAAGCGTGACCGTAGGTTGTTGCATGCTTGTCCTCTAAGTGTCTCGGCTTCTGATAGATTCCCAGCCTATCTGAGGGAACGATTGCCGCCGCGGAAAGTCAGTTCCGTGCCGACCGAACGATTTCATGTAGCCGCTAAAATTTCACGGATCAAAAACGGAGAATCTGTCACTAATCTTTGACTGCCAATCTGAACCTGTGTCCGAAAGATATTGCCTGTGTATGGTCCGCCGAAGTCTCCTGGGAACGCGCCCGCTTGAGGAAGGGCTAGCGGGACGCCAGTGCGTCAACCCACGAAAAATAGAGTCAGTATCTAGATCGCAGCCAACGTAGAGCCCTGAAACTGGTAGATATTTTCGTGCTTATAACCGTACTCGCCGTCAGGTCGCTTAATATGCGGTTCGAAAGTGAAAAGTTCAGTTTCACCGAGTCGTCGTGTGTTCCCAGGCTCGATGTATACCCTGTCGGCACTATTCCGTTCAATTGAATGCCCGAGATTACCCAAGAAATCAATGTTCTCAAATCCAAGTTCAACGACATAGGCGTTCATCCGTGCATGTAGCTCCTCGAAAGTCATTTCTGGTCTGGCCACGCTGACGATGATTGTGTGCAGTTGTTCTTCGGCAAGGATCCCTTCGCGCCACTCCGCGTTCTGGGTTGACTTCGAATTTTGTAGCGGTTGGCCGCCCTCAATGATGATGGTGCGAGCAAAATCTCCCCATATGCCGTCTTTCTGTGGACTGAGATCGATGGTGATAATGTCGTCCGACGCGATGGTTCGGTCTGCAGTTTCGTAGTTCTTACCCGGTACAGAAAGGGTCGTATCTTTTCCGCAGAAGACAAAGGCGCCTATTCCCCAATACCAAAATGAATCAGCACCCAGGGACAACATCGTCTCTTCGCAGAGGTCGCGAACTGCAGTTAGATGCTGCCCCGGATAAATGCTTTGCTGGGCAACGTTCATTGTTTCCCGAGCGATTGCTTGAACTTTTCGATGAGACACGCTGATCCTGCTCTTTCCGCGACAATTGCACATACAGAATGGTTGTGTCGATCCTATCCGTCATGCCTGCGACGGCTTGGGAAGGCACTACATTAATCCCTCCGTAAGAGGAACCTTCACCGCAACAGAAACCGTGGGAAGGCCGAGACATCCCTTTGCAACGGGGTAGAGGGACACGGCTTTGGGTCATGAGACTGCGGGGTTGGCGTTCTCCCATGTCCGCAGGCTCGGCCATGCGATGAGAGCGCAGAGGGCGAACACGAGTGCCCCCGCCAGGAACGGGGTTGCAAGACCACTGGCCGTCGCAAACAGGCCCCCGAGCCCAGCTCCGATGGTGAGACCGGCGAGGCCGAACAATTTGGAGACGGCATTGACCCGTCCACGCAGCTCGTCCGGGACCAGTCGCTGGCGCAGGGAACTGAGACAAATGCTGAAAAGCACGGCATGCAAGATATATGCGGCCAAGAACAATGCCGCCACCCAGGGAACATCGGTCACGTAGATAGCAAACAAGCTGAGCGATCCAAGGACCAAGCTGCCCGCGGTGGTCGCGGCGTAGCCAATCTTGCGCCGCAGCGGCGCGACCACGGCTGACCCGATGAGTCCGCCGAGGGCCGAGACCGAAAGCAAAATCCCATAGCCAGGCGCCCCCAAGCTCAAGACGTCCTCGGCAAAAAGGACGAGGATCGAAAACGGCATCATGTACGCGACACTGGCCAGCCCGCTGATGATCGCCAGTGAGCGCAACAGCCGGTGACGTACCAACCAGGCGGCACCCTCAACCACCTCGCGGCGCAACGAAGGAGGTTGGGCGTTGAGCCCCTTGGGACGGAAATTGCCGACCATCCCTAGGAAGAACAGGGCTGCTGCCGCGTAGGCTCCGCCCGTGATGGCGATAGGCAAGGAGATGGCGGCGGCAAACATCAGTCCGCCGAGTGGTGGACCGATGAATTCATCCGCGACAAGTTGGGTCGCTGTGATCTGGCTGTTGGCCTTGTCCAGGTCCTTGGTGCGCACGAGGGACGGCAGGATGGATAGTGCCGAGTTGTCGGCCGCCGTTTCCAGGAGCCCTATCAAGGTAAAGACCACGTAGAGTGCGACGAATGACCCGGTGCCGGTGGCGACCAACACTGCCAGTGCGATCAACAGGATGCTTCTGCTCAGATTGGCGACCCACAGAATGGTTTTGCGGTCCAGTCTGTCAACGAAAGCACCGATTGGGAGAACGACCAGGAACTTGGCGGCGGAATAGACCATCGACAGGCCCGCGATCAGCAAGGGGTTGGATGTTAGGGCCGTAGCCAGAAGTGGAATGGCTACGAAACTCATGCCGTCGCCGAAGTTGGAGGCCGCGTTCCCGGCCCACATCTTCCTATACTCTCGTCCCAGCGACATGCTTTCAGAGCCTACCGGCAATTCCATGGCCTGTTGCAATCTGACAAGTGCCGTTCGGATTAAGTGCCTCGTCGGGAAGGCCGAGGACTCCGATCTTTGGGTTGTTCGTCTCGCAAGGGGGCTGCTTTGAACAGCGTTCCGTTAGGGGGACCTCTACAGGAGCGCCCGTAAGCCGAACGCTCACTGGGAAAGGATTTCTCATCCTGCCGTCAAATCGTGGTGGCCAGGGAACTTTCGTGAACGCTTCCCCGGTATTCCACCCGTGGACCATCAGGAGCTATTGGTCATGGGTGCCAGTTGGAACGGCCTGAAGGGTTAGCCAACTGCCTGGGTCATGACACCGCGCTGCTGACCTCGCACAACTGCACCGGCCCCGTCAGATCGTCGAGTGCATGGTTGAGCTCATCGATCCGTTCCTGTGCGGCGGCTCGAAGCCTGGTGCCGACGACCGCCCAGTCCGTTGGGGACGGCTCCTGTGGCAAGCCGGTCAAGAGCTCCGAAATTTCCACCACCGACATCCCCACCCGTTGGGCCACTCGAATCACCTTGATCCGGCAGGCATCTTCTTCGCCAAAGCGGCGCTGGTTCCCTGAGGTTCGCTCACCGGTGATCAAGCCATGCTTGTCGTAAAACCGCACGGCCGAGGCATTGACCTTGCTGGCGTGGGCCAGGTCCGAAACCGTCATTGATTTTGTGGACATTGCGCCGTGAAACCTCCCGAATTGACTTCAACCTTTGTTCAAGTCTTAGCATTGCAGCATGACCGAACGCAACCAGGTTGAGACCAGCCACGAGCCCCGGAGCCCCCTAATTGGTGGGTCGGTGGCACTCATTGCAGCAAGCATGCTCACCGTCATGGCGGGCGCAACGATCTCCCCGGCGCTGCCCAAAATGGCCGAACACTTCTCAGGGGTCGAGAATGCAGGCTTCCTGGTCAAACTCGTCGTCACCATCACCGCCCTGTCGATAGCAATCTCCGCCCCGGTGCTGGGCTGGCTCAACGACAGGTTCAGCAGGGCCCTCGTGCTCAAGCTCTCCGTCATCCTCTACGCGATCGCCGGATCGGCGGGACTGTGGATTGATGACCTGGCGGTACTCATGGTGTCTCGCTCGATCCTCGGTGTCGCCGTGGCAGGTGCCATGACGGCCTCCACCGCATTGATTTCCGAATGGTTCACCGGTGAGCGGCGATCCAGGATGTTCGGCCTGCAGGCCGCAGCAAGTGGGCTCGGTGGAGCCGTGTTCCTGTCCCTAGGCGGTGCGCTGGCGGACATCAGCTGGAACGCGGCCTTCGCGGTCTACCTCTTATCGCTGCCGGTCGCCGTCCTCGTCGCCTGGAAAGTCACCGACCCGCCTTCCTTACCAACAAGCAAAACCGCCCACCAATCGCTACCGAGCCCCAAGGCCACGGGGCTCATTGCGGGAATTGTGGTCCTCGCGTTCGTGATCCAGATTGTCTTCTACGTCGTACCGACCCAACTGCCCTTCCTCCTCGGGACAATGGATGTCGATGCCTCGACTACGGGGTTGGTGATCGGCTGGATGGTCCTGGTTCAGGCCCTCGCCAGCCTGGGCTACCGCTGGGTGTCCCGGCTGGGATTCCGCAATGTCGCGTTGCTCAGCATGGTGCTGATGTCGGCCGGCATGGCAACGGTTGGCACCTCCGAATCCATCGCCCAGGTGGTGGCAGGCCTGAGCATTTCGGCGCTCGGCGTCGGGCTCGTCATGCCCAACCTCAATTCGTGGATCTCGGTCAGCACCTCGTCCGCGAATCGGGCCCAAGCGATTGGGGCGTTGATCTCTGCCATGTTCCTGGGGCAATTCGCTTCACCCCTCATCGCCGAGATGATCATTCGCGGCGGCGGCACCGCCCAGGCGTTCCTCGCCGCGGCGGTCCTCGCACTGGTGACGGCAGGTGCGGTCTTCGCCATTTCTACCTCCAAAATCCGGCAATCCACCTCACGAAAGAAGGCCAAGGACTCATGACGCCCAAGGTCTCCCTCATCATTGATATCGCCTGCGCCTGGTCCTACATCGCATTCGAGCGCGTGGCCAGCGTGATCACCGACCAGGGCGGGGACCTGGACACCTACCCGCTCGGCTTCTTGCCGCACCAGCTCGACCCCTCCGCGACAACGACCGGTGAGCCGCTGCTGCGCGTGCTCCGTGAACGGTTTGGTCCGGGCGTGGATCAGGAGAACGAGCGTGTGAGGGCCATCGCGGCCATGGATGGGATCACCCTCGACTATGCCAGCGGTATCCACTCCAACACCTTCGACGCCCATCGGGCCATCTACGATGCAAGCCAAGCCGGGCGCGGTGCATCTATGGTCCGGGCACTCTTCCGGGCGCATTTTTCCGAGGGAAAGAACATTGCCGACCCTATATTCCTTGAAGCCACGGCACAAGGACTTGGCGTCGAGCTGACCCGAGACGAGAGCACGCGGCATGTCCGTGAATCGCTCGACTTCGTCCGCGAAAAGAAGATCTCCGCGGTTCCCGTCCTGCTCTGGGAATCCGGGGCAACACTGACGGGCATGCACAGCAAAGGCGACCTGGCAGACCTACTCCACTGACAACCACCACACTTCAACAGCAAGGAAATCCCCATGAAAATTGGAATCATCGTAGGTAGCACCCGCCCGGGACGTCGATCCATCGTGGTCGCCGAATGGATAAAAAACATTGCAGACCAACGCGAGGGCCACGAGTTCATCCTGCTGGATCTGCTTGACTACAACCTCCCCCACCTGGACGAAACAATTCCCGCAGCCATGGGAAAACCGTACGGACACGAGCACACTCGCGCGTGGTCCGAATCGGTCGCCTCCTGTGATGGGTTCATCATCGTCACCCCCGAATACAACCACTCGATTCCGGGGGTCCTGAAGGATGCTTTGGACTACCTGTTTGGCGAGTGGCACAACAAGGCCATTGGCTTCGTCGGCTACGGCCTGTTGGGTGGTGCCAGGGCGGTTGAGCACCTGCGGACCATCTCCGCAGAGTTGATGCTCGCCGATGTGCGGGCGCAAGTCGCATTGTCCCTCTTCGCCGACTTCGTGGACATGGAGATCCTGGATCCCGGCGATCACCATGTGGGCACCGCGAATCAGATGCTGGATCAGCTGTTGGGGTGGAGTGGGGCCTTGGCCCGGCTCCGGGAATCAACGGCGGATGCGTCGTCGTTCATCGAAGCCTAAAGGAGGCGGGGGAAGCCGACGTTGGGGAGGCAGGCGAAAAATCAGAGGCGTCATGTGGCAGATTCCGTATGAGGAACGCTCTACGGA
>NZ_JBQSWU010000002.1:0-223812 GCF_052377485.1 Glutamicibacter sp. AOP38-B1-38 | reverse complement strand
CCTGTGCGCGAAAGGGGACTTGAACCCCTACCCCCTTGCGAGGACTAGCACCTCAAGCTAGCGCGTCTACCTATTCCGCCACCCGCGCAGGTTATGCGTTGTCTGCGTTGTTATCGCTGGCAACGAAGTAAAACTTTACCACCGTCCGGCGGCGTTTGCCAATCGGGCAGGATTGGCCACCAGGGCTCCAAAATCCGCGGAATCATGCGGGAAACTCGGGTTTGATCAGTAGTTTCGCATTAATTTTCACCGAATCAGTGTTGAGCGTCACAGCAAAACGGCCGATTTCTGGGCTCTGGCGAAGGTTTGAGCCACCCTGTCGCCGTGGTCCAGTTTGTTCTGCCGGATGCGGCTTAGGCCTGCACGATCTCCCGTAGCTGCTCGGCGCCAAGTACCTGATTGAAGATCTCGCCCTCCGGTTCCATCCAGCGGCCGGCGGCAAGATCGGCCAGGCGAACGGGCTCGTAGCCCAGCGCGCTGATCAAAGCCGCGGCGAGCCCGGCGCCTTCGGGATCATCGGTGGCGATCGCGAGCGCGCGTCGTTGTTCGGTCTTTGCCGCTCCGTCGGAGTCCAAATCCCAGTGGCTGATGTGGTTCAGCGCCTTGACGACCCGGGACTCCGGGAAATGCGCGGCGATGGCCTCGGAACTGGATAGCCCGGCCCGCAGGCTGAGTTCGAGCCAGTCGGGCAAGGGCTCGTCCTGCCAGCGGTTTGTCGCATCCAGCAGCACCAGATCCGCCAGGCTGTCCTGCGCCACCTCGTCCAGGTCCTCCTGGGGGACCATGAGGACGACGAGGTCGACGCCCGCACCGATGTCTTGGGCCGGCACCGCCTGGGCCTGCGGAGCATACTGGGCCAGATGGTATTTCATCTGGCCCACGGGCCGTGAGGAGGCGATGTTCACCGCGATGCCGGCCGACGCGGCCGCACGAGCCAAGGCGGTGCCCGCCCGGCCGGCACCCAGGATGCCAATGCGTTCAATTTCTGCCACCGCTGGGTGTGGACTCTGGCCCATATGGATCCTCCTAGCTTCGTACTTGAAGCCTAACCGCAGTTGCCGGGTTGGCGCATGAAAAAGGCCACCGGCCCGAGTATGGAACTCGGGCCGGTGGCCTAGATGGAGATTGGCTAACCGCCGAAGAGCGGAGCGATGTTCTTCCAGAGCTGCTGGAGGCCCAGCGAGATGAACAGCAGCGCGGTAATGCCCAGCGCCGTGTTGGTGTGCCAGCGGTTCGCCCATCCCTTGGGGATGCGCTTGCCGTTGAGCAGGCCCAGCAGGGTGATCGCCAGGAACGGCATGAACAGCGAGCCGAGCACGCCGTAGGCGAGAATCAGCGCGATGGGCTTGTCCAAAAGGAACAGCACCATTGGCGGGAAGGTCAGCCAGAGGACGTAGAACTTGAAGTACTTGCCGCCGGTCAGCGTGTCCTTGTGGCCGGCGGGCTTCTTGCGCATGTGGCCCCAGAAGTCGGCGAACATCAACGATACGCCGTTCCACACGCCAATGATCGAGGAGAACGAGGCGGCCCAGAAGCCCACCAGGAATCCGGTGCCGACGAACGTTCCGTAGCGCTCGTTCAGCACCTCGCCCAGGTCCAGTAGGCCGCGGTCGCCAGCGGAGATCGATACCCCGGCCGAGCGAACGACCTCGGCGCCGACCACGAGCATGGCGAGCACGAAGATGCCGGTCATCACGTAGGCCATCGAGTTGTCGATGCGCATCACGCGCATCCACTTCGGGGTGTTCCAGCCCTTTTCACGCAGCCAGTAGCCATAGGCGGCCAGGGTGATGGTGCCGCCGACGCCGCCGGCCAGAGCCAGGGTGTAGACCACGCCGCCGGATGGGATCATCGGCACCAGGCCCTTGAGCATTTCCGGCACGTTCGGCACGGCGATGATCGCCAAGCCGACGACGGTGACGAACATGATGCCCACGAGGACCGCGGTGACCTTCTCGAAGAAGGAGTAGCGGCCGAACCAGACCATGGCGAAGCCGGCAAGGCCCATCAGCACGGCCCATATCTTGAGGTCCACTGCGGGGAAGAGGGCCGCCAGCGGCATCGCCGCCGAGCTCATCGCGGTGGCGCCGTAAACGAAGCCCCAGAGGATGATGTAGGGACCGAAGTACCAGGTGGTCCAGCGGCCCAGGGACTTCCAGCCCTCGAAGATCGTCCGGCCGGTGGCCAGCGTGTAGCGTCCGGCGCCTTCGACCAGAACGATCTTCAGGATGACGCCCAGGATCACCGCCCACAGCAGGGCGTAGCCGTACTGGCTGCCGGCCACCAGGGTCGCGACCATATCGGCGGCGCCCACACCGGTTGCCGCGACAACCAGTCCGGGGCCGACAATCTTCCATTTTGGTGCTCTGCCGCCGTCGTGGTCGGCGTGCACCGGCGCGCTCTCGGCGCCCGGTTGATGCTGTTCGGCCATGAATGAAGTCCTTAAAGTTTTTGCTCGTATCCGGTGCGAGTACCGGGATGCCTCGGACCAGCGGGTGTGAGCAAGAATCGACCTTGATCTTCATCACTGCCACTAGAGAGACAGATCTAATGTATGGGTGATGCGCGACATAACCAAGGCGTGCGCCAACTCTTAAGTGAATCTTAGGAAAGCAGCGGGCCGGCAAGCCGCCGAAACCAGCTGATAAAGTGCTTCACAGTGCGTGGTGCACCAAGATTTGAAAGGACGTGGCCTTGCAGCTGCTCATCGTCGAGGATGACGACGCCGTCTCCACGGCCCTTGCCGACGCCGTCGCAGCTGCCGGGCACACCGCCGAATGCGTCACCCGCGGGGAGGACGCGTTGCTGCGGCACCGCGAGGCGGACATGATCCTGCTGGACCTCGGCCTGCCGGATATGGATGGGCTGGAGGTGCTGCGCAAGCTGCGCCTGGTGACCACCACCCCGGTGGTGATCCTCAGCGCCCGCAACGACGAACGCAGCGTGGTGCGCGGGTTGCGCCAAGGCGCCGACGACTATCTGGTCAAGCCGATCGGGTTGACGGTGCTGCTCGCGCGCATCGAGGCGGTGGCCCGCCGGTCGCGGATGAGCTCACCGGTCAGCGCCCTGCTGCAGGTAGGGGAGCTGGGCATCGACCTGGACAAACGCGAGGCCCGGTTGGGGGCGCGGGCGCTGAACCTGACCGCCAAGGAATTCGACCTGCTCGCGCTGCTGGCCAAGCATGCCGGCTCGGTGGTCACCCGGGAGCAGATCCTTGATGCCCTCTGGGGAGATGCCTTCGTAGCCGTTTCCCGCTCGCTGGACGTGCACCTGACCGGATTGCGCGCCAAGCTCGAGCGTCCCGGAATGATCATCAACGTCCGCGGTGTCGGCTACCGCCTCGAGGCAAACCTCCAATGAGATTGCGCGTCATCGCCATTCTGGGATCGCTGCTGGCCCTGCTGGTCGTGATCGTCTCCGCGGTGCTGATGCAGAGCGCGAGCGTGGATGCGGCCCAGGAGCTGCGGCTGAGCCGCGAAGCGTCGCTGAATAGATTCATCCAGTTGGGCGCCCAGGCCGAAGCCGAGGCCGAGCACGGCAAGCTGCAGCTGGAAATGGACACCTATTCCAAGCTCTATGACGAGGCTCTGCTGGTGCGCCTGGGCACCGAAACGCTGACCTCCGGCCAGCTCGATCCCACCAGGCCGGAGGTGGCGCGGGCCTTGGAGAATACCGAGCTGAACCTCGCGCATACCGACATCCCCGCGATCAACCCCTTCGCCACCGGCAATGCGCTGATCGCGCGCCCTTTCGGCAATTCCACCCAGGTGCTCGGCTCGGCGCTGCTGGAAGTCAACCTCGACATCTCCCGCCGGTTGGTGCTGGAACGCTGGATCTGGGTGGTGCTGTTGAGCATCGCGGCCGGGGCGGGGCTGCTGCTGCTCGCGGACCGGGTCACCGCCTGGGTGCTCAAGCCGATCCACCGGCTCAATGAAGCGACCAAGGAACTGGCCAAGACGAAGACCTCGACCCCCTTGGAAGCCGCCGGGCCTCCGGAGCTGCGCGAATTGGCGCATTCCTTCAGCAAGATGTCCGATGCGATGACCGCGAGCCTGGCCCAGCAGCGGGAGCTGATTGCCGAAACCTCGCACCAGCTGCGCAATCCCGTGGCGGCGCTGCGCCTGCGGGTGGATCTGCTGAAGCTGCGCCTCGGAGCGGCGGCGGATCCGCAGGCGGTGCAGGCCGTGGAGAAGGAACTGCACCGGGTGGAGTCGCTGCTGGACGCGGTGCTCCGGCTGGCCAGCGCGGATCATCGGCTCTCCGAGCAGGCGGCGGACCGCACCCCGGCTGCCCGCACGGCGGAGGTCGAAACGGTCAAGGTGCGCGAACTGCTGATCGAGGAAATCGAGCGGCAGTCTTCGGCGGCCCGGCAAAGCGGCACCGAGCTGCTGCTGGAATCCGGGAACGAACCGGAGGTCCTGCTGGCCTGCAACGAGTTCGAGCTGCAGCAGATGCTCGCCGAACTCTATGAGAACTGCCTGAAATATGCCGCCGGGACGCCGATCGAAACCACCCTGCGGGCCACGCCTGAACTCGTCGAGATCAGCATCCGCGACCACGGCCCCGGGCTTGGCGAAGCCCAATTGGCGCAGGTGACCGAACGGTTCTGGCGCGCGGACCCGTCCGGGGCGACCCCCGGCACCGGGTTGGGCATGGCGATCGTGGAGCGCCTGGCCCGCGCCAACTCCGGAGAGCTGCGCGTCGCGGCGGCCGAAGGCGGTGGGCTGTGCTTCAGCCTGGTGATGCCGCGCGGCCAGGCGCCGGGCGGGGGTGGCCAAGGTGGCTGAGCACGGGAACCCGAGCCGGCGCAGCGTGCTGCGCTGGGCCGGGCTGGGCGCCCTGGGTCTGCCGGCGCTGGCCTCCTGCACCAGGGGAGCGCTGATCGAGCGGCTGGATGTGGCCGGCGGCGAAAGCGGGGGCATGTACTTTGAGTTCGCCAACCTGCTCGCCGCGGCGCTGGTCCGCTACGGCATCGCCGCGCACTCGGAAGCCCTGGTGACCGAGGCGAGCGTCGAAAACCTCGAGCTGCTGGAAAACGGGCGGGCCGGGCTCTCGCTGGCGCTGGCGGACACCGTGGCCCAGCACGAGCGCTCCGCGGATTCCTCGCTGGTCGCCCTGGGCCGGGTCTACCAGAACTACTACCACTGCATCGTGCGCCGCGAGAGCCGGATCCGCTCGCTGGCGGACCTCTCCGGCCAGCGGCTGGGTACCGGGGCGCCGGGTTCGGGCACCTGGGTGACCGGGCAGCGCATCCTATCCGCCGCCGGGCTGGCGGAGGAAGGAACCAAGCCCAGAGAACGCCAGTTGGGCTATGTGGCCGGACTGCAGGCCCTGGAAGCCGGGGAGATCGATGCGCTCTTGCTCTTCGGCGGAATCCCGGTCAGCTCCATCACGGCGTTGGGGCGGGAGGTGGACCTCCGGCTGATCGATCTGGCGGGGGTGCTGCCGGCCTTGCGGGCGGAGTATCCGCGGCTCTACGAGCATGTGATCATTCCGCGTTATACCTATCCGGGGGTGGCCGAGGTGGACACCGTGGGTGTAGCGAACCTGCTGATGGCCAACGCCGCGCTGCCGGCTCCGGTGGCGGCGGGAATCGTGGAGCTCTTGGTGGACCATGCGCGAGAACTGATCCCGCGCAATAGCGCCGGCATCCAATATCTCACCCCCGATACGCTGATCTCCACCGGCGGGCAGCGGCTGCATCCGGCGGCCGCAACCACCTACCGCAGGCTCCATGGCTAGCGCGGCCAACGCGCCATGGGCCGTGGGGAACTAGGGTGGATAGCAACCGAGGCCGCCACCGCGAACAGAGGATCCAAAGATGCCGAGCACGCACGCCTATGAGCTTATGCAAGAAGAAGTGGTGCAGATCTGCCGCAAGCTGATCAGCATCGACACCACCAACTTCGGCGAGAACAACAGCCGCGGCGAACGCGAGGCCGCCGAGTACATCGCGGCGCTGTTCGCCGAGGTCGGCCTGGCCGCGACAATCCATGAATCCGCGCCGGGACGCGCGAACCTGATCGCCAGGATCCCCGGCAGCGACCCGAGCCTGCCGGCGCTGGTGGTGCATGGGCATCTGGACGTGGTCCCGGCGATCGCCGCGGACTGGTCGGTGGACCCCTTCGGTGCCGAGCTCATCGACGGCATGATCTGGGGCCGCGGGGCGGTGGACATGAAGGGCATGGACGCGATTATCGTTGCGGTGATCCGGCGGCTGATGCGCAGGCGGATCAGCCCGCGCCGGGATCTGATCATCGCCTTCTTCGCCGACGAGGAGGCCGGCAGCGACTGGGGCTCGATGTGGATGGTGGAGCAGCATCCGGAAGTCTTCGCCGGGGCCGGGGAGGCGATCAGCGAGGTCGGCGGATTCTCCACCGAGATCGCCGGGCAACGCGCCTACCTGGTGCAAACCGCGGAGAAGGGCATCGCCTGGATCAAGCTCGCCGCGCACGGGGTGGCCGGACACGGCTCGCAGCTCAATCCGCGCAACGCGGTGACGGCCCTGGCCGCCGCGGTGGCCCGGATCGGTGAATACCAGTGGCCGCTGTCCTATACAAAAACCACCCGCGCGCTCTTCGAGGAGCTGGCGGTCATCTGCGGCACCGAATTCGACGAAGAGAACCCCGCACCGCTGCTGCAGGCCTTGGGGGATACCAGCCGCTTTGTCGGCGCCACCCTGCAGAACACCTCGAACCCTTCGGTGCTCAAGGCCGGCTACAAGCACAATGTGCTGCCCGGCTATGCCGAGGCGCTGATCGATTGCCGCACCCTGCCCATGGAGCACGAATCCACCATCGAGAAACTGCGCGAGCTGGCCGGCGAACACGTGGAGCTCACCCTGCTCCAGGACCAGCAGTCGCTGGAGGTGCCCTTTGGCGGCGAGCTGGTGGATTCGATGGTGCAGGCGCTGGTGGCCGAGGACCCCGAGGCGGTGGTCCTGCCCTATATGCTCTCCGGCGGCACCGACAACAAGGCGCTGGCGAAGCTGGGGATCACCGGCTACGGTTTTGCCCCCTTGCAGCTGCCCAACGATCTTGATTTCACCGGAATGTTCCACGGAGTCGACGAGCGGGTGCCGGTCTCGGCGCTGCAGTTCGGAACCCGCGTCCTTGACCGGCTATTGCGCAACTACTAGGAGTTACCAACGTGCCTATCGAACAAATCCTCAGCGATGAGCTGCTGTCCCGCTTCCGCGAACGCGCCGGCGGCTATGATGCCGCCAACGCCTTTGCCACCGAGGACTTCGAGGAATTAGCGGCCCTGGGCTATCTCAAGGCCCTGGTGCCCGAGTCATCCGGCGGTTTGGGCTGGAGCTTCGAGCAGCTGGTGCTGGCCCAACGCCGGCTGGCCACCGCCGCGCCGGGCACCGCCCTGGCAATCAATATGCACCAGGTCTGGGCCGGCGTCGCCTATCTGCTCGCCGCCCGCGGGGACGCGCGCCTTCAGCTGGTTACCGAGTGGATCGCCGCCGGGGAGGTCATGGCCTTCGGGATTTCCGAACCCGGAAACGACTCGGTGCTCTTCGACTCGAAAACCGCGGCGACAACCCTGGCCGATGGGTCCGTCAGCTTCACCGGCACGAAGATCTTCACCTCGCTCTCCCCGGCCTTCACCCGGCTTGGCGTATTCGGCAAGGACGAGGCCAGCGGGGAACTGGTGCACGGGTTCGTCTCCCGCGGCGCCGGGGTCCGCTCGCTGGAGGACTGGGATACCTTGGGCATGCGCGCCAGCCAGTCGCACACCACCAAACTGGAAGGCGCGGTGGCCCCGGCCAGCTGGGTGCACACCCGGCTCGAGGTGGGACCGAACGCAGACCCGCTGATCTTCGGAATCTTCGCCTCGTTCCTCACGCTCACCGCGAGCGTATATGTCGGGATCGCCGAACGCGCCGTGGAGCTTTCGCAGGCGGCGCTGCGCCAGCGCACGCACCAGGACGGGGGCAGCTACACCCAGGACGTGCGCGCCAGGGGAGTGCTGGCCCAAGCCGGAATGCGAATGCTCAGCCTGGACGCCCTGCAGCGCGCCGTCGCCGCGGATCTGGAAGGGCAGGTAGCGCACGGGCCGGGCTGGTTCCCGCGCCTGGTCACGCTGCGCACCCTCGCCGGGCAGAGCGCACGCGACAACGTCGAGGCCGCCGGGCAGCTGCTCGGCGGCGGCGGATATTTCCGCGGCAGCGAATTCGAGCGGCTCTACCGCGACGTGCAAGCCAGCTGGTATCACCCATCCAATGCCGCCTCGGCGGAGAATACCGTGGCCAGCTGGCTGGTGGGTCCCCTAGAGCCCTGAGCGCTCCAAGGTGCTGACCACCCGGATCACCTTGCGGCGCAGCCAATATTTGCTCGCTCCGCCCTCGTAGCGCAAGGTGCGCATCAGCTCCCATTTGCCGTTATCCGAATGCTCGCGCAAGGCGGCCCGTGCCACCTGCTTGGATTCTGCAGGGAACGCGGTGATCACCAGATACTCGTAACGGTCGTCATTATTCAAGTGCAGCGGAGCCTTGATTAATTCCTGAAGCATTACACCCCTATCGAAAGAATGATTTCGGTTGTAGCGTGTGACTCATGAGCACCGAACCGAGCTACGCCCTGCAACTGCTGATCTCACGCCTCGAGCAGCACCTGACCGTAGTTTCCCAGAGCCGCGGGTCGGCCGACGCCGCGGTCGATGCCGCCTTCGGCTCGCTCGCCGAAGCGTTCGAGAGCTATGAGGATGCACTCTACGAGCAATATTCCGAACTTCTTCCGTTCACCATACCTACGGATGACGACGATGACGAGTGAGTACGGCCACGGTTTGAATTTCCCTGTGAAAGCCGTGTAATCACCAATACGCCCCTCGAAATGACGTAGTGTCAAGGGGTGAATTGGTTTGAAGCAGCTTTCCTCGGATTAATCCAGGGCCTGACAGAGTTCTTGCCCATCTCCTCATCGGCCCACTTGCGCATCGTGGGCGAGCTCTTGCCCAACGCGCAAGATCCCGGTGCGGCCTTTACCGCGATCACCCAATTGGGGACCGAAACCGCGGTGGTCGTCTTCTTCTGGCGTGACATCGTGCGGATTATCGGCGCCTGGTTCCGGGCGATCACCGGCAAGATCCCGCACTCTGACCCGGACGCAAAAATGGGTTGGCTGATCATCGTCGGTTCCCTGCCGATCGCCATCCTGGGGCTCCTGCTCGAAGACTATATCGACTCGAACTTCCGTTCGCTGTGGATCGTGGCGACCATGCTGGTGCTCTTCGGCCTGTTCCTGGCCATCGCCGACCACTACGGCAAGCAGGAACGCACGCTGGATAAGCTCACCGTCAAGCACGGCGTGTTCTACGGACTAGCCCAGGCGATGGCGCTGATCCCCGGCGTGTCGCGCTCCGGCGGCACGATCACCGCCGGGTTGCTCATGGGCTATACCCGGGAAGCCGCCGCACGCTATTCCTTCCTGCTGGCCATCCCCGCGGTATACGCCTCGGGACTGTACAAGCTGGCCAAATCCTTCTCCGAGCCCGGGGTCTACACGCTGGCGCAGACCGGGCTGGCCACCGCGATCGCCTTCGTCGTCGGCTTCCTGATCGTGGGCTGGTTCCTGAAGTACGTCTCCACCCACTCCTACCGGCTCTTCGTCTGGTACCGGATCCTGCTGGGCCTGGGATTGTTCGTATTCCTGAGCCTCGGAATGATCAGCGCCTAAAACTCTGTAGCCCGCGCGGGAATAAACCCTGCGCTCGTTGACTTGCCCTTAAAGGAAGATCGTCTATACATCTGCGAAAGGATGTACTCAGTGCTCGCGTGGAAGTCTCCGCAAGTGCCACATGTTGTTGGCTCCGCACCTATTCTGGAGGTCTTCGACACCTCCAGCGGAACCAAGCAGGCCACCGCTCCGGCCGATCAGGCCAACGCCCCGGCAAGCATGTATGTCTGCGGGATCACCCCGTACGACGCCACCCATATGGGACACGCCGCCACCTACGTCACCTTCGATTTGCTGCACCGCACCTGGCTGGATAACGGCCGCGAGGTCACCTATACACAGAACATCACCGACGTTGATGACCCGCTGCTCGAGCGCGCCACCGCCACCGGGGTCGATTGGCAGGACCTCGCCGAAGACCAGATTCAGCTCTTCCGCGAGGATATGGAAGCGCTGAACGTGATTCCGCCGCAGCACTACATCGGCGCGGTCGAATCGGTGCACTGGCTGGTTCCGGTGGTCGAACGGCTGCTCGCCGCGGACCTGGCCTACCGGGTGCCGGCCGACGCCGACGGGGTGGAAGGGGATATCTACTTCGATACCCTCGGCTCGGAGAACGGCGCCTGGAAACTCGGCCAGGTCTCCAACTACGACCGCGAGACGATGCTCGGCTTCTTCGCCGAACGCGGCGGGGACCCGGACCGCACTGGCAAGCGCGATCCGCTGGATCCGCTGCTCTGGCGCATGGCCCGCGAAGGCGAACCCTCCTGGGCGGGCGGCGAGCTGGGCACCGGGCGCCCGGGCTGGCATATCGAGTGTTCGGTGATCGCGCGAAGGACCCTTCCGGCCCCGTTCACCGTGCAGGGCGGCGGATCGGACCTGATCTTCCCGCACCACGAATTCTCCGCGGCGCACGCCGCAGCCGATGACCAGACCGCATTGGCCCAGGCCTATGTGCACACCGGCATGGTGGGCCTGGACGGTGAGAAGATGAGCAAGTCCCTGGGCAACCTGGTGCTCGTCTCCAAGCTGCGCGCCGCCGGCGTGGAACCGGTAGCCATCCGCGCGGTGCTGCTCTCGCAGCACTACCGGACGAACTGGTCCTGGACCGAGCAGCTGCTCGCCCAAGCCCAGGAACGCGTGGCTACCTGGCGGGCCCGGATCGCCGGCGCCGGGCTGGCCGAAGCCACCGCGCTGCTGACCCGGATCCGCTCGCGCATGGCCGATGACCTCAACGCCCCTGCGGCCTTGGAGGCCATCGACCAGTGGGCCGCCACCGCGTCCGAAGGCAGCGGGGAAGGCAGCGAGCTGCTGGCCCGCGGAATCGATTCCCTGCTGGGGCTGAAGCTCTAGCGGCAACCTGGCTCCCCACAAACCGGTCCGCGACGTTCGGCACCGGTTTGTGGGGAGTTTTTTGTGCCCGAAGGACTAGATCTCGAAGTCCGGGCCGTGCTCCTCGCCGCGGGAGCGTCCCCGGCGGCGCAGATAGCGTTCGAATTCACGGGCGATGGATTCGCCGCTGGCTTCGGGAAGCTCGCTGGCATCGGAGGCCTGCTCGAGCTGCTGCACGTATTTGGCGACCTCCGGATCCGCGGCCGAGAGCTCGTCCACCCCGCGCTTCCAGGCGCTGGCATCCTCGCGGAGCTTCTGCGAGGAAACCTGCATCGGAACCAGCTCTTCGATCATCTCCACGATCGCCAGTTCCACCCGCGGGCTGGGGGCTTGGGCCACATAGTGCGAGAGCTGCGCCCAGAGCGACATGGTGGGAATGCCGTGTTTCTCGAATTCGGCCCCGAGCACCGCCGGAATCCCGGTGGGCCCCTCATAGCGGGAGGCCGAAAGCTTAAAGTACTCCTGCACTTTCGGATGATCGCTGTTGAGCACCGTGGGCACCGGGCGGGTGTGCGGCACATCGGCCAATAGGGCGCCCAGGGAGAGCACCGCATGGACGTTTTCCGCCTTGGCGTGCTCCACGATCTGCGCGCAGAACCGCTGCCAGCTAAAGGTCGGCTCCACCCCGACCACGAGCAGCAGATCCGCCGGGGCCAGCGGATTGTCCATCCGGTACAGCTCTGTGGTTGGCCAGTCTATGACCCGGCCTTCGGCGGTCACCCGTGACTGCGGCCGGGTGAACTGGTAGTCGTAGTAGTCGTCCTGGCCCACGGTGGCCAGATGCTTCGGGGCGCCGCTGTTCAGGATGCGGCGCACCGCGTCGCTGGCGGCCGATCCGGCATCGTTCCACCCCTCGAAGGCCGAAATCAGCACGGTGGGACGCATCTCATGTTCGGTTTGCGCAACGAAGCCGTTCAGCGTTGGTGCGTGGTATTCCTCGCTCATGACTTGCCCCTCTCCAGCCTGCGCACCGCCCCGGCAGAGGCGGCGAAGCGGTTTAGCCCCACTCTTCCATCTAGAATGGACTCATGCCAAGCACCAAATCAGCGTTCGATGCAAAAGTTCCAGCCCCCGGCCCCCACGCGGTGCTCTGGGATATGGACGGTACCCTCATCGACACCGAACCCTATTGGATCGCCGCGGAGATGGAACTGGTCAAATCCCACGGCGGAAGCTGGAGCGAGGAACAGGCGTTTAACCTCGTCGGCCAGGCCCTGCCCAACGGGGCGAAAATCCTCCAGCAGGCCGGGGTGGACCTGGGCATCCGGGAGATCATCGAACACCTCTCCGGTCAAGTCGTCGCCGGCCTGACCAGCGACGTGCCCTGGCGGCCCGGCGCCCTTGAACTGCTCAGCGCACTGCATCGGGAGGGAATTCCGCAGGCGCTGGTGACCATGAGCGAGCGCAGCATCGTTCACGAGCTGATGGCGGCGCTGCCCGAAGGGATCTTCACCGCCAGCGTCACCGGCGAAGAGGTCACCCACGGCAAGCCGGACCCCGAACCCTACCGGCGCGGATTGGCGTTGCTCGGCGAGCGGCTCGGCCGCAGGTTCGACCCCGCACGCTGCATCGGCTTCGAGGATTCCAAGCCCGGAATCACCTCGGCCGCCGCGGCGGGACTGCACGCGGTGCTGATCCCCAACGCTACGGACCCCGGCGTGGGGAACTGGCGGCGTATCGATACGCTGGTGGACATAAATCTCAAGACGATGACCGATTGGCTGGTGCAGGTTAACGCGTGAGCGAAGCTACTGAAAAAGCCCCGGGGCTGAAACTTGGCCGCATCGGCGGGGTGCCGGTGTACCTGTCGAATTCCTGGTTCATCATCACCGCGGTGATCACCGTGGCCATCGGCCTGCAACTGTCGAATAATGCGCTGATCCCGCCGCTGGTGGCCTACCTGCTGGGTTTTGCCTGCGCCGTGGTGATCGCGCTGGCCGTGCTCGTGCACGAGGTGTCCCACGCGTTGACCGCCCGCGCCTTCAAATGGCCCGACGCGCATATTGTGCTGACCCTGATGGGCGGGCACACCCAATTCGGCTCCTTCAAGGCCAAGCCCGGGGCCTCACTCGCGGTGGCCATGGCCGGGCCGCTGTCGAATTTTGTGCTCGCCGGGCTCGCCTGGTTGGCCCTGCAGCTGCCGAACCTCGGGTTGTACCCGGGCTTGCTGCTGAACTTCTTCGTCTACGCGAACCTGCTGCTCGGCGCGTTCAACGCCCTGCCCGGCTTGCCCTTGGACGGCGGCCGGCTGGTGGAGTCCGCGGTCTGGAAGCTGACCGGCTCCCAGTTCAAGGGAACGATCGCCGCCTCCTGGGTAGGCCGTTTCATCGTCATCGGCGTCCTGGCCTGGTTCATCGTGGTGCCGTTCCTCAAGGGCGAGCAACCGCAGCTGCTGACCATGGTGGTCGGGGTGATGGTGGCGGTCTTCATGTGGCAGGCCACCACGGCGCTGATCAACCACGCCAAGATGATGCTGAACCTGCCCAAGGTGATCGCCGGGGACCTGATGTCCCCGGCCAGCGCGATGATGTCGGTGGCCACGGTGGCCGACGTGCTCACCCGCAGGCGGAACCGCGGCGGTCAGATCATCCTGGTCGACCCGCAGGGCATGCCCTGCGGCGTGGTCGACGAGCAGGCATTGAGCCGGGTGGATCCGGCCTCGGCCGCGCAGGTCTCCGCGCTGGCGGTATCCCGCGCGCTGGGCCGCGGCGCCGTCGTGGCCCAGGATTCCGATGGCCGCCAGCTCATCGACTACCTGGCCAGCGTGAGCACCGCGGAGTACGCGGTCATCGATGCGCGCGGCACCGTGGTGGGCCTGCTGCACCAACGCAAGATCATCGCGGCCGTCACCGGCCGCAAAGCCTAGAAGCTCTACAACAAAGGAAAACTCAGTGAGTGCTCAGAACACCGCAGCGCCGCATGGCGCGAATGCCCGGCGCGGCCCCTTCCGCGTCGGAGACCGCGTCCAGCTGACCGACCAGAAGCGCCGGATCAACACCATCACCCTGGAGGACGGCGGAGAATTCCACACGCACCAGGGAGTGCTGGGACATGACGCGATCATCGGCGCCTTGGAAGGCAGCGTGATCGAAAACGTCGAGGGCGTGCGCTACCAGGTGCTGCGTCCGCTGGCGAAGGACTTCGTGCTGTCCATGCCGCGCGGCGCGGCCGTGGTCTACCCCAAGGATGCCGCGCAGATCATCCAGTTCGGCGACATCTTCCCGGGGGCGCGCGTGGTGGAGGCCGGCGTGGGTTCCGGCGCGCTGTCGATCTCGCTGTTGCGCGCGGTCGGCGACCAGGGCTACCTGCACTCCTACGAGCGCCGCGAAGAATTTGCGGATATCGCCCGCGGCAATATCTCCACGGTCTTCGGCGGTGAGCACCCGGCCTGGCATTTGTCCATCGGCGACTTCCAGGAGAAGGTGCTCGAGCTGGAGGAACCGGGCAGCGTGGACCGCGTGGTGCTGGACATGCTTTCGCCCTGGGAATGCCTGGACGCGGTAGCGACCGTGCTGGCTCCGGGCGGGGTGTGGACCAACTATGTGGCCACCGTGACCCAGATGTCCCGCGTGGTGGAGGCGATTCGCGCCTCGGGGCAGTTCACCGAGCCCGAATGCTTCGAAACCATGGTGCGCGGCTGGCACGTTGATGGCCTGGCGGTCCGCCCGGATCACCGCATGGTGGCGCACACCGCATTCTTGATCACCGCCCGCCGCCTGGCCGACGCCCAGGACGGCATCCCGAAGGCCAAGCGCATCAAGGAGCACGGCTACTCGGCCGAGGACCTGAACGCCTGGACACGGGAGCATGACAAGGAGCAGTGGACCGAAACCGCGCTTGGCGAACGCGGTATTTCGCCGAAGAAGCTGCGTCGTGCCGCCAAGGACGCCAACCGTCCGAACCGGATCCGCGAAGGCGAAAACGTCTCAGATACCGAGAACTAGCGTTTCAATATGTGAACTAAAGCCCCGGGAAATTCAATCCCGGGGCTTTACGTTCATAGGATGGACTCAGAACGACCCGCACAGCCAGCACCAGTAGCTGGCCACGCGTGGCGAACGGCGAGGTTTGGGAGAATACAACGTGAGCGAAAACAACGAGGCGCAACGCGTCGCCGAACGGCTTCAGATGACCGAACGCCAGGTCAACGTGCTGCGCGAGAAGAACCGCAACCTGGACAAGCAGCTTGCCGGGATCAGCGGAAACAACCAGCGCCTCGTGGCCCTGTTGGAGCAGACTCGCGAACAGATCATCAACCTCAAATCCGCGCTGGAAAAAGACGGCGATACCCCGTTCAGCCACGGCACCATCGTGGCCAAGCACCCACGCAAGCATCCCGAAGCAGGCCTGGGCATCGAAACCACCGCCGCGCAGGCGGTGGATGTGATCCACTCCGGACGCAAGATGCGTGTGGCCATCAGCCCGCTGCTGGATTTCGCCAAGCTGCACGTTGGCCAGCAGGTGCTGCTCAACGAGGCGCTGGTGGTCGTTGCGGGCCTGGGCTACGAGCAGTCCGGCGACCTGGTCACGATCAAGGAAATCCTCGAAGACCACCAGGCGGTGGTGATGGCGCGCGGCGATGACCAGCGAGTCATCGAATTCGCCGAGCCGCTGCGCGGGGAACACCTGCGCGTCGGGGACCAGCTCACCATCGATGCCCGCACCGGTCTGGCGGTCAACCGGGTGCAGCTGACCGATATGCAGTCGCTGGTGCTCGAAGAGGTGCCGGATATCGACTATTCCGATATCGGCGGCCTGAATTCGCAGATCGAAGCGATCCAAGACTCGGTGGAGCTGCCTTTTGCCCACCCCGAGCTCTACCGCGAACACGGGCTGAGCGCACCGAAAGGCATCCTGCTCTACGGCCCTCCGGGCTGCGGCAAGACGCTGATCGCCAAGGCCGTGGCCAATTCCCTGGCCCAGCGCGCCGCGGCCCGCAAGGGCACCGGCCAGGCGAGAAGCTACTTCCTGAATATCAAGGGTCCGGAACTGCTCGATAAGTATGTGGGCGAAACCGAACGGCATATCCGGCTGATTTTCGCCCGAGCCCGGGAGAAGGCGCTGCACGGGGACCCGGTGGTGGTGTTCTTCGACGAGATGGAATCCCTCTTCCGCACCCGCGGGTCCGGGCTGTCCTCGGATGTGGAAACCACCATCGTGCCGCAGCTGCTGGCCGAAATCGACGGGGTGGAACGCCTGGATAACGTGATCGTCATCGGCGCGTCCAACCGCGAGGACATGATCGACCCGGCGATCCTCCGCCCGGGACGCTTGGATGTGAAGATCAAGATCCGCCGCCCCGACGCGCGAGGGGCCAGCGAAATCTTCGGCAAATACCTGACCACCGAGCTGCCGCTGCACGAATCCGAGGTGGCCGCCGACTCCGGGGACGCCCAAGAGACCGTGGACCGGATGATCGCCGGCACCGTAGCGGCCATGTACTCCACCGAGCAGTTCAACGAATTCTTGGAGGTCACCTACGTCAACGGCCAGGTGGAGGTGCTCTACTTCAAGGACTTCTCCTCCGGCGCGGTCATCCACAATGTGGTGGACCGGGCCAAGAAGCACGCGATCAAGGCGCTGATCACCAGCGGGGAACGCGGGCTGAAGATGGAATACCTGCTGCGCGCGGTGCGCGAGGAATTCGCCGAGCACGAGGATATGCCAAATACCACCAACCCGGATGACTGGGCGCGGATCTCCGGGCGCAAGGGCGAGCGGATCAGCCACATCCGTTCGCTGGTCAAGGCGAAGGACGCCTTGTGAGCGCCCGGCGCCTGGTCGGTCTGGAAACCGAATACGGGATCATTCGACCCGCGATGCCGCAAGCCAACTCGACGGTGCTCTCGGCGCAGATCGTCGACGCCTACGCCCAGCTGGTGCGCGACTCCGGCACCGATGCCCGGGCCGCGCGCTGGGACTACTCCGATGAATCGCCGCTGGCCGACGCGCGCGGGCATGCGGTGGATCGCGCCCTTGCGCATCCGAGCCAGCTGACCGACTCCGAGCCCACGCTGGGGGACTGCGCGGTCTGGACGGCCGAATCGATCGCGCTGGACGGCAACGACGCCCGCGTCGGCGCCACGCTGTACCAGGAGAAGGACGCCACCGACGTGGTGATGAACATGGTGCTCGGCAACGGCGCGCGGCTCTACGTGGATCACGCGCACCCCGAATATTCCAGCCCCGAGGTCACCTCGCCGCGCGCGGCGGTGCTCTGGGACCATGCCGGGGACGAGGTGATGCGCCGGGCTGCGGCTAGCGCCGCAACGCTGGGCAGCGGCGAACTGCTGCTCTACAAGAACAACACGGACAACAAATCCGTCTCCTATGGTTCGCACGAAAACTATCTGGTGCCACGCGAGGTGGAATTCTCCGCGCTGGTCAGTGGGCTGACCGCCTTCTTCGCGACGCGGCAGATCTTCTGCGGCGCCGGACGCGTGGGCCGCGGCATGCTCGGGCGCGGCGCCGAATTCCAGATCTCCCAGCGCGCCGACTTCTTCGAGGCCGAGGTGGGCCTGGAAACCACCATCAACCGCCCGATCATCAATACCCGCGACGAACCGCACGCCAACTGGGACAAGTACCGCCGGCTGCACGTGATCATCGGGGACGCGAACCTCGGACAGATTTCCACGCTGCTGCGTGTGGGCACCACCAATCTGGTGCTCAGCCTCATCGAAGCGGGAATGTCCCCGAAGCTCGAGCTGGCGGACCCGGTGGCCGCGCTGCAGCAGATCAGCCACGACCCCACGCTGCGCGCCACGGTGGCGCTGCGCGGCGGCCGCAGTCTCACTGCAATTCAGATCCAGCGCAGCTACCTGGAGGCCGCCGAAAGCTTCTGCGCGCAGCGGGATCTGCAAGATCCGGATACCAACGAGATCCTTCGCCGCTGGCGCGACATCCTGGACACGCTCGAAAGGGATCCGCTGGAAGCGGCCGCGCAGGTCGATTGGGTGGCGAAGTACAAGCTGATGAAGTCCTTCACCGAACGGCACTCGGTGGGCTTCGACGATGCCCGGGTGGCCCTGATGGATCTGCAATGGGCGGATCTTCGCCTGGACAAGGGCCTGTACTACCGGATGGCTTCGCGGGGGCTGATCGAAACCATCTTCAGCCAAGCCGAAATCAACGCCGCGGTGGATCATCCGCCCGAGGATACCCGCGCCTACCTGCGCGGCATGACGCTGCAGCGCTATGCGTCATATGTGGTGGCCGCGAACTGGGACGCGCTGTCCTTCTCGGTGCCCGGCGCCCGCAAGGTCAGCCGATTCCACATGCCCGAACCGCTGGCCGGCAGCCGGGCGCAGGTGGGGGAGCTCTTCGACGCCGAACTGGAAATCGCCGAGTTCATCGAGCAGTTGGCACGACGGCGCTAAACGGCGCAGAATGAAAACCTGAGGCGCGCAAAAACGTGGCGTTTCGACAGACTTTAGGAGAAGACCATGACCCAGGAAAATTTCTCGGCTCGCCGCGAAACCCAAGCGCAAGCGCTCGAAGCCGAGCAGGTGCAGGCGAACACGACCGGCACCAGCGCAGGCGTCGATGACCTGCTCGATGAAATCGACTCGGTGCTCGAGTCGAATGCCGAAGAGTTCGTGCGTGGATTCGTCCAAAAGGGTGGCCAGTAACCCGCGGGTGCAGCAGGTAACCGTTGCCTATGGGCAACATCATTGAGGGGAAGTAACTTCTGGTGGATCGCAGAATCTTCGGTCTGGAGACCGAGTTTGGGCTGAATTACGTGCCGTCCGACGGGCGGCGGCTCACCCCGGAAGACGCGGCACGGCACCTTTTCCGGCCGGTCGTCGCCTGGGGGCGTAGCTCCAACGTGTTCCTGAACAACGGTTCGCGGCTCTATCTCGACGTCGGTTCCCATCCGGAATACGCCACCGCCGAATGCGATCAGCTCCTGCAGCTGATCGCCCATGACCGGGCTGGGGAGGCGGTGATGCTCGATTTGGTCGAGCAGGCCGAGGAGCAGCTGCTCGAAGAAGGCCACGAGGGCCGTTTGTTCCTGTTCAAGAACAATGTGGACTCGGCCGGCAACTCCTACGGCTGCCACGAGAACTACTTGATTCCACGCAAAATCGAGTTCAAGCGGCTCGCCGACATGCTCATTCCATTCTTGGTCACCCGCCAGCTGCTCTGCGGTGCCGGGCATCTGGTGCAGGTTCAGGACCAAACCAAATTTGTGTTCTCCCAGCGCGCGGACCATATGTGGGAGGGCGTCTCCTCGGCGACCACCCGTTCGAGGCCGATTATCAACACCCGCGACGAACCGCATGCCGATGCCGAATACCATCGCCGCCTGCATGTCATCGTGGGGGATTCCTCGATGAGCGAAACCACGCAGCTGCTGAAGATCGGGGCCACCGACCTGGTCTTGCGGCTGATCGAGTCGGGGGAGATCTACCATGATCTGCGCCTGGAAAATCCGATCCGCTCGATCCGCAGCATCTCCCATGAATTCACCGGCCAAACGGTGGTGCGTTTGATGTCCGGCGACGAGCCGACGGCCTTGCAATTGCAGTGGAAGATCCTGGAACTGGTCAAGGCGTTTGTGGCCCGCCATGGGGCACACCACGACCAGGTCGAACGGGTTCTCGAATTGTGGGAGCGGGTGCTCGTCGCCATCGAAAGCCAGGACTTCTCGCCGATCGACCAGGATATCGACTGGGCGATCAAGCACAAGCTGATCACCGGATATGCGAAGAAGAACGACTTGGCACTGGATTCGCCTCGGATCGCGCAGCTGAACCTGACCTATCACGACATCGACCCGAACCGCGGGCTCTTCCATCTGTTGCGCCGCCGCGGACTGGCCAGTTCGGTGCTTGATCCGGCGATGATCCACGACGCGGTGGAGAACCCGCCGGCCACCACCCGTGCGGCTCTGCGCAGCAAATTCATTCGCGCCGCGCGCGCCACCGGCCGGCGCTACTCAACCGACTGGGTCCATATGAAGTATGAGGAAGGCGAGGGCGGGGTCGTGTTGTGCAAGGATCCCTTTGCCACCTCTAATTCGGCGGTTGATGAGCTCATTGATGTGATGCGCCGCCCCGTATGACCAGCTGAAAACAAGTATTTTCACAGTAAATACCCCTAAGCTAGATGCAGATCGTCGCGCGCCCTTGCTTCGGCAAGATGCGTCAGCAGAACAAATAATTCTTATCGGAAAGAAGATTCGTGCGAAAAGTTTTGGCAGTATGTGCAACCGCGTCCGTCTTGGCCCTCGTCTCCTGTGGTTCGGGCTCCAGCTCCGTGAGCAAGGTCGAGGTGAAGCCAGCCGCAGACGAGCAGACCGCGCCCGAGGTTAATTTTAAGGCTCCGCTGCTTACCGAGAAGGAAGAGGCAGTCACCGTCGTCGAGGGTGATGGTCCCGATATCAAAGATGGCGACACCATCGACATCCAGTCGGGCCTCTACAAGACCATCGACGGGCAGCTGACCAACGAAAACTTCACCGGCGCCACCACGCAGATGCCGGTGGACGCCACGCTTAAAGAGCAGATGCCTGAACTCTATGAGACCCTGCTGACCTCGCAGGTCGGGGACTGGATCGCCTACGCGGCCATCGACGGAGTGCAGCAGCCCGACGGCAGCATCGCCGAGCCTGCCGAGGGCGCTCGCGCCGAACGCCTGATCGTCATCAAGATCGCCGACTCCGTCGGTGCCAGCAAGCCGCTGACCCAGGACGAGGTCAAGAAGCTGAAGGACGACGGGAAACTGCCAACCGTAAAGACCGGCAAGGGCGACCCGATCATCACCATCCCTAAGGACACCGAGGCACCCGAGGGCCTCGTAGTGGATGTCCTCGAAGAGGGCACCGGTCCGGAAGCCACCGAAACCGCCAGCGCCAACGTCCACTACCATGGCGTGCGTTGGGAAGACGGCAAGAAGTTCGACGGAAACTTCGGCGACGACAAGGGCTTTGACATGAAGATGTCCGGCGGCGTGATCGAGGGCTGGCTCGAAGGCCTGAAGGGCCTGAAGGAAGGCAGCAAGGTCTTGCTGACCATCCCGTCGAATATGGCCTACGGTGACGACGTTTCCTCCGGACGTCCAACCGGACCGCTGGTGTTCTACGTAGAATTAGACAAGGTAACCGAAAGCAAGTAACAGAAAGGCCGTAAACATGTCCTTTGGAGAACGTAATTACGACCGCACCAAGCCTGAAATCGACTTTCCAGGTACCGACGCGCCCACCGAGCTGGTCATCACCGACCTGATCGAGGGCGACGGCGCCGAGGTCACCCCGGGCACCACCGTCCAGGCGCACTATGTAGGCGTTTCTTGGTCCACGGGCGAAGAGTTCGACGCGTCCTGGAACCGTGGTTCGACCCTCGACTTCCCAGTGGGCGTCGGCATGGTCATCCAGGGTTGGGACCAGGGCCTGTTGGGCATGAAGGTCGGCGGTCGCCGCCGTCTGGAGATCCCGTCCGAGTTGGCCTACGGCGAACGCGGCGCACCGGGCGCCATCGCGCCGAACGAAGCCTTGATCTTCGTGGTTGACCTGATGGGCACCAAATAGTTCATTGAAGAAAGCCCCAAGAGTTGCGGACATTTTCGCAATTCTTGGGGCTTTCCTCGTCTTCAAAGTCTTGGATCAGCGTGGAAGTTCGTTAGGGTAGGCACGTGAGCACAAAGCAGAGTGACGGACCCAGCAAGGCGGAACGCCTGACAAGTCTCATCTACGCGTTGGCGACTACCGAACGGAAGTTCAATGCCGAACGCATCGGAGACTATCTGAACCCTGCTGGCAACCCGGAGGCCCGTGAAAAGGCCATCGAACGGTTGAAGGACGAGATCCGCAACGAGTTCGGGCTGCGGCTGATCTCCGAAAGCGTCGACGGGACGGCGTACTACCGAATCGATACCAGCGACTGGTTCTTGCCCGCAGTGAACTTCACCGTCGCCGAAACCGGGCTGATCGCCCTCGCGGCGAGCCTCTGGAAGGATTCGAAACTCCAAGCCCTCGCGCTCAGCGCCGCCGCGCGCATCACCGGCACGCAGAGCACCGAGCTGAGCATCGCACCCTATGCCGCGGCAATGCTCCCGCGGCTATCCATGGACGACCCAAATTTCAAGACCTGCGCGCTGGCGGTCTTCAACAGGAAAACGCTGAAGTTCGACTATCAGGACGCCCAGGGAAACACGAGCAAGCGTGTCGTGGATATGTGGGGGATCGGCCAACGATTCGGCAACTGGTACTTCACCGGCTGGGACCACTCGCGCGCCGCCCAGCGCGTTTTCAGGCTCAACCGCGTGCTGGGAAACTTTGCCACCCAGGTTCGCCGCGAGGGCGCCTCCCGCGGGGATTACCGGGCACGGCCAAAAGATTTTTCGATGACCCGGGTGCTGCAGGATTTTGACCTGCGCAACCCCGGGCATCTCGCGGTGGTGGAACTGCTCGACGAGCGGGCCACCCCGCTGCGGGCCCGGGCGATCAATGGGACGCGCAGCTCCGCGACGCTCAATATCGGATATGCCGACCGGCATTCCTTTGCGGCCGAGCTAGCCAGCTACGGGGCGTCCATCAGGGTTCTGGAACCAGCACCACTGGTTTCCCAGGTGGCCGCTATTCTCCGCCAGGCCCGTGCGGCGCAGGCCGATATTCCCACGCGCCCGGCGGTGCAGAGCGCAAAGTTCACGCCGCACCGCGCCATGGGACGAAGCTCAACCGCCCAGCAGGTGATGCGGAATATCGACATGATCCAGTTCGTGGTCGCCCAGGGCTCGGCGACCATCGGCGAGTTGAGCGAACGCTACTCGTTGACGCAGGCGAAGGTCCGCGACGAGCTGGCGATGATCATGATGTGCGGTGTGCCAAATGGCCAGCACGATGAACTGATCAACGTGAACGATGGCGATCTGGATTCGGACGTAGTCACCATCTCCAACGCGGCCCTGCTTGCCGAACCGCAAAAGCTTGCCCCGCTGGAAGCCGTGGCGGTGCTGGGCGGTTTGAACGCCCTGGGCAGCATCCCGGAATTTGAACACCGCGACGTGCTGCAGACCGCGTTGGAGAAGATCAATGCCGCGGTGGCACGCTTCGAGGGGTGGAATGGGGCGTTGGGCTTTGCCTTGACCCAGGTCCGCGAGCATGACACTCCGGGCCAGCTGATCCAGGCGCTGCGCAACGCCGAGGTCGTGGAAATCGACTACTATTCGGCGAATTCGCAAACCCACCAGTTGCGCGTCATTGAACCCTTGCGGATCATCGAAGACGGTCCGGTCCAGTACCTGCGTGCGTGGTGCCGTACCCGCGAGGCAATCCTCACCTTCCGGGTTGACCGCGTGCTCGAAGTCACGCTCACCGGGGAGCGCTTTGAACTCACCGAGCGCCATCGGGATGTCGAGAAGCTGGATTTCAGCTATTCGGCAAACAGCGATGATCTAGTAGTTGAATTTTTCGTGCATCAGGACGTTCTGCCGGTGATCGAGGCGTTCAACCCGGTAGCATGGTCTCAATCCAAGGTTGACTCGGGTCATCTCGCGAAAGTGCAGCTATCGGACCATCTCGTTGCGGCCCCTTGGGTGGCCCGCAACGGCGGTAAGATTGCTGTAGTCGCCCCTGACGCTACACGCGAACGCGTGACTAAGTGGTTGGACGACGCTATCAGAATGTATGAGGATTGATAGATGCTTCCTTGGTGGTTTTGGGTTCTCCTATGGACCGTCCTAGTCCTTGCAACGCTGCTCCTGGCGGTGTTTGCCGGCTTCCGTTTGTTCCGCCGCGGCATGGCCGTGCTCGGCAGCGCCTCGGACGCGGCTGACCATATTAGCGGCGAATTCGCCAAGCCCGGCAGCGTAGTTGACTACGCGCCGGTGGGGCGGCGGTACCCCCACGGAACCGATGCAACTCATGGCGATCCAGAGAAGATCTCCAAGAAGAGGCTGAAGGGCAAAGCCGAACGAATCGAGGCGCGACGTGTTAAGCGCGTGGCTCGTCGCAGTGATCGAGGACAGGCGCAAAACATGCGCGATCTGAATCTGTTCTGACGTAGACTTAAGTTTGAGAGAAGGGAACCAACATGTTTGGTGGTTTACAGGGATGGCATTTGGTCATCATTATCGTTTTGGCATTGCTGCTCTTCGGTGCGCCGAAGCTTCCGGGTTTGGCGCGCTCAATGGGTCAGTCACTGCGTATTTTCAAGTCTGAGGTTCGTCAGATGAAAGACGATGACAAGCCGGAAACCGTTGACGGGACCGTGAATGAACCGAATCCCGACGAAAAGAACAATTCGTAGACCTTTTCAGTGGTAAATAGCAAAGATAAGGCACCGCGGTCCAAGAAAAAGACGCGGTCCAAAGACGCCGAGGGGCGGATGTCCCTCAAAGACCACCTGATCGAAGCGCGCAATCGGCTTTTCAAGTCGTTGATCGCCCTGGCGATCGGTACCGTGGCAGGGTTCTTCCTCTACGACGAACTGCTCGCGCTGCTCATCGAACCGGTGAAGGCAGCCGGGGGATCGGTGAACTTCACCGCGGTAATGTCTCCTTTCGACATTCTGCTGAAGGTCGCGATCTTCGTTGGCATAGTCGCTTCCTCCCCGGTCTGGATCTACCAGATCTGGGCCTTTATCGTGCCCGGATTGAAAAAGAAGGAACGCCGCCTGGGCTATTCCTTCGCCGCCGCAGCCGCACCCTTGTTCCTCGGTGGCGTGGCCATGGCCTACTTCGTGCTTCCTTTTGCATTGCAGTTCTTTATCGGGCTGGCTCCGGAGAATTCCGAAACTCTGTTCACCATTGATACCTACCTGCCATTTATCTTCCGCTTGTTGCTCGCCTTCGGCCTGGCCATGCTGGTACCGGTCTTGATGGTGGGTTTGAACATGGTAGGAGTGCTGCATTCAAAGGTCATTCTCAAGAACTGGCGGATTACCGTCTTCCTCATCGCCCTCGTGGCAGCCATGGCGGCACCCGGCGGCGACGCGATCACCATGTTCGCGCTAGCTGGACCGCTCTTCCTGACCTTCGCAGCGGCCACGCTGTTCTGCTTCCTGAACGACAAGAAGCGGGCCAAGAAGCAGGCGGCACAAGATGCGGCAAACGAGAATATGGCGGACGGGACCGCCTCATCGATCGATGAACCAAGTACCGAGGTCTAGCACCAATAGCTAAGTGTTTCGGAACGGCGATCCCGTTCCAGAAAGTGAACGGCCGATAGTGACTTCACCCGCGGAGCGATACGCGAATTCCAAGGAACGACAGGTCGAAAGCGGCACCTATTTGCCCGACTTCCGTGCCAGCGTGTCCTTCAACCTCGACGAATTCCAGTCCCAAGCCTGCCAGTCGGTGGCCAACGGCCATAGCGTGCTGGTCGCCGCGCCCACCGGTGCGGGCAAGACGGTAGTCGGTGAATTCGCTATCTATCAGGCGATTCACGAGCACCGCAAGGCCTTCTACACCACCCCGATCAAGGCGTTGAGCAACCAGAAGTATTCCGAACTGGTCAAACGCTACGGGCCGGAGCAGGTCGGGCTGCTCACCGGCGACACCTCGATCAACAGCGAAGCCCAAGTGGTGGTCATGACCACCGAAGTGCTGCGCAATATGCTCTATGCGGACTCCCGCACGCTGGACGGGCTGGGCTACGTGATCATGGATGAGGTCCATTACCTCGCCGATAAGTTCCGTGGCGCGGTGTGGGAAGAAGTCATCATCCACCTGCCCTCGAACGTACAGACAATTTCCTTGTCGGCCACCGTATCCAACGCCGAGGAATTCGGTGGTTGGCTGGACACCGTGCGCGGGCAGACCGACATCATCGTCTCCGAGCATCGCCCCGTCCCGCTCTTTCAGCACGTGATGGTCGGCCCTGAGCTCGTGGATCTCTTCGCCGAAGACGTCGCCTTTGACCGGGCGGCGGACGAAGATGCCAAGATCAGCGTCAACCCCGAATTGCGCAAGCTGGTTCGCAGCAACCGTCCGGCCGGACGCCCCCAGCGTGGCGGACGGGGTCCGCAACGCGGCCGTGCCCAAGGACCGGGCCAGAGCCGCCGGGTCAGCCGCCGCGACGTGATCTCCCGGTTGGATAAGGCCGAACTGCTGCCGGCGATCTTCTTCATCTTCTCCCGCAAGGGCTGCGACATGGCCCTGCAGCAGTGCGTCTCGGCGGATCTGCGGCTCACTACGAACGAGGAAGCCGCGCAGATCGCCGAGGTGCTGGATGAGGTCGCCTACCGGATACCCGGTGAGGACCTCGATGTGCTCGAATTCTGGTCCTGGCGCGACGGACTGCTGCGCGGGATCGCCTCGCACCATGCAGGCCTTCTGCCGATCTTCAAAGAAATTGTGGAAGACCTTTTCGCCCGAAATCTGATCAAGGTGGTCTTCGCGACCGAAACGCTGGCCTTGGGTGTTAATATGCCGGCCCGTTCGGTGGTGCTGGAAAAGCTGGTGAAATTCAACGGCGAATCCCATGTGCAGATCTCCTCGGGGGAGTACACCCAGCTCACCGGGCGCGCAGGTCGCCGCGGCATCGATGTTGAGGGCCACTCGATCGTGCTGTGGAATCCGGATATCGAACCGGAAGCCTTGGCCGGGTTGGCCTCCCGGCGTACCTACCCGCTGAACTCTTCCTTCCGCCCGACCTACAACATGTCCACCAACCTGCTGGCGCAGTTCGGACGCGAACAGACCCGCCAGATCCTGGAGTCGTCTTTCGCGCAGTATCAGGCGGACCGTTCGGTGGTCGGCATGGCGCGGCAGGTGCGTTCGCGCGAGGAGTCGTTGGCCGGCTACGAGAAGTCCATGGAATGCCATCTGGGGGACTTCCGCGAATATCTGAAACTCCAACGCGACCTTTCCGAAGCCGAAAAGCGGGCGGCCAAGAACCGCAAGAACCTGCGCCGCTCGGCCGCAGAAAATTCCCTGCAGTCGGTGATCCGCGGCGATGTCGTGGATCTGCCCGGCGGACGACGATTCGGGCGGGCGGTCATTGTCGCCCTGGACGAGTCGCTGTACAACCCGCGCCACACGGTACTGACCGAAGAAGGCCAACTGCGCCGGCTCTCCGTCGATGACCTCAACGGTCCGATAGAGATCATCTCCCGCATCCGGATCCCCAAGGGGTTCACCGGAAAGAGCCCGAAGGAACGCCGGGATCTGGCCACCGCCCTGCGCAATGCGATCGCCGATGAACGCCCTCCGCGACAGGACGCCCAGAGCTTCAATTTTGACGGTGCGGACTCCGTCGAACGCGAGAGCGACAAGCTGCGCCTGGCCATGAAGGACCACCCCTGCCACGCCTGCTCCGACCGGGACGCGCATATGCGCTGGGCCGATAGGTACTGGAAGCTGAAGAAGGACACGGACAAGGCACGCCGCGCGATCCGCGGGCGCACCAATACGATCGCCACCGAGTTCGACAAGGTCTGCAAGGTCCTCGAGCGGTTCGACTACCTGATTCCCAGCAATGACGGCGAAGACTACGAAATTACCGCCTCGGGCCGTCGGCTGCGTCGCATCTACGGCGAACGCGACCTGTTGACCAGCCAAGTCCTGGAAACCGGCAAGCTCAACGGGCTGCACCCCGAAGAGCTCTGCGCGGTGGTTGCGGCGCTGGTCTACCAGGGACGCCGTGACTACGACAGGCCCGACCCGAAGATGCCCACCGACCGGGTCGGCGATATCTGGACCCAGACGATCAATATCTGGGGCACGCTCTCGGACGCCGAGGAGGCACTGGGGTTGAACCCCACCGCACCGCCCGAGGCCGGACTGATCTGGCCCATGTACAAGTGGTCGCGCGGCGCTTCGCTCAACAGCGCACTGCGCGGGGGAGATATGGCCCCGGGCGACTTTGTGCGCTGGGCCAAGCAGGTGATCGACACCCTGGACCAGTTCGGCAAAAACACCGACCTGCCGGTGGAGCTGGTCAGGTCCGCACGCCAGGCAGTTGACCTGGTCAAGCGTGGGGTCATCGCCTATTCGAACGTCCTTGATTAATCGCAGCCGGTTTGAGAACAAAGGAAAATAACTCGTGGCACTAACCCTGTACCGCAATGGATCCATCTATTCCGCGGCCGATCCTTTCGCAACGGCTCTGGTCATCGACGGGGATACCGTCGCCTGGCTGGGCGGTGAAGAGGCCGCCGACCGTTATGCGGCAAAGGCCGATCGGGTGATAGATCTCCAAGGCGCCTTGGTGACCCCGGCGTTTGTGGAGTCCCATGCCCATTTGGCGGCCCTTGGCCGCAGCCTCGGGGGAGCGGACCTGACCGGCGCCGGCTCTGCCACCGAACTGCTCAGCCTGCTGGCGCAGCGTGCCAAAACCGCCGAAGATGTGGTGGTCGGCCAGGGCTGGGACGAAACCGCGTGGTCCGAGCCTTCGCTTCCGAACGAAACGGATCTGACCTCGGCCGCCGCTGGCCGGCCATATTACCTGTCCAGGCGCGACGTGCACAGCGCCCTGGTGAACCGGGAGCTGCTGGACCGCCTCGGTCTGGGCTCCATCACCTCGGGCCTGGTCCGCGGCGCCGAGCACGACGAGGTACGCCGGGCGTTGCTGACCCAAGGCCCAGCGGTGGAGCAATTCCAGCAGCTGGCCCTGGAGCACTACGCCTCGCGTGGCTTTGCCACGGTCGTGGAGATGGCCGCCCCGCAGCTCGAGGGCCGTTCGGCGCTGGACCAGCTGCTGGCCAAGGACCTCACGGTTTTGCCGCAGGTCTATGCTTACTGGGGCGAGCTGGTGGACAGCGCCGAGCAGGCCGATGAATTGATGCGCTCCTTCCCGACGGGCCGGGTGCTTGGACTTGGCGGAGACCTGAGCGTGGATGGCTCGCTAGGCAGCCGCACCGCGTACTTGCGCGAAGACTACAGCGATCAGCCCGGCCACCGCGGCCAGGCCTATCTGAGCGTCGAGCAGATCGCCGGACACCTGATTGCCTGCTCGGAGCAGGGGATCCAGGCAGCGTTCCACGTGATCGGCGATGCGGCCCTGGATCTGCTGCTCGCGGGCTTTGATGCGGCGGCGCAGCGGATCGGTGTAGCCAAGCTGCAGTCGGCGCGGCACCGCTTGGAACATGTGGAGATGGTAGATGAGCCAACTCGTGCACGGTTGCTTTCCTACTCGATCACCGTGTCCATGCAGCCGGGCTTCGACGCGCTCTGGGGCGGCCCTGAGGGCATGTACGAGCAACGCCTAGGCGAGCGCGCGGCAACGATGAACAATCTTTCTGCCATGCTCTCCAGCGGCGTTCCGTTGGTGCTTGGCTCTGACGCCCCGGTCACCGAGGTCGATGGTTGGGCCGTGGTGCGCGCGGCCATGTCCATGAGCAACCCGGAGGCACGTATTTCGGCTCGCGCCGGATTCATGGGCCAAACCCGCTCGACCTATCGTGCGATGGGGGAGCTGAACCCATTTGCCGGACAGCTGGTTATCGGCGCTCCGGCCACCTTCGCGGTGTGGAGCGCGTCCGAATTGGCGATTCAGACCCCGGATGAGCGGATTAGTTCCTGGAGTACCGATGCCCGGGCGGGAACGCCGATGCTTCCGGTGGTTGATGAAGAGATTCCGCGGTGCTTGCGAACCGTGCGTGCCGGTGCCACGATCTTCGACCGGATGGATTAGCGGAATTAGCCCTCAGCATAATCCCCTCTGCTTCAAGTTCTTCGTTATCACAAATCTAGGCTTTGACAAGTATAGATTTAGTGAAGATTGTAGTCACCATATGGTTGACAGCCGGGGTAGGGGAACGACTAGGCTGGGGGACAGCGCCTCATCGTAATGCACTGCATTGCGTTCGAAACGACGCAGTACGATAGCGATCCCCGGTGACCTTAGATAACATTTCGCACGCTTCACGTATGTGAGATTGGGCCGAAGTCACCGGGGATTGCTGTGTCTAATAGTGCTGCGGGTTTCCGGGTGACTATACTTTGAATTTGGCTTTACTCTCCGCCCTGTTCGCAGGTTGGAACTTCTGTTGTATATCTAGAAAGGTGCCGCCGCGTGCGCGTCATTACGATCATTCCGACTTATAACGAATTGGAGTCGCTCCCACTGACGGTGGGGCGTCTTCGACAGGCCGTTCCGGATTCGGATGTTTTGATCGTGGACGATAACTCCCCGGACGGCACCGGTGAACTTGCGGACAAGTTCGCGGCCGAGGACTCATCGGTCCACGTCCTTCACCGGACCGGCAAGGAAGGCCTGGGCGCCGCCTACATCGCTGGCTTCCGCTGGGCGCTGGAACGCGACTACGACGTGCTGGTGGAAATGGACGCCGATGGCTCGCATATGCCTGAGCAGCTTCCACGCCTGCTGGAGGCCAGCGCCGCCGGCGCCGACCTCGTCATTGGTTCACGCTGGGTCAAGGGCGGTGAGGTCGTCAACTGGCCGCTGCACCGCAAGCTGATCTCCCGCGGTGGCAGCTTCTACGCTCGCACGATGCTCGGCCTGCCGCTGCGCGACATTACCGCCGGATACCGCGCCTTCAAGCGCACCACCCTCGAAGCGATCGATTTCGACGCGGTAGAGTCCCGCGGCTACGGATTCCAAGTCGACATGACCTTCCGTGTGGCGATGCTGCGCAAGAAGATCGTCGAGGTTCCGGTGACTTTCGTGGAACGTGAACTTGGCGATTCGAAGATGAGCGGAAACATCGTGTTCGAAGCAATGTGGAACGTGACCCGTTGGGGACTAGGCGCACGTTGGAAGAAACTGACTTCCAAGAAGTAGCGCCAAGAGCGTAGAAAAGGGAGGCGGTTTCCAACTCATCGAGTTGGAAACCGCTTCCCTTTTCTGCAGAAGACTCGAAAACTACGCTGATTCGCCACGCGAAACGCGCAGGTGGGTCAGGCGGTCGCCCAAGATCTTCTCAAGTTCTTCCGTGCTACGACGCTCTAACAGCATGTCCCAGTGGGTACGTACCGGCTTTTCGTTCGCTGCTTCAGGGGCGTTAGCCTCGCCGTGGACCAGCTTTGCCTCTTTGCCGCTCTTGGTGAGCCAAGTGGCAGGAATTTCGGCTTCGGCTGCGAAGACGATGAAAATACCTTCGCCCTCTTCGGTACGGTACTCCACACGCTGACGGGCAGCCGGCTCCACACCTGCCTCAGATTCCATGCTCTGTGCACCCAGGCGCATGCCTCGTAGGCTGCGATCGCTCATGATTTCCCTCCGCGGTGTTTTAAAGAATTCGCTACACGTACCAACGATTGGTCTCACTAAATAATTCCCAGGGAATATTCGCGACACCAAAACATCCATTATACGCGTCGATGGCGGGGTACGTCATGCGCACCCCGCCATCGAACTGATGATATTCACCCTACATGCTCTGAAATTAGATTCCGGAGTTGTTTTTTGGCGATTCTACCGGTCCTTCGCCCGGGTTCTGGCTGTTGCTGAACGCACCGCCAATGCCCTTCAAGGCCTCGGTCAGCTCGCTAGGGATAACCCAGAGCGTATTGCTCGTACCCTCGGCCAGTTTTGGCAAGGTCTGCAGGTACTGGTACGCGAGCAATTCGGAATCCGGCTTACCGGCGTGAATTGCATCGAAGACCTTCTGAATAGCTTGGGACTCGCCATCAGCACGCAAGATCGATGCCTGGGCATCACCTTCGGCCTTCAGGATCGAGGACTGGCGCTGGCCTTCGGCGGTCAGGATCGAGGACTGCTTGACGCCTTCGGCGGTCAGGATCGCCGCACGGCGATCTCGATCCGCGCGCATCTGCTTCTCCATCGAATCCTGGATCGAGATGGGTGGATCGATGGCCTTCAGCTCGACGCGCGAGACACGAATGCCCCATTTGCCGGTAGCTTCGTCCAAGACACCGCGCAGCTGGCCGTTAATCTGGTCGCGGCTGGTCAGAGCCTCTTCCAGGTTCAAGCCACCGACGACGTTACGAAGCGTGGTGGTGGTGAGCTGCTCTACCGCCTGAATATAATTCGCGATTTCGTAGGTGGCGGCGCGTGGTTCGGTGATCTGGTAGTAGATCACGGTATCGATCGAAACCACGAGGTTGTCTTCGGTAATCACCGGCTGCGGTGGGAAGGAAACAACCTGCTCACGCAGATCAAGCATCGGCAGGAGTCGATCCACGAATGGGATCAGTAGCGTCAGCCCCGGGTTGAGGGTTCGATTGTATTTGCCGAGACGTTCCACAATGCCTGCGCGTGCTTGCGGCACGATACGAACACTGCGCAACAGAACGACGATCACGAAGATCGCCAGGACGACAAGTACAATCGTCGTGCCAAATCCATTTTGCATGGTGTGTACTCTCTTTCCTAGTGCGTAGTAATAGAGGTGTTAAGCCGTGATGAGATTAAGCTTCGTCTTTCGGTGCGGGGGTGAGGTACGCAGTAGCGCCCTGGATGCGGCTGACTACCGCATAGGAACCCGGAGACATGGTTGCTGCATTCGCTTCGGCTCGGGCAGTCCAGATTTCACCGGCAATTTTTGCAGATCCGGATAGACGTGACGTCGGTTCCAGAATCAGCGCATCCTGTCCGATCAAGCGTTCAATATTCGTTCGGAAGCCCTCGGGAGATTTCTTCAGATGTTTAATGGCAACCGGCCTGACCAAGAAGATCATCAACAGCGACATTAAACAGAACACGACAACTTGCAACCAGATAGGTCCGTCGAAAAGCGCTACGGCGACACCGCCCAACGCGCCCACGCCAAGCATGACGAAGTAAAGATCCAACGAGATCATTTCGATTATGGCCAACAGCAGGAATAGCGCGAGCCAAATGACCCAGGCATTGCTGATAATCCATTCTGCCGTTGTCATGGCATCCACCTTTGTTCAAAAGAGCAAGGGCCAATTGCGAGTGGCCTTTGCTCCATTCTGCCGTAAGGCGACAAGAAAAGCGGTAGTCATTTTGGGGTATTTTCTAGCCTTCGCGGACGAATATATGTACTCCAAAGGATGCGTTGACTCTTTGCGCGCCGAGGGATTCGGTCTTAGCGCGTAAATCCTCGGGGGAGAGATGATGTCCTGCCGGCCCCATGAAGGCCAAGTTGAACAGGTCGATGGTCTGCAGATCCATGGCATAGGTCAAGTTTGTCGACTGTTGATGCCGCAACCCCGCGGCACGGAACTTTTCGATCAACGAAACCTCCTTGTTTTCTGCGATCCCAAGCATTCCCAAAGACTCACGGATCTCTTGCAGATGGTCCTGCGCCGCGGTGACGACCAAGCAAACACCGTTTTCGCGTAGGACACGATGAAACTCTGCTGGATTATGTGGGGCAAAGCAGTTCAGGACCACGTCCCGCGATTGATCTGCCGACGGTAAGCGACGCCAGACGTCCCACACCATGGCCAGTGTATGCGGCAGTTTCGCCGCCCGACGCATGGCATAGCGTGAAATGTCCAAGGCCAGCGCGTCGATCTCGGTTGCGTATGCCGAAGCGATCATTTCACCCAGGTAGTAGCCAGTTCCGGCGCCGGCGTCGAGCACCTCAAGCTTGCTCTCAGAATGGTGTCCGGCAATGGAAGCACTGAGCTCCTTCGCCAAGGGTGCGTAGTGCCCTTGGTTCTGGAAGTCTTCGCGGGCGTTGACCATCGGACCAGTATCTTCGATGAAGTTTGTCCCGCGGCCGGTTAAGAAGTTGAAATACCCTTGCCTAGCCGCATCAAAACGGTGTCCGTCCGGGCAGTGCAGGCTGCGTCGCGGCTCGGTGGATAGGACCAGTGGCTGATCACAGACCGGGCACAGAACCGTGGTGCTTTTCGACATTAGAAATTCAGCTCTTCTCGGGCCTGGCCCAGATCAAGTCCTGGATAGCGGTAGAGTTCGGCCTCGCCAACGAGCGAACGAGTGAGCGCCTTGTCGATGTAGACGGTGCCAGCTAGATGATCCGTTTCATGCTGCACAATTCGTGCCTGCCAACCGGAGAATTCGCGGGTGAACATTGCTCCCTCGCGGTTGCTGTAACTGGCGCTGATCTCGGCAGGACGGTGAACTACAGCCTGGAATCCTTCGAAAGACAGGCAGCCTTCATAGAAGACCGCCTCGCGCACACCAACTGCACGATAGCTTGGATTGAAGATTTCTAGGTATTCCAAGGGAGTGCGTTCGCGTAGCGCAGCAGATTCCTCGTCAATCGGGTACAAGTCTTCGAGCACCGCAATCTGCAGCGGGATGCCGATCTGTGGCGCGGCGAGCCCCACCCCGGGAGCGGCGTACATGGTCGCTCGCATGACCGCCAGCAGCTCGTCGAGCAGCGCTGCGGGGAGCTGGCCCTCGTAGTGCTGAGCTTGTTGTCGCAGCACCGGGTGTCCTAGCTGCACAATCGGGACTACTTGATCCTTGGACTCTGCCAAGATCCCCACCACCAGATCGGTGAGGTCTTTGGCATCTAGAACTTTGCGGTCATTCACTGGGTGATCCGATCAGTCGCTTCTTCTGAATATTGCAATTGCGCCAAACGCGACTCGAGCCGGGCGCGTTCTGTGTCGTGCAGCCTGTGTCCCAGATGTTCTAATCGATCTTGGGTGTAAAGGTGCACCTCCAGGTCCCGGTCATAGAACACGTCTATGAGGTTGGCGAAACGCCGTTCCTCGTCCATTGGCATGGCCTGGCTTGAGGGTACCGAGGTGATGTGCCAGCAGCTGAATCGGGAGGCGAGGGCGAGGTAGTCCGCGGTATTCCGGCGGGTGCGGCAGAGCTGGTCAAAAGAAATTTCAATGGTTGCTCCGCGGTATCTAGCGGGGCCGATTTTGTCGTAGCCAACCTCAATGTGCACATCAAAATCTGATTCGTCAATAGGGGAGTACCCCGGGTTGAGAGTGCCAGCGCGGTAGCCTTCGCGACGCATTCCAGCCGGTGCCGCTAGCGTGCGGTAATCCACGGCAGCATCCAGCTCGAAGACATCAAAAGTTGAACGAATTAACTCGATGGTGGGCTCCGCGAGATGGTGGAAGTACTCGTCATCCAGAAGCTTCTCTGGCTCGTAGTTCGAGGTCGTAACCAGGAAGATTTCATGTTCTTGGCAGTAGCTGACGAGTTTGGCCATGAACATGGCATCACCTGGTTCAACGCAATGGAACTCATCGAACAGCAATATTTTGATGCCGGTCAGTTCACGCTCCAACCCCTGTGCAAAAACCGAGCCAAGGCTCCGCTTCTCGGCATGCTCGCCTGGCTGGTTAATCGCCCGGAAGAACTCATGGAAGTAGTAGCGCGCTGTGACGGTCGGATCCAGATCCGCGCAGAAAGCGTCTAGCAGCATCGATTTGCCACGTCCCGGCGGACCATAAACGTAGACGCCACGTGTGGCTTGAGCCGACGGGTTTGCAAGCTTTTGACTCAGCAGTTGGACGAGATCTCGCTGACGCTGATCGAGGCTGAAGCCCTGACGTTGCAGAGCCGAAAATACACGCCGCCTACGTTGCGCGACTCGACGGGTGCGCAGCAATCTAGCAGGCAGAAGTGAAGGCATGACTAAATCTTCCCATTAGCTCTAGCGACTGCCAATTTTCTTCACGCTGTCGTCAGCGACCACGAGGGACCAAGCAGGTAAGGTGGCCTTGACAGAAATTCGACAATGAGTGCAATGCACCATGTCAGCAAGCTATTTACAGTAATTTAAGCTTCAAGTATTATCAGGGGAGTGGCTCGCTCATTCGACGCGCCTATGATCAAGGCAATCATAAAGTCATGACTTGGCTATCGCTTTATTCGTTCTCGTGACCATAATGGTTGCACCGAGGCCTCTTTGTGCGGCGAGTCGCTGGCATCACAAACTCCGGCCAAGCGCCTAGTCGAGGAGTGAGGATCATGACCAGTGAATACGCTGGGTTGCCAACACGCGAGGACATCATATCCAATGATCTGCTCGACATGTCCATGACGATCCTCAAGACCTTGTCGGATCCAGCCAGGCTGCAAATGCTTTGGGCGCTGACCAAGGCAGAGCATTCCTTATCGGAGCTTTCGCAATTCGTTGGAGTCAGCCCAACTGTTGCTGGCCAGCTGCTTGCGAGGCTTCGGACCACCGGAGTGCTGCAGACGCGCAAATCCGGTCGGCACGTCATCTACTCGATGCAAGACGAGCGACTCAAGAAATTCATCGGGCAGACATTGGACTTCGCCGAATACCGACTTCGCATCAGCAATGAAGACGAGCCGACCATCTAGGCGGCGCCGAGCCACGGCGGTGCATTGCCCGAATCAATCCTGCGCCAAGCAGCTAGTAATCAACCCTACTCAACTCTTGCCTATAGAGCCGATAATCTACATTATGTAAAGTAGCGGAAATCTGGCACTCCCCATGGCGGTCTTGCTCATGGCATTTGCCCCGGCTAATTGCAGTTGGGGGCATTCTAATTTCTGTCTCATTTTAGTTGAGGCAGATCCAGTTCAATATGGGCGGATAATTCTCTCCGGACGGCAAGGATATCGGTTTCACGGATGTGGGAATCGATTGCCAAATAGCGACTGTTGGCAACTGTTTTTAGAAGCAAGGCATATCGATGGCGGAACTCGTTTCTGCGGAAGCAAAATGCGCCAGCTCACGCGGAGTCAGGCTGAATGGAATGAGCGAATTAAGCGCACTTAGTTCGAGCCGATAGTCTATAGGCAGAGATAATCTCGAAGTTGTTCTCCCCCACCACTCAAGGACTGAAATCAGCCCATGTCTCCAAGCGCCCTCTATCGCACCGTTGCCAGAGCCGAAGCCGTCACCTGGACTATGCTCATTGTCGCAATGATCTTAAAATACGGGGTAAAGGTTGGCGATTGGCCCGTTTCCATTGCCGGTTTTATCCATGGGTTTGTCTTCCTGTCCTACGTTGTCATGTCGGTTCTCGTAGGCATGAACCAGCGCTGGAGCAAACGTCTCATTATCGGCGCCGCGGCTACCTCGATCATTCCGTACCTCACTATCCCCTTTGATAAGTGGCTGGAGAACAAGGGAAAGCTCGTTGGCGCATGGCGCACAACCGCGAGCAACCATCCTGATGACAGGAAATGGACCGATGCAGCCATGCGTTGGATGGTGGGCCGTCCGGTGCTGACCGGAGCGATCCTGTTGCTTGCGGTAGTCGGGATTTTCTCGACCATGCTGGTCCTTGGCCCCCCGGGCGGACGCGGTTAGTACCCTGAAATAAACCATGGATTAGTCGGCCATGCTGCCGAATGCATTTAGGTGCGAGGTTGTTTTGCTACACCCGCGACAACCACTAGCCCCGAACACTTGGAAGCGTTCTACCAAACGCAGGTCAATCAGGTCGATGTCCGGGATCGGCTACGCGCTCCCCCGACTCGGTTCAGATGACTCAGAACCTTCCAGACGGAATTAGTCCTAGTGGTGCTTAGACTATTAGGCATGGATCGGGCCCGCGACGATCCAAGAAGATTACGCTAGAATCCTGATCAGCCAGACCTCGACGTGGAACGCAGCAACACAGCTGATCCGGCACCCGGGAGATCCGTAGCCATCAGTCAATCGATGGCTACGGCTAGGAACCAGCGATATTGCAGCTCTGTACGCAACCCGAATTTCCAGCTGTCTACCAACTAGGGCACAATCCCCTGCCTTCCCAAATGAAGAGGACCACCATGTCAACTAAACTACCGACAGTAATCATCACCGGTGGGACCGGCGGCATGGGGATAGCAACGGCCAGGCTCATGGGGCGCGACCACCGAATCGTACTGGCAGACCTCGACCAGACGCGCCTCGATGATGCAGTGCGCGAGCTGGATATGGCCGGAATCGAGGCAACGGGCATAGTGTGCGATATTGCCGACAAAGCGTCCGTCGAGCACCTTTTCCAGTTCGCGGTCTCTGCCGGAAGCCACGTTCGCGCGGTGGTCCACGCCGCTGGCATCAGTCCGCAAATGGGTACGGCTGAACGCATCGCCCGCATAAATGCAACTGGCACAGTCAACATTGCGCAGGCGTTTCTCTCCAGGGCGGCCGCCGGTGACGCACTGGTCAATGTGGCATCAACCGCCGGGCATAGCATTCCCAAGCTGCTGATTCCGTCGCGTGCTTTCCGACGCGCCGAGCAACAGCCCGACGTCTTTGAGCAAGCGATAGTTAAGCGAGCGAGGCTCGTCGGCCCAAAGCTGAAAGCTGGTCTGGCCTACGCGATCAGCAAGAACTTCGTCCACTGGTACAGCCGTTTCGTTGCGGCGCGGTTCGGCGAGTTGGGAGCACGGGTCGTTTCAGTCTCCCCGGGGAGCTTCGACACCGCAATGGGGCGTCTGGAGGAGAACCACGGGGCCGGCGACCTCATCAAGTCGGCAGCAATCAAGCGATTCGGCAAGCCCGAGGAAGTCGCGGCTGTTATCGCGTTCTGCGCCAGTGAAGCACCTGGCTACCTGACCGGGATCGATATTCTGGTCGATGGCGGCACCAAGGCCGGACAAGAGTTCGCAACGACACAGAAGAAGGCAGGCTGAGAGGAATAGCGCTTTCTGCTTGTTGCCCACGGCGAACGCCCGTCCCAAGTCCAGACGTGCTTCCCTGCTGAACGGGGCGCGGGCTACTAGCCTCCGGTCCCGGCCTTCTTACTTGCAGAAACCGCCGACATGGCAGCGATTCAACAGCCCGGCACCGATCGGTAAACGAAATGTGGGGCGCGGCACCCCTCGATCGCGAGGCGCCGCCACCGAGCGCGGAGCTTCACAAACAACCGCATCGTCTTCAGTTCCCTCACCAATGATCTGCCTTCCGCAGCGAATCGCTGCCGCCAGCAAGTCCCTGTTCAGCTACGCATTACCAGGGCCGGTTGGTCACGCGCTGTTTCTCCGGATTCTACGGCGGTCCCTGGAATTCCGGCAGGAGTAGCATTGGCGGTGTGCCGGGAAGCCTGCTCGCCAGGTGGTCCCGTCGGGAAGGAACTAGCCATGCGCGTCTTGATCATGTCGTTCGGTACTCGCGGCGACATCCAGCCCTATGCCGCCCTGGCCGGTGAGCTGGCACGTTCCGGGCACGACGTCACCTTTGCAGTCCCCGAGCGGTTCGCGGATCTGGTACCGCAGGGCGGAGCCGGAAGCGTCACGCACTACCCCTGCGGTTCCGAGATGCTGCGTCTGCTGCGCGAGGTCTTGCCCGAGCTGCGCGGTCCGCGCGACGCGCTGAAGACCCTGGGAATCATGACCTCCGCGATGCGCGAGCTGAACTCGGAATGCTGGGCTGCCGCGCAGTCCTTGCGCCCGGACATCGTGGTGTACCACCCCAAGTGCTTGGCCGGGCAGCACATCGCGCAGGCGCTGGGTGTGCCCGGCGTGCTTTCCCTCCCGCTCCCGTTTTTCACCCCGACGCGTGCGCATCCGGTGCCTTTCCTCGGCGGCGCCTCCTTCGGGGCGTGGGGTAACCGTGCGACTTTTGAATTCAGGCGGATGACTGGGATCCTCTACGGCGCCATGATCAATGATTTCCGGCGCGAGGTCGGTCTGGGCCGCGTTGCACGCCTCGCGGACCCGCTCAAGAATCCCGACGGGAGCCCGGTCCACGTCCTGTACCCATACAGCAAACACGTGCTGCCAATCCCCCGCGACTACCCATCCTCGGCCCACGTCACTGGATACTGGTTCCTGGATCAAGGTGATGACTCCAATTGGGAGCCACCGGCACGGCTGGTGGACTTTCTCGCGAATGGATCCCCTCCGGTGTATGTCGGGTTCGGTTCCATGGGCTTTGGCAAGGGGGCAAACGAACGCCGGCAGGCGATTTTGGCCGCGCTGCGGATTAACGGTTTGCGCGGGATCGTTGCGACCGGGTGGGGCGGGATCACCGCGGGCGAGTCCGGGACGGACGATGTCCTCGTCATGGAGGGCGCTGCCCACCAATGGCTCTTCCCGCGCGTCTCGGCGGTAGTGCACCACGGCGGTGCCGGCTCGACAGCGGCCGGGCTGCGGTCGGGGCGGCCGACACTAGTTGTCCCGTTCCTTGGAGACCAGCCGTTCTGGGGCGCGCGATTGCACGCGCTGGGGGTCGGGCCGGCTCCGCTACCGGCCAGGAACTTGGTTACCGGCCTGAACGATCGTCTCGGCGACCTTGTCCGCACGGACTCCTACGCGATCCGCGCCGCCGGGCTAGGCGCGGCAATTCGAGCCGAAGACGGCCTCGGCGTCGGCGTGCAGGTGCTGGAGCAGATCGTCGACGGGTTTGCGCGTTGAGCCAAATTCGGCTGGCGTGGAGCCGAGTGCTCACCTAGTTCCGGACAGGATTTGTCTGCCGGAGAATTTTCGGAACCAAACGTATGAGTATCAACATGCACAGCAGTTCTACCAGCGTCTGGGTGACCACAACCGTGGGTGCCAGTTCGTATTTTGCCGGCAAGGCCAGAGCCAAGGGCAAAACGACTAACGAGTTTCGGGTGATTCCGCTGAAGACCAATGCGCGACCCGCAGCAACATCGGAATTCGATAATTTGGCGACAAGCGTTCCGGCGGCAGCCATGATGATCGCGAAAGCCACAAATATCGGCAGGACACGTAGCACTTGCTGCAGCTCCGTCGCCACGAGGGCGATCTGCGATCCTACGACCGCGGCAAGAGTCGCCATCATGAGAGGCACCATTAACCACTGGGCGGCCGAGATAAGGGTACCGGCTTGGGGTGATCGTTGGGCTAAAAACCTGGTCAGCGTAGCCGCAACCAGAGGGAGAACGATGAGCCCCAGAAAGGCGCCCAGAAACTTTCCTGGCGCGAACAGTTCCACTGCTTTTGGGCCCATTACCAAGAAGATAAACGCTGGTATCAGAAGCATCTGCAATATCATCAGCAACGGTGTTGCGGCCAGCAGCCGATGGCCTGCTCCCCCGGCAATGTTCGTGAACACAATGACATAGTCCACGCAGGGAGCCAACAGCACCAGCAGGACGCCAACCAGGAGTGCCTGATCGTTTTGCACGAAGCGCGATAGGCCAAAGACGACGAGGGGAACCAAGAGGAAATTCACGAGTACCAGCGCACCGAGAAACTTCAGGTCTTTGAACGCAGAGCCGAGTTTTCCTAGCGGCAAGGCCAAGAACGTGGCATAAAGCAAGAGCCCAATCAGTGGATTGATCGTGATTTCCAGAACGGGTTTGCCCGCGGGCAACCACAGTCCGAGCAGGCAGCCGCCGAGTATCGCAGCTAAATAGAGAACAATCTGGTGCCGTTCCATCCAAACTTCACCAGGCCAGCTTCTCATGCCTCTCAGTCTAACGATCTGCGGAGCCCGCCAGCAGCGCAGCGCTTTTGTGGCGAAGGCGACGGGGCTCGATGCTGATCGGAACACAATCCGTTCAGGCCATTGCCTAAGATGGAATCATGTCTGAAAATATTCGCAAATGGCCGTTGTGGGCCGGCATCGATCTTGTGCTCATTGTTCTCTTTGCGCTTCTGGGGCGACGCGAACATGAGCACGCGCTGTCAATCAGTGGAATATTGATGACGGCCCTACCATTCCTGATCGCCTACCTGATCATGACGCTGATTTCCCGGCCGTGGGTGACCATCAACCGACTATGGCCAACCGGTGTTCTCGTCTGGCTAGGCACCGTGGCTCTTGGACTTGCCTTGCGGGTGGCGATGAATTCGACAGCTGCCCTGCCGTTTATCATCGTGACGGTTTTGGCGCTTGGACTCTTCTTGATGGGGCGACGTCTCGTCTGCAAGCTCGTGGCTCTTCGCTCAGTGAAGAAGTAGTATGCCTAGGCCATAGCCGGCGGCGGCGACTAGGCAACTTGAAAACGTTCCCAAGATGAACTGCTCGGCTGCCTGATGGTTTTTCAGTTCGGAGAAACGGCCAAGGCCCTTAACCGCAAGTACGACCGCGATGCCTTCCGGCCAATGTGCCCAGAGCGTCGCAACTACCGCAGAGCGCTCCAGCAGTCCGATCCACAAGCCGCCACGCAGTGGCGAGGCATCGGTCTTTGGGCTTTCTTCCACCTGGTCCTGGCGCGAGGCCAACTGGAAAATCAATTCGGTGAGCGGTCCGCCGAAGCTTACGGCAAAAAGCACGCTGACCGCGATGATCAGTACTTCGGGAACGGCGGCTGGGCCTTCGTCCGGGCGGGCGGCAAGTCCCAGGATTAACGTCACTACGGCAGCCATTGCGGCAATGACCGTGAGTACATTGCGGAACTTCGCCTTAGCGCCCTGTGCCCCGCCGAGGAAGCTGGCGGCCACGGCGATCACTACGGCCAATACAAGTACGGACCAGGCAACCCAGAGCATGGTCACTCCCCTATCTGTCGCAGTTGCTTGGACAAAGATTTGGTGGCTTCCTCCATCATGCGATTCGCTTCGAACCATAGTGCTGCTGAAAGCCTAGATGAGACGGCCTGCTGGGTGATGCCCAGGCGCGCGGCAATTTGTTGTTGGGTCAGCCCCTGATCGGCTAACGTTCCGGCTTCCCAAGCCGTCGCCCGCCGTTTGGAAATGATGCAAGCGGTGAGCTGGAGTTCTGCTTCCAGTCGAGTCGCTTCTTCCGTGGGTCCTTCGACAGCCACGTGTGCGTTCGTGTTCTTGGCTCGTTCCACCGCATCTCTGGCGAATACGAACGCCGGTCCCCTGCCGGCACGAGTTTCTTTGGGCAGCGGGAGTTCTACTTGGCCAAAGCCAAGGCCAACGCTCCAATCCCCCGAAGCGGCCATCATAACGGCGAGATGGATTGCTTCCATTGCGTCATCGAAGACGGCTTGGACTTCATCGCCCGCCGTACGCTGGAACGGCCTAATGTGCGAGACCGTGGAGTTGGCCTGCTCTATTAGCGCTTCAACCTTGTCCTCGCCTTGACGCGATCGACGCTGGTCGATAGTTAATACGATCATACCTACAATCCTAATACCTTGTATTATTTTTTACAAAAGTTAAAGATTGTTTAATGCCACGCATAGGCTTGACTCACACATGGGACTCCTCTGCGCAGTGCACTAGAGTTATTTCATGAAGCAAAACCCCAAAAGCGGGGAAAATTCTAACGTTGAGAGGTTTTCATGGTTACCGCATTCGTCATGATTCAGACGGCAACCGACAGTATTCCTGAGTCGGCGAAGCAGATCTCGGAAATCGAAGGAATTAGCGAGGTGTATTCCGTCGCCGGCGACTGGGATCTCATCGCCGTGGCACGCGTCCACAAGCACGAGGACTTGGCCGAGGTAATTGCCAATCGACTGTCGAAGATTCCTGGCATCCGCCAGACGCAGACGCACATTGCCTTCCGTGCCTACTCGGCACACGATCTAGAGGCGGCCTTCTCGCTGGGTCTAGACGACTAAGAGTCTGTTCCCACAAGAAAGGGAGCTTGTCTCGGATTGCCAGGCATCCGAGACAAGCTCCCTTTCTTGTACGATCGTTCTACTTTCCGACGATCTTGGAAGTTGTTGCCGACCAGGTATTCAAGGCCTTCGCGGCGGCGCCCGAATCGAGCGAATGCTCCGCGCGGAGCATTGCCGCGCGCATCCGGTCCTGAAAACTTCCCTGGGCATCCTGCGCAAAGGCGACCATGCCCGCGGCGGAGTTCAGCACCACGGCATCTCGCACCGGACCGGTTGCACCGGAGACGATATCGCGGACCACTCCCGCATTAAAGGCGGCATCTGCCCCGCGCAGGTCATCCAGCGTCGCGCGCGCAATGCCCAGGTCTTGTGCGTCAAAAGCGAACTCTTCCACCTTGCCCTCGCGCACCTCCCACACCATATTGGGCGCGGTGGTGGTGAGCTCATCCAGGCCATCATCGCCGCGGAAGACCAATCCGCGCGACCCTCGGCTAGCGAGAACCCCTGCCATGATCGGTGCCATGCGCAAGTCCGAGCAGCCAATGGCCGAAGCGCTGGGAAGCGCCGGGTTAGTTAGCGGTCCCATGAAGTTGAAGGCGGTAGGCACCCGCAGCCCGCGACGCGCACCGGCAACATGGCGCATCGAAGGGTGGAAAATATTGGCAAAGCAGAATGCGATGCCCACCTCGTCATAAACGTCGACCAGGCGTTCGATCGGTACATCGAGATGCACGTCGAGCGCCTCGAGCACATCGGCAGAACCCGAAGAGGAAGAGGAAGCGCGATTTCCGTGCTTTACGATCTTCACCCCGGCGCCGGCGCACACCAAGGTAGACATGGTCGAGATGTTCACCGTGTTCTGGCGATCGCCACCGGTGCCAACAATGTCTAGCGTTTGTGCATCGATGGTCAGCTCGCGCGCGTTGGCCACCATGGAGTCGACCAGACCGGTCAATTCCGCCACGGTCTCGCCCTTGGCGCGGAGCGCAACAAGGAAGCCGGCGATCTGGACGTCGCTAGCTTCTCCGGTCATGATTTCGTTCATCGCCCAGGCCGCTTGTTCGCGGCTTAGGTTCTCTCCGCTAATCAGGGAAGCCAAAAGATCTGGCCACGTTGGGAACTTTTCGTTTGCAAGGCTCGTTGACACGTACGTAAGCCTATCGATGCTGCTCCCCCGCTGCTACTTCGTGTCGTTGCGTGATGTGCCGCAAGACAGCGAACTTATCGCCGAAAATACCCCTAATTAGGGCACGTTTATGTTTCATAAACGATTGTTTCGTGCGGCGCGCCGGATCAAGCTCTACGAATTGTAGAAAGAGTTTGTCGGCTACTTCCGCGTGTTTCCGCGGTTGTTCTCTAAGTGTGTCGTAGAAAACCTCATTCAACCATGGTTTGCATTGGTATCTGAGGCCTGTTTAGAGACATAATGACAGTGTGACAACTGCGACTCATGCCCCAAATACGACGGCGCCACATGCGCCGAACCGCCCAAACATGGTGTCGGTGGGAACGATGGTGTGGCTCTCCAGCGAGCTCATGTTCTTCGCCGCCCTCTTCGCCATGTACTTCAGCCTCCGGGCTGCCGCGCCCGAGCTTTGGGCGACCGAAACCGCAAAGCTGAACGTACCGTTCGCGCTGATTAACACCTTGATTCTGGTGTCCAGCTCGTTCTCGTGCCAGATTGGCGTGTTCAAAGCCGAAGAATTCAAGCCTCGCCGTTCCGGTGGACTTTTCAAGTTCAAGGAATGGGGAATGATCGAATGGTTCATCCTTACCTTCATTCTCGGCGCGATCTTCGTCTCTGTTCAGGCTTACGAATACGCCGTGCTGGTAAGCGAAGGCGTAGCACTGAACTCGAACTCGTACGCTTCCTCGTTCTACATCACCACTGGCTTCCACGGCATTCACGTGCTCGGTGGCCTAATAGCATTCTTGCTAATTATTGGTCGAGGAATGCTAGCTAAGAAGTTTGGTCACTTTGAAGCGACCGGCGCCATCGTTGTGTCTTACTACTGGCACTTCGTTGACGTTGTGTGGATCGCGCTCTTTGCGATCATCTACTTCTTGCAGTAGGCAACTAATATCCATCAGTTGCCTCCACAGAAGTATGGCAACACCACACCAAGAAACTAAGTGAGGAACCAGCAAGTGAAGGCTCTTTCGAAAAAGCGCCGCCACCCGCTCGCCGCTGTGGCCCTGCTGTTGTTCGGATTGCTGGTCACCGGCAGTCTTTACACTGCAGCCGGTAGCGTAAGCGAAGCGAAGGCAGCGGAAACCACTTCTGCATCGGCAGCCGATGTAGAGGAAGGCCAGAAGCTTTTCGTAGCCAACTGCGCCACCTGCCACGGCATGAACGCCGAAGGCTCCGAGGAAGGCCCCTCGCTGATCGGCGTCGGCGCCGCAGCGGTTGACTTCCAGGTAGGCACCGGCCGTATGCCAATGCAGATGCAGGGCCCGCAGGCCCAGGTTAAGCCAGTTCAGTTTGACGAAGACCAGATCTCGCAGATGTCGGCCTATGTTGCGAGCCTAGGCGCAGGTCCAGCTATTCCGGACGAAGAATATTTGGACACCACCAAGGGCGACGCAGCCCACGGTGGCACCGTATTCCGCGTGAACTGCGCAATGTGCCACAACGCTGCTGCCGCAGGTGGCGCGTTGACCCGCGGCAAGTTCGCACCGACGCTGGCCGGCGTCTCAGAGAAGCACATTTACGAAGCGATGGCTACCGGTCCGCAGAACATGCCAGTGTTCAACGACTCGAACATCACCCCGGACGAGAAGCGTGACGTTGTCACCTTCCTGAAGACCATCGAAGCTAATGGCTCTGCCGGTGGCGCTGCGCTTGGATCCCTGGGTCCAGTGGCTGAAGGCCTCTTCGTATGGACCGCCGGTTTGGGCATCATTATCGCCTTCACCATTTGGTTGACCTCGCGTCCTTCCTAAGGCTTTCGCGGTGAAAACCGCAAACATCACTACGTACATATATTCCTAACAGAAGGATGAGAGAGAAACATGGGCGACCATAGTCACGGCAGTCCCGAAGAATCGGGCACCGTTGCTAAGGCTGACGATGTAGCTCAGGACCGGTTTGCCGATCCAGGACTCCCCCCACATCGTCCGCGTCTCGCAGATCGCGATCCGCGCGCAGCCAAGCGACACGAGCGCCAAGTTGCGCTGCTATTTACCATCTCCATCATTGGCACGCTGTTCTTCTTCGTGGCTTACTTCGTCCTGGGCCACCTGGGTGAAATGACCTTCGCTGAACTGCGTGTGCAGAACGCTGCACTGGGCCTGGGCACCGCATTCGCGATGCTCGGTATCGGTGTAGGTATTGTTCACTGGGCCAAGACTCTGATGCCGGACCACGAACTCGTTGAATCACGTCACGAGATCAGCTCCGAAGCAGATCGCCAGGATGCAGTCGATATCATCGACACGGTCATCGATGAGAGTGGTATCAAGCGCCGTCCGCTGATCCGCAACACCTTGATCGGTGCCATTGCCTTGGCTCCGATCCCCGCAATCTTCATGTTCCGCGACCTGGACCGTACCGGTAAGACCGCGCACGAGATGATCGATTCCATGCGTCACACTCTGTGGGACACCGGCGTTCGTCTGACTCGCGATCCATCGGGTACCCCGATCAAGGCCTCGGACGTGCAGCTTGGCTCCGCTTTCCACGTGATCCCTGAGGGTCTGGAAGAAGCAGAGAACATGCTCAACGAAAAGGCCAAGGCCGTTGTGCTGCTCATGCGCATGGACCCGCAGGAGATGAACATCTCCGAGGGCCGCGAAGACTGGCATGTAGATGGCATTGTTGCCTACTCGAAGATCTGCACCCACGTGGGTTGCCCGATCGCATTGTACGAGCAGCACACCCATCACCTGCTGTGCCCCTGCCACCAGTCGACCTTCGACCTTGCCAACGAGTGCAAGGTAGTCTTCGGTCCGGCTGGACACGCACTTCCGCAGTTGCCTATTACCGTGGACGCTGACGGCTACCTGGTAGCCCAGAGCGATTTCCACGAACCTGTAGGCCCAAGCTACTGGGAGCGTGGTTAATCATGGCATCGCCTAATGAATACACCCCCTCGACCGCTACCGGACGGATCGCGAACTTCGTCGATTCCCGCGTTGGCGCTTCGGGCATGGTCAAGGAATTCGGTCGCAAGATCTTCCCTGACCACTGGTCCTTCATGTTTGGTGAAGTGGCGCTGTACACCTTCGTACTGTTGCTGCTCTCCGGCACGTTCCTAACCTTCTTCTTCGATCCTTCGATGACGCACGTGACCTACAACGGTTCGTACGTGCCGCTGAAGGGCATTGGAATGTCGACCGCCATGGCTTCCACCCTGGACATCTCCTTTGATGTTCGCGGCGGCTTGTTCATGCGCCAGGTTCACCACTGGTCCGCACTGCTCTTCGTAGCTTCCCTGTCCGTGCACATGCTGCGCGTATTCTTCACCGGCGCCTTCCGTCGCCCACGTGAATTGAACTGGGTTGTCGGCGGCGTGCTGCTGATCATGGGTCTTGCAGCTGGTTTCACCGGCTACTCCCTCCCAGATGATCTGCTTTCCGGCAACGGTCTGCGCATTATCGATGGTGTGATGAAGGCACTGCCTATCGTTGGTACCTACCTGTCGATGTTCTTCTTCGGTGGAGAGTTCCCGGGCTTGCACGTCATTCCCCGCTTGTACTCGCTGCACATCATGATCGTGCCTGCGGTGATCATCTTGCTCCTGGTGATCCACCTGTTCATGGTTGTGACCCACAAGCACACCCAGTATCCTGGCCCAGGCCGCACCAACGACAACGTTGTTGGCTTCCCAGTTGGTCCGGTATACGCAGCGAAGGCCGGTGGCTTCTTCTTCATCGTCTTCGGTATCGTGGCATTCATTTCGGCGCTCTTCCAGATCAACCCGGTCTGGAACTACGGTCCGTATGACCCATCGCCGGTTTCTGCTGGTACCCAGCCCGACTGGTACATCGGCTTCGTCGATGGCGCCTTGCGTTTGATGCCTGGTTACCTCGGTAACTTCAGCTTGGAATGGGTTATTCCATTCCCTTGGGGCGACAACACTTTGATCTTGAGTGTTCTGCTTCCTGCATTGGTTCCTGCCGGCGCACTGTTCGCAGTGATGTTCGCCTGGCCATGGATCGAACGTTGGATCACCAAGGACAACCGCGAGCACCACCTGTTGGACCGCCCGCGCAACGCTCCATTCCGTACCGCGGTGGGTGCCGCTGGCGTGGTCTTCTACTGCGTGATGTGGGCAGCTGCCTCGTCTGACTTGATCGCAACTCACTTCCACATATCGCTGAATGACGTCACCTACTGGTTGCGTACGCTGTTCTTCCTGGGCCCAATCTTCGCCTTCTGGTTGACGCGTCGTATCTGCTTGTCGCTGCAGCGCAAGGATCGTGAGATCGTACTGCACGGTCGTGAAGCTGGCATTATCCAGATGTCCCCTGAGGGTGGCTTCTCGGAGAAGCACGAGGAAGTCGACGTGTACAAGCGTTACCTCCTCACCAACTTCAACGACAACAAGTACATTCCGGCACAGCCGGATGCAGCAGGGCACGTCTCCGGTTCGGAGAAGCGCCGTGCGGCGATCTCGAAGTTCTTCTTCGAAGATCGTGTTGCCCCAGTTACCCCAGCGGAGCTTGAAGCTGCACACGCAGCCCACGGCCACCATGAGGTTGAGGGTGAAAAGCAAGACTCGATCGAGAAGTAAGCTCGACTCGCATTAGTCACAAGAAGAGGGGCACACCAGTTGGTGTGTCCCTCTTCTAGGTTTAACAGCGCATTGCTGCGCTCTGCTCCCCCGCAACCGGCTTTCCTCGCGGGCAGCTCCACCATCTCCGGGCATTCAGTTGAACGTGGCGGCGTTCCCAACTGATCATTGAGCACATCGGCTGTCGTGAAGCGTCTCGCCCAAGCATTGGACCGCTTCCCCAGGCCCGCAGTACTGGAACCACGCGCATACGAGGCAGCCAACCCGCTTAGTGGCCTGTGAGGCGCTCCGGAGCGCCGCCTGCGAGCACGTGCTGGTATGCGCGGATACTCGGCGGCGAGAGGGCCGCACAGACCCTCTGAACCCTGAAACCTGTCTATCCACGTATGGCCTAACGTTTTGTCATGCGAACCACTTGGGCATAACATCAGGTCAGCGATGGTTAGTCAGTCGGTGTAGTGAGTTCGGAATGATCAGATCTCCGCGATTTGGACTGCAACGCTCCTCGCTCACACTGATTCAGCCGACAAACCACGGTGGTTCAATTCTCAGCCCCGCTAGAGCAGTGTTTTTAATCGAAAGTAGTTTTTGTGAAGAAGAAAAGTGCAAGTGACAATCCTGCCACCCTTGTACGGATGAATGCATTTCAGCAGTTCTCAGCTGGCAGGAAGCTGCGCAGAATTCCGCAACTGCTCTTGGGGCTGGCCGGCTATGGCGCTTCAGTAATGCTCCTTGTGCAGTCCGGACTAGGCGCAGCAAGCTGGAATGTCTTAGCTGAAGGAGTAGCAAATACGTTCAGCATCTCGTTCGGGTGGGCAACCAATATCATTGCGGTACTGGTGTTGCTTGCTTGGATACCAATCAAGGAGCTTCCGGGGCTGGGAACTTTCCTGAACGTCTTCATCGTTGGATTCGCTGCCGACGCAATGGGTCTCGTACTTCCCGTTCCGGATAATCTCACCATGCAGATCGTCTACTTCGCGACCGGCATCATCCTCTACAGTTTCTTCGACGCCCTCTATCTTGGCGCGCAGTTTGGATCCGGCCCTCGAGACGGACTGATGACGGGCTTGATGCGCATTTCGGGTCAGCCGGTCTGGAAGGTCAGAACGGCTATCGAAATCACTGTTGCGGTTGCAGGGTGGTTCATGGGCGGCATGGTTGGCGTTGGCACCGTCGTGATTGCTCTCTGCGTCGGTCCGCTGATCGGCTTTTTCCTCCCACGCGTGACCGTCAGAATCCGCCCGGATCTCTCGCAGGCCGTGTGGTTCAAAGGACTGGCGCCTTACCTCTCAGAGAACGCGCGGAAGACTTTCCAACAGACCTCTAACATCAACATCACGGCAACGAAAGTGGCGAAGGTTCAAGAACCGGTTCAAGGTTCCTCGCCGGCCATCGCCACCGTGAGCGTGCAGACAAACGCTGACTCGTTGAAATTTCTGCTCAGCCGCGCAGACGGACAGTGGATTGTCGAGAAAATTACGAGCGATCCTTCGTGAAGCGCCCTGGAATCCTCGGTGTCTTGGGCTTGATTACTGTGCTGATCTTCGGGCTGGTCTTTGGCGGAATTATTATCCTCGGTGACAGCCCCCGCAGCGAGGCCGACATTGAAACTGACTGTTCACCAGAGGGGGCTGTGCCGAAAGAAGTCAACGTCAAAAACCTGCCCACCACCGACGTTGGATCCTACAACAAACAGCAACTGACCAACGCTGCGATCATCATCAACGAAGCAAAAACAGCGGGAGTCAAACAGCAAGGCGCGATCATTGGCCTGATGACCGCCATCGAAGAAAGCTCCCTGAAAATACTCGCCAACGACGGGTCCTGGGAGTACCAGGAAGGCTCCCGCATCATGACGAAACCCGAATGGGCACAGGCACGTCAAACTGTGGTGAAGTCCCTGGATCTTCCTCATGAAGGAGTCGGGCACGCGTGGGATGCGCTAAGTCTCATGCAGCAACGGCCGAGTGCAGGATGGGGCACCGTTGAGCAGATCATGGACCCTTCCTATGCAGCCGGCACGTTTTTCAGCCGTCTGAAGAAGGTGCCCGACTGGGAATCGCTGCCTTACGAGCTGGCCGCGGAAAAAGTCCAAGTGTCGGGACTGCCTGATAATTATGCGCGCCAGCGTGCCGACGCGGAACTGCTCTACGCCGCGCTGCAAGGTGCCACCGTGGAAGTCTCTGAAGACGACGAATCCTACGCGCAATGCAAGGACGGAGGCGACACCAGAAAACCAGACTCGGGCGACCCCTATGATGGGCCCACCAGCGATTCCGGATGGGTCTTCCCCGTGGAGAACATTTCAAGAATCCAATACAACTATGGTGAAAATCGGGGTCAATGGCCGCACGCAGGTGAAGACTTCAGCTCACCGAAAGACACGCCGATCTATGCTGCAGCCGATGGCCAGGTTATCCGGGCTAGCTGCTCCAACCTGGTGGTTGGCCGATCCCCATGCCAGATTCAGATCGACCACGGACAAATCGGTGGGCAACGGGTCAGCACACTCTACGTGCATATGTTCGAAAATGGTGTGCTCGCCAACGTCGGAGACGAAATGGAAGCAGGGGAGCGCATTGGCAAAGTCGGAACCAATGGCAACTCCACCGGGTATCACCTCCACTTTGAGGTGTGGCTCGGCAAGAAAATTATAAATCCCGTGGCATTCCTTAAAGAACAAAGTGTGAAAATCCCTGCCTAAGGATTGACAGAAAGCATAGAAGGGTCAGTATCCAGGACTATTTTACTACTGATGACGCCAAGGTTGGAGATCGTGGCTTTGGTTTCCTATGGGTGGTCTAATAATTTCTCAAACCATGTACAGCATCTCGTTTTTATATACAACCCTTGATTTAAATGTTGTAGATGCTAGCGTGACTGCCAGGGAATCTTCAGAAAAAGGAAAGGGTATTCCCAAAACGACAAATTATCGAAGGTGGTCAAGGATGCATTGGGCACTCCCAAAAAGAGTTAGAACAGCACTAGTGGCTGCAGTTCTAACGGCATTAGTCGCCACGGTTCTGGTAGCAATTGCCACTGGATCCGCTCAGGCGGCTCAATACACATACGCAAACGACACCCTGATATCGAAATTACAAACTCGAAGCAGTGGGTATAGAGCATCAATAAACGGTGCCGTAGTGAACTTGCAGCCTTTTAGCGCGGACGGAGCATCAGCTTCTGTGTCGCAAGAAACCTACCGACCTGCTCCATATGAGCTAATAAGTTTTACCACCGCAGCATCCATCAATCAGATCTTCACAAGAGCATATGACGTGCATCAGAGGTGCTTCTGGAATTTCCCTCACAGGCCCGGAGATATTGGGCAACTGAGGATAACTTGCAAAGTGAAGTACTAAGTTAGGAGAGAGCAATGCGAAGGATAGAAGCATTTTCTGCGTTGGGAGTCATGGCTCTAGCCCTTGTCGCAGTAGCAGCGCCAGTGTCAGCAGCGGACCAGTCGTACATGGCGGTCCAAGATCTAGTCCCAGCGTTGGCGGAGCCGCAGGCTGAATTAGACAGAGGTTTGCCCCTTGATGTGTTGGATGAGTTAGGAGGTTTGAATCCTGATTCGACACGGTTCCTCGGTGAAGACGATAAAGCGAGCTATTGGGTAGCGCAGGACGAACCATCCAATGTGTGTCTTGTGATCCACACCAGCTGGTCAACATCCTCTTCATGCGCGGATTTTCCGAGGTTCCATAGATCAGGCATAGGCATGGCAACTGGGCAATCGTATGAAGTTCCCGAGGACATCATTGAAGCGTACTTACTCCCATCGGATATTAGTCCTGAGCAAATTGCCGAGACCGGAGCCTATCGCGATGTGAAGTTGTCTAGTCAGGCGACCAAAAAACTAGAAAGTGACCTGCTTGTTGTCGATACAGCAGCAAGTGACAAATTGTCCGGCGAGACAATCGAACGTTCATCCGGTGAGAGTTTCCAGTTCACTCCACTCGAGTATGGTCCTAGCAGTGAGGGCAAATGATGCCGATCGAATTGTCAGCTAAGCGGTGGTTGGCCATAATTGTAGTCGCCATCATGGCCTTTGTGGCAGTGTCGATTTCTGTAACTTCCGCCCATGCGGCTTCTTTCCAATACGCAAAGAACATTAGTACACCAGAAAACGTTCGAAGGCATTCTGGTCCCAGGGCAGTGGTGTATGGCGGGAGTTCCACGGTTCAGCTAGGCATCGGAACGCACACGATCAAGACTTACTACTCCCATCCTGGCTATCGTGTAGTTAGCGCCAATACTTCCGAGGCAGGGCTGATAAACAACATCGTTCATGTTGCGAAAGAAAACGCGTCAAGTGAGTGCTACTGGTCATTTCATGGAATCGGTGGAGACGCGAAGCTTGATTGCTGGGTGAAATGAGATCAGGACGCCTAGGAATAAAGGGAGTGATCTGATGTTGATTAAAAATTACGCCAAGACTGTGAAATTTGTTGTTTCAGGTGTGGCGATAGCGTTGATTTATGTCCTCACTCTTGGGGTGTTGACCGCTCAAGCAATAGGGTTGCGCGGAGGGGCGGTTCTAAACCTAAATAATGAACTTGTAGGTGTGCAAGATCCAAGTGTTCCGTACTTACAGATAGTTGCTGTAATGGGGGTTGGGCTGCTTGCGGCTTATGCTGTTTGGTACGCGCCTCGGCGTCTGCCGACGAGCAATCAGCTTGCCTTGACCATAGGTTTCTTTTCCACAAGCGTGGCCCTTGTCGTGTACAGCTATGCGTTTATTGAACGAGGCAACCCGATGCAAAGCATAGCTACTGGAGAACTTGAGGGATGGGAAGGGTGGTTGCTAAAGGCCAGTAATGAGTCTTCCCTTCATCTTGTGCTGGCACTGGCTTTCTGCCTTGGCGTATATCAGGTGATTGGAACGTTGCGAGGAAGTGCGAGAAGCAGTAGTGAAAGTGGCACAGGGGGCTCCTAGCCCTCTCCCGTATGAGATTATCGTTCCGAGGGATCAGATTGCTAGGCTCAAGCGGTGGAAAAATACGCCAGATTCATCAGCAACATTGCTTCACCGCCTGCACTAGTCACTCTCGTACTCCTGAGCACTCCTCTAAGACATGCCCACGTCGCGTGGCCACCAACCTTGGTGGCCACGCTCTTCGTCGGACTGATTCCCTGGGCGGCGCTGATCTGGATGAGACTGCGCGGACAGGTCACCGACGTGCACGTCACCCAACGCCAGCAACGTTGGCCGATCCTGCTGATCACCCTGATATCAATCCTTGGCGGAATCGCCGTGCTGCTGGCGGTTTCGGCGCCAGGCCAGATCATTGCCGAAGTGCTTTTCATGCTTGCCGGATTGGTCATCGTCGGGATCGTGAACCTCGCTTGGAAGCTTTCCATCCACGCGGCGCTGGCCACCTTCGCAGCCCTGCACTGTCTGCTGGCCTTGCCTGCAGGAGCGCAGATCGCGGTAGTGATTATCGCTCTGGTGGGATGGGCGAGAATCCGCAGCGGCCATCACACTCCCACACAAGTCATGGCGGGAACTCTCATCGGCGTTCTGGTGAGTTTAGGAGACCTTTTGGTGGTGTAAACGAGGGGAGAAGGGGACTTTATGGCGGTGCAGCGTGGTGGAGATCCAACCCAATGTCACACCTGCCAACACGAACAGCATCGCCGGATAGACAATCAAATCAGTGAGCCAGTCCAGCTGCCGGTTCGATAGCTCCACCAAATGTCCCATAGGCGAGATCACGCCGAAGGCAAAGCCGATCGCCATCAGCTTTTTTGAGTAATAAGGAACCCGGTACACCGAGCCCACGGTTGCCTGCACAAGCGGTCTGACCAGCATTGCCGAGACCATCGCGGGATAAATGTAGAGGGACAGCTTATAGAGCACGACCTCAGACTCTTTTTCCCTGAAGTCGGGGTCTGAGGAAGATCGGTACGGAAATTCACGCTAACGACATCCCGGTGTCGATCCTGGCGTGGATAGGGCTCGCGAAAAAGCGAAATGCCCGACGCAAAGCTTTCGCAGTGTGGGGCAACGGATGAGAGCCGCACGTCATCTTTCGGTGGTGGCAGGAAGAGGTCACGGAGTGATTGTGCCGGTTTTCTTGCGTTGGTCGCGTTCAACGGCCCGGTAGATGGTGGATCGGCTGATGGAGAATAGTTCTGCCATTTCGGTCATGGTGTGTTCCCCGGCGTCGTGCAGTTCGAGGAGGTGGGCTTCCTGCTTCACGCTGAGCTTCGGCTGTTTTCCCCGGAGCCGGCCGTTGGCCTTGGCAACCTTCATTCCTTCGCGGGTTCGCATGCTGATGAGGTCGGCTTCGAACTCAGCGATCATCGCCAGGACGTTGAACAGCAGTTTGCCCATTGGGTCGGTGGGGTCGTGGACGGAACCACCGATGCTGAGTCTAATTTCGCGTCTGGCGAGGTCGTCGGCTATCTCGTGGGCGTCTCGGACGGACCGGGCCAGGCGGTCGAGTTTGGTAACGACGAAGGTATCTCCGGCCCGGCAGGCGGCGAGGGCTTCGTGAAGTCCTGCGCGATTCTTGTTCCTGCCGGTAAAGCCATGATCAACATAGACGCGTTCGGGTTCAACGCCGAGGGATGCCAGGGCATCACGCTGGGCGGTGAGGTCTTGCTCCTCCGTGGACACGCGTGCGTAACCGACCATGATCTTAGACATGTAGATCAGTGTGTCACATAGGGATCCTTCACCGGACAGTTCACCGTACACCCTATACGGACACTTCATAGGTCACCATTAGCAAAGCAGCAGGTCAGCGGTTGGCGTGTCCGGTGGAGGACCCTCCAGCGGGACAGCAATAATAGCGGATACAACCAGGCCGAAATTGGCTGGAATTAGTGTCGCCGAGGTGTCCAGCCAGATGGCAGCATGCCAGCGATCTTTCCACGTTCAGAGTCTGCCGCCAATGACCATCCTTGAGCTGCCAGAGCATCATCATAGGCACCCCGTGCCAACCTCAGACCAAGGTCTGGGTGACTCATTCCAGGTGCACCGCCTCGGCGCGTCGAGGCCCGGACACTCCACGGCTTGTCAGCAAAGCCTCCTCCGCGGAAGACCCGGTAATCTCCGTAGCGGGCAGGATCTAGCAAATCCCAGCACCATTCCCAGACGTTTCCAAGAGTGTCGCGAAGCCCGAAAGCATTGGGCTGTTTTTGACCAACTTCTTTCGGGTTCTCCAGCTTGTCGTTCGATGTCCAAGCAACGGCATCGAGTGGTCCATACTGTGGCCCTACCGTGCCAGCTCGGCACGCATATTCCCATTCGGCTTCGGTGGGCAGCCGATACCCAGAAGCGTTGGTCTGCCAAATCACCTCGTCTGCTTCGAAGAAGTATGCAGGGGCAAGATCTTCTTCCATCGAGGCCGCATTGCAGAACTTGATGGCTTCCAACCACGTAATATCTACCAGCGGCGATTCCGAACCCGATTCGCTATCACCCATCAGCTGCGCGTATTGAGCTGTGGTGACGGGGACAGCCCCAATCGCAAAAGGTTCTAGGTCGACGGTCCAGCGGCGTTTCCGTCGAGCGTCGTGCAATTCCACTTGTCCGGCCGTTAACGGACGAAGGTCAAAGGTAGGCATTCCACAATGTTCCCATGCCTCGCATAAGCCGGTCGGGTTGCGGACGCACATATGAGGTTCTCAGCGGAGCGCGCGGACGACTGAGGTTGCGGTCAGAGCGACGCCGCGGTCAGAGTCATTGACGAGGGCGGTGAGCGTAGCTTCAGCCGCCGACCCGGGAATCTCCGCGAGTGTAGCCGTCAAGCGTTGGCGAGCGGCGACTGGTGCATCTGACAGTCCGGCGACAATCGCACGAACAATGCCATCCGCACAGCTGTCCTCTGCTGCAAGAACGCCAAGTGCATCCGCGGCTTCGATGTCGTAGCGCCCATCGATGATGAGGGCGATCAGAGCGGGAATGGCATCCGTGTCACCGCGGGTGCCGCGTGCGAGCACGGCTCGTCCGCTGACCAACGGGTCGGAGTGTTGGAAGGCGTCGCCAAGCGCAGCAAGAGCGCGTGGGGAGTTGATCTTCTCCAGTGTCTCGACCGCGCGGCCTCGTCGCCCGGCGTCAGGTGAGCTCAATGCCTCCGTCAGAATCGGGATTGCCCTATCACCATTCCGCGCGATCGCCCAGTAGAGAGCGCCCGCAGCGTTGGGATCGAGTTCGCTCAGCGCTGCTTCGGCGAGGGACGCGACATCCGTCTGCCCCTCGCCGGTAAGCGCAAGGGCGAGGCGTTGTCGCGATGACGGGTCGTCCGCTTCGAGTCCTCGTACCAGCCCGATGGTGCGCAGCACGTCCGACCATGCGGTGGGGCTGCTCCTGTGTACCTGGTTGAGTCTGCGAAGCAGCTCCTCCTCTTCTGCAACGCGGGTGCGTGTGCGGGCGATCATCTGTTCGACCATGGGTGCCGGATCGAATGCGAGGTCTCCGAGCGCTTTTGCGACCTCTTGCAGGTTCAATCCGAGAGAGCGGAGACACTCTACGTGGAAGAGGCGGTGAACGTCTTGCTCTGAGTACTGCCGATACCCGCCGCGCGTCCGTCCGGTGGGTGATACGAGCCCGATCTTGTCGTAGTGACGTAGCATTCGGGCGCTGATCCCGGACTGCTCGGAGACTTCGCCGATAAGCATCCGCTCAGTCCTTCACAACTGGCGAATCGCGAAGAGCGACGACTCGACGTGCTTCTGCAATCGCGGCATCGAACCCCTCGTCGGGATCCTGCATGAGTATTTCGGTTGCCAGCGCATGCGCACGCACCCCTGTGTCAGAGTCGGTCGTTGCTCGCTCGACGACCGCCGTCGCGCCCTCTCCCAAAGCGGCGAACGCGCGGCTGAGGCTCAGCTGAACCTCCCGATCTCCACGGTTGAACTGGGTTGACAATGTCTCGGCCAGATCAGCTTCTCCGCCAGAGGGAACCAAGCCGGCAGCCGTGCGCCAAGCGGCGCGGGCGACCTCGTCATCCTCGTCCTGCAAGAGCGCCGAGGTGATCGCGGGCCAAGTGTCAGGGTGTCCAAGCTTCGAGAGGGTATGAAGGGCTTGAGCCCGCGCTTGTGTGACGTCGGAGCCTAGCTCCGTTAGCAGCCGTTCGGCCACTGCCGACGCGTCATTGCGGATCAGTGCCCACGTCAGCATGTCACGCACATAGAAGTCCGGCTCGATCGCGCACCGGTCGATCAACACGTCGATGTAGCCCGGGATCGGGGCGCTCCCCGCCGTGAGAGCCGCCTGTAGCCTCACCGACGACGCCGACGATTCCAGCGCGTTCCTCAGCTTTATAGCTGACTCTTCCACCTCTATTTGGGTCATCGTGACCACCTCCTACATTCATTGAAGACCTTGTCACGATGTCAAGGTCAAACCAAGCAGTTCAGTATTCCCGCTGAGGGTTCCGCTTGAGGACATTCTTCTAGAGGACCGGCTTACTGTGATGATGATAATAAGCCATCAGTTCGGCGGTAACCGGCGGCATGTCATCGACGTTGAACAGTTTTTAGGTTGAGGCGTGGTAGGGAACTACGACGATCTGCACCGAATCTTCGTAGATAATTTTGCCGGGATCGTCGCTGATGAGTCGCACTACTTGCACGTCATGCCGTTTGAGAAGTTCCAAATATGGATCGACGCGTTCTAGCAGATGCGTAGCAGTGCCCTTGAACCAAGCTGCTGCGCGGGGGTTCACCTGAGGATCGTAGACATCGGGATTCAATTTGGTCGGATCTGGGTAGGCCTCATTGAACCAGTCATTTCCAGATCTCCAGGTAGCCCATTCTGTATCGCTCAGTTTGCCTTTGTGGGCGAGTACATTGGCAAGACCGAAAACCCCGGGGTATATTCCTCGATGATTAGGAACACTCGCTTGGTACCGGATATACATTTGTTACCGTGTTTCCTTACACTCGCTAACGTTTTCAACTCAGATCTTCTCAGTCAACCAGATCGAGCAGCCCAAGCGTTGTTGCGGAGCGCATCCCTGAGAATATTCATTGAGAGGTAATAGCCTCAGACCTGCTGTCCCGTAGTGCGTTCCTCCTATGGATCTGATTGAGCGACAAAGACACCTTGGCGCATTGGTACGCTCATTGAATGCCCGAAGTGAAAGATAAAGTTGTTTGCTACGTCGTCCAAGATGGCCACCTCTTGGTCTTTACCCATTTGCAGCATCCGATGCACATTACGGGAGTTCAGGTGCCTGCCGGAAGTATAAAAGCCGGAGAAGATCCTCAACGAGCAGCAGTTCGCGAGCTCCTTGAAGAAACCGGACTCGAAGGCGTTGTTAAACGTGAGCTTGGAACATCCACATACGACATTCGCCCCATGCGCAACGAGGTCGCAAATCGATTTTTCTTCGAGCTAGAAGTCACTGAGCAAGACGTTTCGCGTCGCTGGATATCCGGAGAAGACGACCCCGAAAGCGGAGATCAAACCGAAACTTGGGAATGCTGGTGGTTGCCTGTCGAACACGCGCACGTCTTGGCCGCTGGGCTTGGGGCGCAGCTATGGAAGCTCAAAGCGGAATGATGCTGGTGGCGGCATTAAGTGTTGCGAAGAGTTTCCCATCTGAAACTTGGGTTTTCGAAGATAGTTCAGTGAACATGCACTGAAGGTGGTCGGTCACGAGACATATAAAATGAGGCATGGCTACAATCAGGAACCTGGCCGTAGGGCTACCGATTCGCAACGGTCACCTTCTCGCGGAAGAAGGAAAGGACACCGTCAAAGACAGCGCGTACTTGCGCGCAATCGGAGGTGGAATCGAATTCGGAGAGACTGCCGAAGTTGCACTGCGGCGTGAATTTCGAGAAGAACTCGGCATGCAGCTTGGTAATGTCTGGCTACTCGGCGTGGTCGAGAACATCTATGTGCATCAAGGCTTGCCAGGGCACCAAATAGCCCATGTGTTCGCCGTAGAATCTAGTGACATCGACTCGATTGCCCTCGACGCACAACTTCACATATTAGATGAGGGTAGCCCGGTCCGTTGGATCAATATCGAACAGCTAAACCGTCCGCTGTACCCGGAGGGAGCTAGCGATCTGTTGCAAAGATGGCTAGCGTCTCCTATGAAATCGTGATGCATTATCTGGCCCCAATTTTTCCGTCCCGCAGAGGGTTCCCCTTGCGGGCGGCGGCAGTGCTGAGGACTACGGGCAAATGTGCTGAGGACTTCGGAAACTGACATCATGGGTTGACGCTCTAGTGTCCTGCAGGAGGTTCCCTATATGGATCTTCGAGGGTTGTCCGTCACCAAGTGGGGCATTCAAGATTTGACGTTGTTCTTACGCAAATTCGAGGCGTCCGTGACCCAAGTCGATGAAAACATGTCTATAAAGGCTTTACTTTCTGCGCCAAACAGGCTTCGGCAGTACAGATGGCTTGTCGGGTTGATGCGAGTTGGTCTTCAGGGCTTTTCAGTTCTTGGCGCAGGACCAATGCAGATTCGAAACTTTGTAGAGCATCGGCGAACTGTCCTTGGTCGAAGTGCAGCTTGCCTAAATGCTGCCACGCGAAGGCTGCCAATGAACGCGCAGCGACGGGGTTCATTTCAGAATTATCGATCTCAGACTGTGCAGATTCCAGCGCCGCTGTGAATAGCCGATCGGCCTGGCTGTATCTCTTCTGCCAGTGCAGGACGTGAGCCAGTCGTAAAGCACCGGCTACGGCTTGGAATGGAAGTGGTGTGACGATTTGCCGGTTATCTGTCACTCCGCCCGATTTTACTAATGTGATCCAACCCAGTTCTTCAGCTTCTTGCAGCCTTCCGAGCATCCGAAGCCATGAGATGCGTTCCGCGTCGCCTGGCTCACCAATATTTTCAAGTTCTTCAATCCGGGATTCTACTGCGGCTTCGTTGCTCACGACTTCGCGCAGGGAGACAGGATCTATGATGTAGCGAGCTTTTCGAGATTCCTCGGTGGGAGAATTTTGTGACATGGCTAGAAGCTTAGCCGCAGTCAGAGGTACTGGTTTGAGGGTCCGGCCTCATGCCCCGTAGAGGGTTCCCCTTGCGGGCGGCAGTGCTGTGGACTATGGACAGAAATGCTGAGGACTTCGGAAACTGACAGGATCGGCGGTTTTTCAATGTTCTTGTTTTCCCGAAACTGCTTCCCGAAATAGATTCTTCCCAGAAAGTTTTTTTATCGTTTATGGGAACACTCATTGAGTGCCGGCTAATTGGCGGGAGCTGTTTCCACTTCTGCTTGGTCTATCCAGCGGGCTAGCAGGCTGAATGCTGCGAGCTGTTCGAGGGCTAGCTGCTGTTGCCCGCCATGGTTTTCCTGCGGTTTGTGCATGCCTGGGTTGCGGATGCCCGCATAGAGCCCTTCGGCGAATGCACGCGCGCCCTGGTGCAGGTTCGCATATGTGTCCCCACCGTCATTTTTGGCGAGTCGAAGTCTTGGCGCGCCTGGCTTGGCCGGGTTGGTGCTGAATGCGTCGTTGAAGAGCTTTCGCTCCGAAAGATCCATGCGTCCAAGCTTCTGCTGTGCTTCGTGATTGATAGTTTTAGCTGCCTCCATCACAGCCTCGTGGTAGTGCCCGCTATTCCACAAAGATTTGCTTCGTTCCCAGGCCCAAGGATGCAAATTTGAGGCATCCATGTCTGGTGCATCAGTTCCCAGGTGTTTACTGAGTTCTTCGCCTCGCTGAATAAGTACTTGTGAGCCACAACGATAAGTGGCCTGTTTTTCACAGTGCTTAGTGGCGGTGTTTTCTGGCCTTGGCTGTTGCATCTTCGGGCCGATGGATCAAGCACCCACATTGACTGCTGTCGCTCGGTGCGCGGCGTCTGATTAGTGAACAGGGGTGCTGATCGCTACGGCCCGCTTGGCGGCAGGGAGTGATTCCTCGGCGGTTGCGGAACCGCCGCACTGCCGAAGTTCGCGCAGTGGTCCTGCCGGACTCCATGGGTGGTCTCGGGGAGAGCTATCGCTGGATGGCTGGGGCTAGGCCAGGGAGAGGAAGAGTTTTTCCATGTCGGCACGGTCGGCTGTGGGGTCCTCGCTTTTCAGGCACTGCTCGAGCCCGGTGGCGATAATGGAGAACCCGGCACGGTCTATGGCCTTGGAGGCGGCGGAAAGCTGGGTGACCACCGCGCGGCAGTCGCCGCCTTCCTCCAGCATGCGGATCACGGCGTTAAGCTGGCCCTGGGCGCGCTTGAGCCTGTTGATGGCCGGTTTCATGGTGTCCGCTTCAAGTTCCATGGTGGGTCCCTTCAAGGTGTTGATTTCTTCAATGGTATACCCCCGGGGGTTTCCTTAGCGTATCAATGGCAGTGATTCTCGATACCCCCATGGGTATATGCCATACTCGAATACAGAGGGGGCGGCCAAGCCTCCATCAACAACCCCAGACGCAAGGAGTCACCATATGTGCCGTGCGACCAAATGCCGTAAGTGTCAGAAAACCACCTGGGCCGGATGTGGCCAGCATGTCAAGCAGGTCATGGCCCACGTGCCGCGGAGCGAGCGCTGCTCCTGCGATCCAAATGCCCCGAAGGAGTCCAGCAAGAAAGGCGGCTTCTTCGCGCGCCTCTTGGGCCGCTAGGCCCAGCCTCGCATGCGCCTGCGGCGATCGGCACCATTCCCGATGGTGTCGATCGCCGCTTTTTTGTGCATCCGTGAACGACTTGACGTATACCCCAGGGGGTATTATTGTTGCCTGTGAACCTGATACCCCCAGGGGTATGAAGGGTAAACTGACCAACCACAAGGAGAACCAATGCTTCTCGAACGAATCTATGACGAGGACCTGGCACAGGCCAGCTACTTCATCGGCTGCCAGGCCAAGGGCGAGGCCCTCGTGGTGGACGCCCGGCGCGACATCCAGGTGTACCGGGACCTTGCCGCAAAAAACGGCATGAAGATCACCGCCGTCACCGAGACCCACATCCACGCCGACTACCTCTCCGGCACCCGGGAGCTGGCCGCCGCCACCGACGCGGAGATTTACGTTTCGGGCGAGGGCGGGCCGGACTGGCAATACGAATTCGAAGCCGAACGCCTCTTTGACCAGTCCACCATCACGCTGGGAAACATCACCGTCACCGCCCTGCACACCCCGGGGCACACCCCCGAACACCTCTCCTTCCTGGTCACCGACGGCGCCTTCAGTGACAAGCCGGGCTTCCTGCTCTCGGGCGACTTCGTCTTCTCCGGGGACCTGGGCCGCCCGGACCTGCTCGACGAGGCCGCCGGCGGTACCGACACCCGTTTCGCCGGGGCCCACGACCTCTTCGTCTCGCTGAAGAACAAGTTCCTGACCCTGCCTGACTACGTCCAGGTCTACCCGGGCCACGGCGCCGGCAGCGCTTGCGGCAAGGCCTTGGGCGCCATCCCGTCCTCCACCGTCGGGTATGAGCGCAACTTCGCGTGGTGGGGTCCCTACCTAGAGGCAAACGACGAGGCTGGATTCGTCGAGGCCCTGCTTGACGGGCAGCCCGACGCCCACGCCTACTTCGGCCGCATGAAGCGCGAAAACCGCCAGGGTCCGGCCGTCCTGGGCGAACGCGCACCGCTGGCCCAGCTGGCCATCGAGGACGTTGCCACCGCCCTGGCCGCGAACGAAATCGGCATTGTCGACACCCGCCACCACACCGAGGTCCACGAGGGAACCGTCGCAGGGGCACTGAACATTCCCGCCGGCACCAAGGCGGCAAGCTACGGTGCCTGGGCCGTGGACCCGGAAACGGACCAGCGACCGCTGGTGCTCTTGGCTCCCAACAGCGAAACGGCCACCGAGATGTGGGACCACCTCATCCGCGTGGGCATCGACCGCGTCGCCGGATACATCACTTCCCTGGACGGCCTGCCGGTCTACGTGCCCCGCACGATCTCCCCGGCCGACCTGGCAGGGTTCGATGCGGCCATGGTCTTGGATGTGCGCAACAAGACCGAGCACACTGCCGGACACGTGCCCGGCTCCGAACAGCTCAACGCCGGACGGGTGCTCTGGAACACCGACAAGCTTCCGTCCGACGGCGTGATCGTGAGCTTCTGCCAGTCCGGGGTGCGCAACTCCGTGGCCGCCTCCGCCCTGCGCCGGGCCGGGTTCGACGTCGTTGAACTCGAGGGCAGCTACGCCGGATGGGCCGACTGGAAGCAAATGCAGAACGCCTAGGTTCTCCACTGCCCATCCCTCAACAATAAATTCTACGTATTCCCGGTCCCGCATCCCCCTTTCCGGATGCGGGACCGGCCGGGCGCCATGCCCGGCAGAAAGGCCCACACCCCCATGAACACCATCCCCCAGGCCACCAGCCCCGAAGAGCTCAAGGACTGGATCGATACCGGCACCGACGTCGTGGTGCTGGACGTGCGTTCCGCCGCCGAATTCGAATCCCTGCATATCAAGGGCTCCTACAACGTCCCCCTCCCGTTGCTGGCAGAACACACCGAGGAACTCGCCTCGAAACTCGACACCAAGGTGGTGCTGGTCTGCCAATCCGGCGTGCGCGCCACCGAAGCCAAGACACACCTCGCGGCAGTCGGATTCGGCAACGCCCATGTCCTGTCCGGCGGCGTCCCCGCTTACAAGCAGGCCGGTGGCGGGACCGTCGAGGGTTCCAAGCGCTGGGACCTGGAACGCCAGGTGCGCATGGCCGCCGGTTCCCTCGTGGTGGCCGGGCTGGTGGGTGGGAAGTTCCTCTCCCCGCAGCTGCGCACCGTCGCCGGTGCCATCGGCGCGGGCCTGACCTTCTCCGCGGCCACCAACACCTGCGCCATGGGCAAGGCCCTGGCCAAGATGCCGTGGAACAAGACCGGCAACGAACCGACCCGTGCATCGGTCCTCGCCCAGCTTCCGCCCAAGAAGTCCTAGCGCACACCCGGTTGGCCCGCCGCCAACCGGATTCCTCCCGGTTTCCGGGCCCGGGTCGCGTTGATCCGGGCCCGGAAAGCACCCACATACCGCTTGAACACGCCCCCGAAGGAGCAGACCATGCCCGAAATCACCATCACCGACACCGACCAGCGACGTGCCACGGACCAGGTCCTTGACGTCCGCGAAGACTTCGAAGTCGCCGAGGGAATGATCCCCGGCGCCATCCACATCCACATGGGAGAGCTCAACACCCGCCTGGGGGAGATCGACCGGACCCGCCCCGTCATCGTCATCTGCCGCAGCGGCAACCGCAGCGCCCGCGTCGCCGACGCCCTCACCGGCGCCGGATTCACCGCCGACACCATGGCCGGCGGCATGACCGCCTGGCAACGTGCCGGCCTGCCCGTCACCTAAAGCCATACCCCGGCGCCAACCCCACCCGCGTCCCCTGCCCTTCCTTCCCAGACAAGGCCCCCTCCATGACCCTCACCCTCGCACTCACCCTCCTGCTCTCGGTGCTGATCGGGATCTCCCTCGGCCTGCTCGGCGGGGGCGGGTCCATCCTCACCGTCCCGATCCTCACCTACGTCGCCGGCATGAACCCCAAGGAAGCCATCGCCGCCTCGCTCTTCGTCGTCGGCGCGACCTCCGCCGTCAGCGCCGTGACCCACGCCCGCAAGAAACGTGTGCAATGGCGCACCGGACTCGTCTTCGGCGCCGCCGGCATGGCAGGGGCCTTCGGCGGCGGCCTCCTGGGGGGCCATATTCCCGGAACGATCCTCATGATCGCCTTCGCCCTCATGATGGTCGCCACCTCCCTGGCCATGATCCGCGGCCGTAAGAACCCCGCAGGCGCACCCCACCAGGGGGATCTGCCGGTGCCCAAGGTCATCATCGAGGGCCTGGTCGTCGGCTTGGTCACCGGGCTCGTCGGTGCCGGCGGCGGCTTCCTCGTCGTTCCGGCACTCGCCCTGCTTGGCGGCCTGTCCATGCCCGTCGCCGTCGGCACCTCGCTGGTGGTTATCGCCATGAAGTCCTTCGCCGGACTCGGCGGCTACCTCACCACCGTCACCCTGGACTGGACACTTGTCGGCGGAGTCACAGCCGCCGCGATCCTCGGCTCCTTCCTCGGCGCACGCCTGGCCGGACGCATCCCCGAAGCGGCCCTGCGCAAGGGCTTTGGCTTCTTCGTCCTGGCCATGGGCGTCTTCGTCCTCGTCCAGGAACTACCCTCCCCCGCCAACCTCATCCTGGGCCTCGCGGCCACCGCAATCGCCGCGGCCGCGGCCCTGTGCTGGTTTGCCATCCCCGCATGCCCCCTGCGACGCAAGTCCCTGGGTTCACCCGCCACCACCACGGCAACCGAAGCCCGCTAGCCCCGGCTCCCCTCCGTGTTGCCCCTCCAGCCTCGGCACTCCAGGAGTCCGCGCATGAAACCGTCCACCACCAAGATCCTCCCTGTCCTGGGTTTGCGCGCCAACGCGGCCCAGTTCGCGTTGCTTGTCGCGGTCAACGCACTCGTCGGCGGGATGGTCGGGCAACAGCAAACCGTCCTTCCGCTGCTGGCCCACGCGGAGTTCGGCCTGAGCGGATACACGTTCCTCTTCGCCTACGTGGCGGCCTTCGGGATCGCCAAGGCGACCTCCAACTGGTTCGCCGGGACCCTCTCGGACCGCTACGGACGCACCCCCGTGCTGCTGGCCGGGTGGCTCTTCGCCATCCCGGTGCCGCTCATGCTCATTTTCGCCCCGGACTGGAGCTGGGTCGTCGCCGCGAACGTTCTGCTGGGCATCAACCAAGGCCTGACCTGGTCGACCACCGTCATCATGAAGATCGATCTGGTAGGCCCGGCCCAGCGCGGCCTGGCCATGGGACTGAACGAGGCCGCGGGCTACGGTGCCGTGGCCGCCACGTCCCTGCTGGCCGGATACCTCGCCGAACAGTACGGGCTGCGTCCGGCGCCCTTCCTCTTGGGAATCGCCTACACCGCCTTGGCACTGCTGCTGTCGGGCCTTTTCGTCCGGGAGACCCACCCACATGCCCTCCTGGATGCCGGAAACATGGCTGCCCGGGGCGCCTCCGCCCGGCATGGCCTGGACGCCAACCTAGCCAACGGCCAAATCTTTTCCCTGACCAGCTTCCGGGAACCGGCCTTGTCCTCGGCGAGCCTGGCCGGCCTGGTGAACAACCTGAACTTCGGACTCTCCTGGGGCCTGTTCCCCCTCCTGTTCGCCACCGCGGATCTCAGCATGGGCCAGATCGGCCTGCTTTTCGCCCTGTATCCCGGGGTCTGGGGCATAGGCCAAATGGCGACCGGTGCTCTCTCGGACCGGATCGGACGCAAACACCTCATCACCACCGGCATGTTGGTCCAGGCCGGAGCCCTTGCGATCATCGCGCTCGGGGACGGCTTTGGTGCCTGGGCCTCGGGAACCGTATTGCTCGGCGCGGGAACCGCCATGGTCTACCCCACGCTGCTGGCCTCCGTGGGCGACGTCGCCCATCCCGCTTGGAGGGGACGCGCGGTGGGCGTCTACCGGGTCTGGCGCGACCTCGGATATGCCGTCGGTGCCATCATTGGCGGGATCGTCGCCGACCTGTTCGGGCTCAACGCCGGCGTCTGGATGGCCGCGGCACTCAGTGCAGCCGCAGGGCTGATCGTCGCGATCCGCATGTATGAAACGCACCCACCGCATCCCCGGCCGACCCCTGGGGGCAATGCCCTGGCAACACTTCCGCGCGACCACACCAACCCGTAGCATGGCCACAGAACCGAGGTCCCATGCCGTGGCGGAGCACGCAGTCGCGCTCGGCACGCCTCCACACCACGACCCGAGGAGAACCGCCATGACCTACACCCACGCCATCACCGTCCCGCTGTCATGGCAAGACGCCGTCGAACGGACACGCGGCGCCCTGGCAGAACAGGGTTTCGGTGTCCTGACGGAAATCGATGTGAAGGCGACCTTCACCCAAAAGCTGGGCCAGGAGGCCGGGGTCTCCGTGGGGGACTACATCATCCTCGGGGCCTGCAACCCGCAACTGGCCCAACGCGGCATCACCGCCGAACCGCAGCTGGGCGCACTGCTCCCGTGCAACGTCGTCGTACGTCGCGCTCCCGCCGCCACGGAAACCACCATCGAGGCCATCGACCCGCAAACCATGGTCAAGCTCAGCCAGAGCGACGCGACACGCGAGGTCGCCAACGAAGCCGACGCCAGGCTTCAGGCGGCATTGAAGGAAATCTCCGGAACAGTAGGTACCTAGGTTCTCACCTCATTGGCACAGGTCGCTCGCACGATTCCCACATCGCTAACGGGCACCGATTCCTGCGCGGAGCTCCATGCGGAGCCAGGTACCTCAGGAATCGGCCCATGAACCGTCCGGTTCCGGACAGTGTTAAGGGCACCAAACGCGCCGACCACCACCCGCCAAGTCAGCAAAGAGTGATGGGCGTTGCAGCCACGGACAACAGTTATTGAGCGGATAAGCCGGGAAACCACCGTCTTGAAAACCTAAAGATTATTGAGACACTCTCCTCAGCCCGGCCATGCCGTCTCAATATTCCGTAACGGCAAGGAGTCCAACCGTCTTATAAAGTCGTCCCAACGTAAAACGTCTTACCTGCTTGCCGTGCAGGGGTTTTTGAGCCACACTGGGGCAGGTGAGACATTTGGGATACACGCGCGTGAGCACTTCGAGCCAAGACGCGGCCTTGCAGCTCGATGCCCTGGTTGCTTTAGGGGTGCAGAAGCGCGACGTGTTCGCCGACGTGACTTCCGGCAGCCGCAGCGCGATCGATCGGCCCGGGATGAAGAAGCTGCTGGACTATGCCGAAGCCGGCGACACCGTCGTGGTGTGGCGGGTTGACCGGCTGGGTCGCTCCCTGATCGATGTCTTGAATACCGTGAACCTTTTGCGGGAGCGCGGGATTAATGTCCGCTCCATTTCCGATGGCATCGACCCGGCCACATCGACCGGTCGGATGATGCTGAACATGCTTGCTTCGTTGGCCGAATACGAGCGCGAATTGATCGTTGAACGAGTCAACGCCGGCATTGCCGCCGCCCGGCAATCCGGAACCCGTTTCGGCCGGCCGGTCTCGGACCCGGCGGTGATTGCCGACAAGCTCGCGATCGCCAAAGATGCCCGCACCAGGGGACGCACCGCCGAAGACGCAGCACGCCTGGTTGGCTGGAGCCGCGCAACGTTCTACCGCCACTTGGGCCAAGAGCCCGCATCTTCCAAGAGTCTGTGATCGGCCATGTCCCTGCGAAGCGAAACGCGCAGGGACGTACCGCTGGGGCAAGACCAGATTGGCAACAGTACCGAGAAAGCAGGAACTCCTCGTGACTACCTGGCTAAGGCAACAGCACGTTGGGAAATACTGCGGCAACACGTCGAAGACGGAGTGCCGTTGACGGTTCTGGCAGGGGAACACCATATCGGCCTGAGGACACTGCAGCGATGGCACCAGAGCTTCAAGCTCCACGGGAAGCCTGGTCTGGAACCGGTGGCACCGGGCAAACGCGGACGCCGGATGCCCAGCGAATTCGTGAACCTGGTCGAAGGCCTCGCCTTAGCTAAACCGCCCAGGACTACGGCAGCCATCCACGAACAAGTCAACAAGGTAGCGCTCCACCAAGGATGGGCACCGGTTTCCTACTCCACCGTCCGCTCGATCGTCGGCGCGATAGATCCGGGGATGATGACGCTGGCGCAGCAAGGTACGGCGGTGTACCGCGATAAATATGAATTGGTCTGGCGCCGCCGCGCCGAACGTCCGAACGCGGTGTGGCAGGCCGATCATACCGAGCTCGACATCCTGGTTTTTGACGCTGGCCACCAGCCGGTCCGACCGTGGCTCACCACGATCATGGATGATTACTCGCGAGCCCTCTGCGGGTACATGCTCTTCACCGGTGCTCCCTCATCCTTGAATACGGCATTGGCGTTGCGTGAGGCGATCTGGCCCAAAAAGACAGCAGATTGGCCGATGTACGGAATCCCTGATGTGCTCTATGTAGACCACGGAACCGATTTCACGAGCCACCACTTGGCGCAGGCCGCCAGAGACCTGCACTTCGAAATCATTTTCTCCGCTGTGGCCCGGCCGCAGGGCAGGGGAAAGATTGAACGATTCTTCGGCACCCTCAACACCGAACTCTTAGCCCGGCTGCCCGGCTACTTGCACAATGTGCGCAACCCCAAGCCGGGGCTGTCCATCGGTGAACTGGACATGGCGCTGGGTGAGTTCATTGGGCAGAACTACCACCAGCGCGAGCACCAAGAGATCAAGGAAACGCCTCAAACAGCGTGGCAGGGCAACGGTTGGTTACCGCGTCTGCCTGAAACCATCGATGAACTGAACCTGCTGCTGCTCACGGTCGCCAAGCCACGGATCGTCCACCGCGATGGCGTGCATTTCCAAGGGCTACGCTACATTTCCCCGTTGCTGGCTGCCTACGTCGGAGAATCCGTCATTCTCCGCTATGACCCGCGGGACGTTGCCGAGATCCAGGTCTTTCACCGTGGCCAGCACATCTGCAAAGCCGTGGATCCCGCGCATGAACGAGCCACAGTGACGTTCAAGGACATCCAGAAAGCACGCTCCGCACGCAAGCGTCAATTGCGCGGACAAATCAAAGAACGAATCGCCACCGTCGCAGAATTTCTACCGGCCGGGCAACCAACCACGGAGGCACCCCAGCCTGATCCGGCGGTCCACCGAACCAAGAAAACGAAGCTGCGCACTTACGCGGAGGACGAGTAATGGGACCAACAACTTTTATCGCAACGAAGGAGCACCGCCGCTTCACTGAGTTCGCCAATGCGGTGCGTCGGCAGCGGACTATCGGGGTCTGCTATGGACAAGCTGGAATTGGCAAAACCCTATCGGCTAAACGTTATGCCAACTGGAGCCCGAAAGCCGAGGCGTTAATAGAGGAATGGGGCCGACGGGAGGACAGTGACCTCCAGATCTACAAGGATCTGGCCAAAACGCGGACCGTCTTCTTCACCCCAGGGGTTCTGACGACGCCTAAGCAAATCAAGGATGAACTCTCTCTGGTCACCACCCGGACCTCGATCTGTATCCATCAACATCTCGATACTTTAGGTGCCACGACGGGCCCGATGAATCAAGACAAGCATGTTGAGCTGATCATCGTCGACGAGTCGGAGCGACTCAACGCCACTGCCTTAGAAGTGCTACGAGATAGGTATGACAGGAACAATATCGCGCTGATGCTGATTGGGATGCCTGGCATCGAAAAGCAGTTCAGTCGATACCCTCAGCTCTATAGCCGTGTTGGTTTTGCTCACGAGTACCGTCCGCTTGCTCAGGATGAACTGCATTTCGTTCTGCAACGAAAGTGGCGTGCCCTCGGAAAAACTCTGGACTTGGAGGACTTCACCGATACGCAAGCTGTCGCGGCGATCGCCCGTATCACGCGCGGTAATTTCCGGCTGATCGATCGACTCTTCACACAAATGCAGCGAGTCATGAAAATCAATGAGCTGGACACGATTACCGATGATGTTGTTGAAGCTGCGCGATCCACGCTAGTGATCGGAATCAGTTGAACCGCCAATATTAGGTGCGCAGAAACCGCCAAACGAAGTTAACAATCACATATTCCACGCAGATAGTCCTATTCATCAAAGGTATTGAAGGCTTGGACTCTGATTATCGGCTGTTCCAGCAACATAAGTCCGGCGCCGAGTGCTACTGCCAGACCGACAAATAACGCTAGAATCTCCTCAGCCCACACGTTAAGGATTTCGCCGAGCTCGTTCAGTGGCGGGAAAATGCCGTTATCCCTGATGCTCTCTTCTCATAGTGACCGGCTGAACCACTGCTCAGGAAGGGCAATATGAGCAGCAGCGAGGAGAGAATCAAGAGAGCATGAATCAAATTCGAACTGCGGCTGCGAAGTACCACGGTACGGCTCTATGCATTGTTGTCACCTCAATGTCGAAATGTGTTAGTTGTCTTCTTTTGCAGTTTTCCCTAGTCCCGTTGTTTCGCGGTGAGTGTGCTTCGTGCACGCATGAAAATGCTCCCTCAAAAGTGTCGACTTTTTACAGTCCAATTTTCGGGGAGCAGTTCATTTCACAGTCCAACTATCGGGGAGCATTCCACTTATAGGAGTGGATTGCACCATCTACTGATGCACAGTTCGTGCACGCGTGTATTGATTCTTACTTGAGCAGACTATTCACGAGCTGAATAGGGGTGGACTCTTCGAGGAAGAAGTACAAGTAGATTTTCAAAAGTAGGCTATCCATTTCCTCTGAAGAGATAAGACGGGCTTCGGGGGCACGAAGCGAAACCACTATGGAAGCGACATTCATGATGGCTTTATTATGCTCACCTCTGGAAAGGTTCTTGTTTCTGAAAGATTCCAGATACAGAAGAGCCAGATGGCGCAATACGTCTACATCTGCTTTGCTGTTAGTCGCAATCGTTGAATTCGTGGCACGATTCATTGCGTCAATTGCCACGTCAACTTCAGGTAACGGCAAGCACTGCTGATTCAGTTTGAGAAGAGCATGTTCTGTGAATATTGGGTCTTGATGGCCATTCGCAGAATAGTCAACCTCACTCCGCTCTCCTGGGAAATTATCCACCACAGTTGTATCGCCTCCAGCCTGAAGCGCCTGTTGCGATGTAGCCTTTGCCAGCGATGGTTACACGTCCTTGTGACACTGTATTGAATTCAGCAACATAGCCGGTTTTGCACGTGTAATCAGTTTCAACTTCGTTGTGGAACTCTGTTTCACTGGCGACAATGGTTCCGCTACCTGGAGCTCCGGCTTTCTTTTTATGGATATCTAATTCGATTCTGTGCGAAAAGGCTTGGTCGCAGCGGTTGTGCGCCCATCCGGACACATGGCTGTAGTTGCTGCTGTTCGGGGTATGGTACTCACCTGTTACTAACTTGCACCCACCAGGCAAAGCAAATGTTGTTGCTGCTTTATTCGAAGATGCTTCAGGCACATACTCGGTAGAGCTCACACTAAGAATGACTCCTCCTCCATCCTGCTCTACTCGTTCTGCAAGCAATTCCAAAGCCTGCTTCTCATCTTGGTTCAATCTGTCCACATCAACGTAGGAAACATCTACCTTGACGTTGCTGGCGTCAATCCCAAAATGCGAAATCGGCTCTACTGAGTCGGAGGGGCTATTCGTTGCTGCAATAGCTGGGGTCACCATCAAGGAAGACGCCAATAGAGCTATTGCGGCGATGGAGCCAAAGGTTTTAGATTTCAAGAGATGAAACCTTTCTTGTGTTGGAACGCTGTCTGGTCGTCGAGAGACGGTGAGGTCATCTTGGATATGAACTCAATTTTAATAGTAAAGGCAAATGTGTAAATCGTCATCTAGGTTATGACTTTTTCGGCTCTTCAGGGTTCCGGGTGTAATCGCGATCTAAAACCACCGCTATTGACTCACCCTGAAAAACTGATCAATTTCCAACCTGACGAATGAGTTCGTCCAACCTGTCATCGCGATCCTGCAAGGCTTGTTGATCATCTAGAGAACGCGTCACGATCTTCTCTTCTCCCCCGCGAAACAGCGTCGTATCGCCGACTTCGAGCCAAGCTGCATGCTCCCCCTTTCCATGGTATTTGCCTTCACAGGAGCACGTGCAGTCATTGCCTTCAGCTGTCTGACATCTCGTATCGCACTGCTCGGCCGTGCTGTAGTGCATCTCGATCAATACGAGTCCATCGCGGATAGCGACTGCTTCAGCAACGTCCGTTAGATGTTGACGTGCGATCGCCCAATACCCTTTCCAGCCCGGTTCCCCAGGAGGGGCCCCAACCCATGTCGGTCGGATGGCAGCGCCAGTTGCCGTTCTAAACAGTTCCCTGTTCGTCGGCTGTCCAGTTCGGGGAGCGCGCAAACCCCTTACCTGAATCCGACCCCTAAGTGGGCGAATAATTGTCGCAGTCATAAAGGCATATTACAGACCCACCTACTGCTCTAGCCACCGATTCCAGAAGGTGTCCGCCCCTTAGTCCAGATATTTGATTTGCGCATCCTACACTCAAAATATTTAAATATCACTTCTAGTTTAAAAATCTAAATATACATATTGTGGACTTGTCACTGCATCTCAAAAGGGAAGGTAAGACAATGATCGGATTGAAGAAACGCCTCACAGGAGCCGCATTAGCGCTGGGCATTATTGCTTCGGGCGCAATCGTAGCGGCGCCTGCCGCACAAGCTGCCACCTGCGGCTATTACGCAAGCGGGGGATACAGCTACTACAACCACTGCGGTTCAGGCAATGCCTACATCCAGATTGACCAGGTTGTAGGAAACTACGAGCAGTGCGTCGGTCCAGGCACAACTCTGCTGCGGAAACAGGACGGTGGAATCTACTCAATCACCAACGCCTTCTATCTTCGCTCTTGCTAATTGTCATAGAGTGAGTAGAGAGAATCTCTACCCAATAGACAAGTAAGGTCGTTGCCAGTGCTAAAGCAGAAATACTTAATTCAGTATCTTCTCCCGCTGGCAATGACCTTACTTTTTCTGTGTCTGGCGTTATCTCGCGTGACCTACATGCCCGTAGATTTTTTTGTCTACTACGACGCGGCGCGGCAGGCTTTCACTACCGAGAATATCTACGCTCACAATATTTTCAGCGGACAGTTGCCAGATGAGGGGTTGCCGTTCGTCTACACCCCTTTCACCCTTTTACTCATCCAGCCTTTCGCTTGGCTCCCACCAATGCTGGCCTGGGTGGCCTGGACCTTCGTCATGCTTTGCGGACTCGCTTGGGCGCTGAGATTCCTCGCCCGCTCTATCAGCCAGGATCCCTCATCCAAGTTTGTTATCGCCCTGTTTCTCCTGCTGAGCGGAACGACAGTGATCGCTCAGCATCTTGCTTTCGGACAGATCAATATCCTGCTAGCTGTTGCCTGCCTCTATGATCTAGCGGCTAACAAGACACAGCGGATTTCTTGGCTCCCACGTGGCTTATTGACGGGCATTGCAGCAGGAATCAAGCTCACTCCGGCATTCTTTCTGTTTTATCTTTTGATCACTCGCCAGTTCCGAGCAGCAATGTGGATGTGTGCAGGAGGTCTGGGAACCCTGGCCATCGGCGCTGTACTCTTCCCCGTAAATACATGGCATTATCTGAGCGTGGAGATCCTGTCGCTAAGCGACAAAGTAGATCTGGGCAGCAACTTCGCAACGAGCGGGAACAATTCCATTTCCGGCGCTCTCGCATACTTTTGGCCGGATGCACCCCTAGCAGTCAAAGCCTTCTTCATCTTAGGCGTAGCCACGACAGCTCTGGCCCTTGCTTACCGCTTACACAAAGCACAGCGAACACTCGATGCAGTTCTTATAGCCGGTGCAAGCATCCAATTGCTCTCACCGGTTAGCTGGATACACCATTGGGTGTTCCTGGTGTTTATTGTCCTGCGTCTCTCCCTGAACGCCCGCACCCGGCGCTGGGGATTAACAGGACTGCTCTTTCTTCTTATGCAACCAACCGACCTCGGAGATTGGATGCTCACGTCGCTACCTGAGAATATTATTCTCACTGCGATTGGTACAGCCCTCCGCGAAGGTTTGCTCCTGCTGACGCTGGCTTTGGGAGTCGTTCTCGCTCTGCGGACTAGTTCGTTCGAAATCTCAGAAACAGGTACTTCTAATCCTGCACGACTACCCGAGGGCCAAAACAGCAAGCGATAGTCTTAGAGCGGATCAACCAGCTCAAAAACCATCGCTTGTGGGTTGATGTTTGTGCTGTAGAGATCTCGCAGAACAATAAAGCAGGAGCGAATGCATGATTTTTGATTCGGTAGTCAGCGCAGGAGAGCTACGGCGCTGAGGGCGGTCGGAAGCAATTAGGCAATGGTGGAACACTCGCCAGAGCCGCTGTACGCGATTCTAAGCCTAGAAATTCTCCGTATAGCGAGGTGTGCGCGTTCCGAGCCGTTGCAGCGGCACAAAGAGCTTGTACCGGTCTGAGCGATACAGCGAGACCGAATAGTCGGCAAGCCGCTCGCCAATGTAGGCATATCGGGTGATCTGCAGAAGTGGGAAGCCAGGTTCAACACCGAGCAGTAGCGCTTGCGCGCTGCTTGCGGCGGTGCTTTCAACCTGGTCTTCGCCCCACTCCAGCAAGATCCCGTAGCGCTCGTGGAGCGCCTGATAGAGCTTGGATGGCGGCGGTCCGTCGGTGAAGCCTGGCACCAGGTCCGCGGGCATGTAGTTCTCATCCAGGCTCATGGGGGTGCCGTCCGCAAGCAGCAGACGCTTGAAGCGGATCACCGCCGTGCCCTCGTCAACCATGAGCTGCGCGCTGAGGTAGGCCGAGGCCTTGAGTTCGTCGAACTCCAGCACGCGTGCGTCGGGCACCATGCCGCGGCGCATCATATCTTCGGAGTACGAGTGCAGCCGTACGCGGAGATCCATTTTTTCCGGGACCACGAAGGTGCCGATGCCGACCACGCGTTTGAGTACCTGCTCATCGACCAAGGCATCAATTGCCTGGCGGATGGTCTTTCGCGCCACGCCAAAGTGAGCGGCCAGCTCACGCTCGGGTGGAAGCTTATAACCTGGCTTGCAGGCCTCCCGGGCATGCGTCTTCAGAATGTCACGGATCTGGCGATACTTGCTCGTCTTGCTCTGTGCATCGAGTGTGGCGGTAACGGCTGGCGTCGGCGAGTAACGCACGAGGATCTCCTTTGACAAGGCGGTGCTGCTTAAAATACTAACGGGGTGACAAGTAAAAACTTGTCACCCCGTTAAGAGAACTACTTAGTGGGCGTGATCGCCGCGGCTGTATTCGTAAACCCAGCCAACAAGTGCGACTACCGATAGGCCTGCTCCAATGTAGAAGACCCACCATCCAACGGCCAAGCCGAGGAAGCCAATTGCTGCGGCACCGGCAAGTACCAGTGGCCACCAGCTCCATGGCGAGAACAGACCGAGGTCTCCGGCGTTCTCGTGGATTTCGCCATCAATGCGGTCCTCTGGACGAGCACCAACACGCTTGGCGGTGAAGAACAGGTAACCGCCGACCATGGCCGACAAACCGGTGAGCATGAGCAGAGCCAGCAGGCCTACCCATTCGTTCCAGTTGGTCATGTAGCCATAGACAATTGCCACTGGGGTGAAGAAGAAGATTCCACCCAGGAAAAGCCAGGATTCAACTTTCATCTTTACAGGTCCTTCTGGTCAGCCGGTCCGAAGATCTTTGCGGCACCAGCAGTAGGAGTGGAACGACCACTCAGTTCTGGGTGGTGCAGATCCAGCGCAGGGCGCTCGGAGCGGATTCGTGGGATCGAGTGGAAGTTGTGACGTGGTGGAGGGCAAGAGGTTGCCCACTCCAGCGATGCGCCGAAGCCCCATGGATCGTCAACTTCAACCTTCTTGCCATTGCGGTGAGTGACCCACACATTCCAGAAGAACGGAATCATCGACATGCCCAGGATGAAGGCGAACACGGTCGAAACCTGGTTCATGGCGGTGAAGCCATCTTCTGGCATGTAGTCAGCGTAACGACGTGGCATACCCATAACGCCCAGCCAGTGCTGGATCAGGAAGGTGCCGTGGAAGCCGATGAACAGCAGCCAGAAGTGGATCTTGCCAAGGCGCTCGTTGAGCATCTTGCCGGTCCACTTTGGCCACCAGAAGTAGAAGCCGGCGAACATTGCGAACACCACGGTGCCGAAGACCACGTAGTGGAAGTGTGCCACCACGAAGTAGGTATCCGAAACGTGGAAGTCCAGCGATGGAGCGGAAAGGATGATACCGGTCAGTCCACCGAACAAGAAGGTGATCAGGAAGCCGATGCTCCACAGCATTGGAGTTTCGAAGGTAATCGAACCTCGCCACAGGGTGCCGATCCAGTTGAAGAACTTCACGCCGGTCGGCACCGCGATCAGCATCGTCATGAAGCCGAAGAACGGCAGCATCACGGAACCGGTCACGTACATGTGGTGAGCCCAAACGGAGACCGAAAGATCTGCAATGGAGATGGTCGCGAAAACCAGGCCCTTGTAGCCGAAGATCGGCTTGCGGCTGAAGACCGGGAAGATCTCCGAAACGATACCGAAGAACGGCAACGCAATAATGTAAACCTCTGGGTGACCGAAGAACCAGAACAGGTGCTGCCAGAGAACGGCTCCACCATTATCCGGGTCGAAGATATGTGCCCCGAAGCGGCGATCTGCACCCAAGGCGAACAGCGCAGCTGCCAGCGGTGGGAAGGCCATCAGGACCAAGATCGAGGTGATCAAGGTATTCCACGCGAAGATCGACATGCGCCACATGGTCATGCCAGGAGCACGCAAGCAGATGATGGTGGTGATGAAGTTGACGGCGCCAAGGATGGTACCGAAGCCCGACAGTGCAAGGCCGAAGACCCAAAGGTCTCCACCGATGCCTGGCGAGAAGGTGGTGTTCGACAATGGTGCGTAAGCGAACCAACCGAAGCTAGCGGCACCCTGAGGGGTGAGGTAGCCAGCCAGGGCGATAGTCGAGCCCAAGGAGAAGAACCAGAAGGCCAATGCGTTCAGACGTGGGAAGGCCACATCCGGGGAACCGATCTGCAGTGGCATCATCACGTTGGCAAAACCTGCGAAGAGCGGGGTTGCGAACATCAGAAGCATGACGGTGCCGTGCATGGTGAACAGCTGGTTGTACTGTTCCTTGGTCTGCAGGATCTGCATACCTGGCTCGAACAGTTCCGCACGAATCAGCAGCGCCATGACGCCACCGATGCAGAACATGATGAACGAGGTGATCAGGTACATGTACCCGATCTTCTTGTGGTCGGTCGAAGTAATGTAGTCGACAAAGAGTCGACCCTTTGACTTCGGCACGACGGATGGGGCAATCGACTTGACGTCGTCGGTAGCATACTCAAACGTAGTCATAGCGATTACTCTCCTTCCTCTGCGTGACCGTGCTCCACAACGATGGAGTTGACCTTGTTAGGCTGACGGTCGTATTCCTCACCAATGTGGCCATCTTCCAGCTTGGCAAGTTCAGCCTTGAACTCTGCGTCGCTAACGACCGCAACGTTGAAGAGCATCTCCGAGTGGTACTCGCCGCAAAGCTCGGCGCACTTGCCATCGAAGTTACCCTCAACCTGTGGGGTCAGGTAGATGTAGTTGGTCTTGCCTGGAATCATGTCCAGCTTCTGAAGGAATGCTGGAACCCAGAACGAGTGGATAACATCGCGGCTGTTAAGCTCGAGCGTTACCGACTTACCTGCAGGCAGGTACAAGGTAGGCAGTGATTCCTTCACGCCAGCCGAGCCGTCCTTGTTCAGGTGAGCCTGTTCGCCAGCGAAGTACTTCTCCTGGCCCTGGTAGCTGTAGTTGAAGTCCCACGACCACTGCTTCGCGCGGACGTCTACGACGACCTCGGAATCCACAGGTGCGTTGATTGACTTCTCAACAGTGTTATTGAAGCTAAAGAAGACCAAAACAAGGACCAAAGGAATGGCCGTGTAGAAGATCTCCAATGGCAGGTTGTAGCTCAGCTGACGTGGGTAACCAGTATCGGTCTTACGGCGACGGTAAGCCACGACGCACCAAAGCATCAGACCCCAGGTCAGAATTCCGATAATGATCACGGCGATCCAAGAGTGAACCCATAGATCCTGGATTGCTCCAGTGTGGTTCGTGGTATCGCGCTCCACATTTGGGAGCCAACCGCGTTTAGCCTCCGCTGTACATCCCGTCAGCAGCAATGCGCCGGCGCCAACCAAGGCAATAACTTTTGCCTTGGCGGATCCGAGACTGCCGGTTCGGTGTTGCGAACTCACAGACGGCCCTTCCTCTTTGTTGGTGCAGAATGTGGTCTTCATAAGTCACCTCGCGGCTAAACGAGTTGCACGGTGAGGTGGCTCACGAAGGGAAACATAGTTTTACTACTTAATGTAGAGCTTACCCTCTTCGACCCCAGAATACCGAAAAACGCCGCCGTTCTAACGAGAAATTTCTTCAACGTTTGAACGGCGGCGTTAGTTCCCTAAGGCCTAGTGGAAGGAATCTCCACAGGCGCAGGAGCCGGAGGCTGCAGGGTTATCAATGGTGAAGCCCTGCTTTGAAATTGTGTCTTCGAAATCGATCGAAGCGCCGGAGAGATACGGCACGCTCATCTTGTCGACGATGACCTCTACGCCGTCGAAGTCACGCAGTGCGTCACCTTCGAGCATGCGCTCGTCAAAGTAGAGCTGGTAAATCAGGCCCGAGCAGCCGCCAGGCTGAACGGCGATACGCAAACGAAGGTCGTCACGGCCTTCCTGCTCCAGAAGTGAACGCACCTTCTGCGCAGCCACGTCGGAAATTTCTACCTCGTGGGTTGGTAGCTCGGTTGAGTCACCCTTGGTCTGGTCAACTGCTGCAGTCATGATTTTCCTCCCATACTGCTTGGTGTGACACCGTCGGCCCGAATATCTTCAGGTTATATGGCGCCTTTTCTTGATTCAATACTACGTCGCGGTCGCTGAAAATGCTCTCAGAACTTCTCCTTGTATGACGCGGTTCACAGGCCTTCGGAATTAATCCGCGCCAACAGCAGGGCTTCTGCGACAATCGCCTTCTGGAAGTCCCCAATGTGAAGCGACTCATTAGCCGAGTGCGCCCGCGAGTCGGGGTCTTCCACGCCGGTCACCAGGATCTGGGCCTGCGGGAATACGTCGAGCAGATCTGCAATGAACGGAATCGATCCACCCAGGCCCATGCTGACCGGCTCAACTCCCCACGACTGCTCCAGGGCCCAGCGTGCGGTGCCATTAGCCGAAGCTTCAAGATCCGCCTGATAGGCGCTACCTGCTTCGGTAGCCACAAACTGCACCTCGGCACCACGCAGGTCCACGGAGTTCACATGAGCTTCCAGCGAGGCCAAGGCCTGGCTTGGTTCCTGTCCTGGAGCCAAACGCATCGATACCTTGAAGCGCGTTTGCGGGATCAGGGTATTGGACGAGCGATCAACACTGGGCATATCCATTCCAATGACACTGAGCGCTGGTTTATTCCACAAGCGGTCCGTGATCTTGCCCGTGCCTGCCAGTTGAACGGATTCAAGCACCGAGCTGTCGCGGCGGAACTCGGACTCATCGAAGTCAACCTCGGCGATATCGTTCGCCACCAAACCGGGCACGGCAACCGAACCATTTTCATCATGGAATGACGCAATGAGTTTCGCTGCAAGAACCGGTGCGTCGAGCACCGGGCCGCCAAACATGCCCGAGTGAACTGCGTGCCCCAGCGAGCGCACGGTGATTTCCGCGGCCGCCATGCCGCGCAGCGAGCTGGTCAGGGCGGGAGTTCCCACGGCCCAGTTAGAGGAGTCGGCCACTACGATAACGTCGGCCGCGAGCTTGTCCTGATGCGCCTCCAGGAAGTTCCTGAAGGATGGCGAACCAGCCTCTTCTTCACCCTCGAAGAAGTAGGTGACGCCGACACCAAAATCCGCCACGGAATCCAGCACCGCGCACAGGGAAGCAATGTGCACCATGATGCCCGCTTTATCGTCCGCGGCACCGCGGCCATAGAGCCGCTCCCCCACCTTCGTGGCTTCAAAGGCCGGAGTGTTCCAGTCTTCTTCGTTGCCAGGAGGCTGGACATCGTGATGCGCGTAGAGCAGGACGGTTGGCTTGCCAGGCTGGGCCATGCGGCGAGCCACCACCGCCGGTGCGCCCATGACGCCATCCTCGGCTGGCTCGCGCAGAATCTCAACGCTCTCCATGCCAGCGTCACGCGCCAGCGCGGCCACGGCCTGAGCGCTTTCTTCCAGATTGGCCGGATCGAAGGATTCCCAAGCGACGCCAGGGATGGCTACCAGCGAACCGAGCTCTTTGAGGATCTTCTCAAAGTTCTTCTCGATATGACTTTTCAGGGCAGTGACATCGACGCCATGGTTCGAGGCGACGACTGAAGAATTATTTGTCATGACTTCAGCCTAGCAATGACCTAGGTTGCTAATGTCACTGTGCCGCAAACAACCCGGTAGGATAGGGGCGTGTTTGGACGTAAAAAAGATGACTCTCAATCCCCCGCAAATGAGGAGCCGACTGCACTGGCTCCCGAATCAACTGACGGCCGCAAGACTGGCCCGACCCCTAAGCGCAGCGCGCAGCAAGCCAGCCGCCAGCGCCCACTAGTGCCTACCGATCGCAAGGCAGCCAAGGAAGCCGATCGTCAACGACGCATCGAAGCCCAGAACCGCTTGCGCATCGCCAATGAGACCGGTGACGAACGCTACCTGATGCCTCGCGACAAGGGTCCGCAGAAGCGCTATGCCCGTAACTTCATCGACTCGCGCTGGATGTTCAGCGAATTCATGATGTTCGTAATCTTCGCATTCCTGATCTTGTCGTTGACGTTCAATCAGAACCTCTCGGTACAGATGTACGTGCAGGGTGCCCTGTGGGTTGTCATCGCCCTGGTGATCATCGAATTGATCGTCACTACGGTGCTGCTCAAGCGCCGCTTGGTCGCTAAATTCGGCTCCATGGATCGTGGAATCCGCATGTACGCGGCGATGCGCGGCATGCAGTTCCGCAAGCTGCGCCTGCCGAAGCCGCAGATTAAGCGCGGCGCCGACATCGACTAGTTTCATTGTCCAAATCTTCTTAGGGCGGATTCCTTATGGAATCCGCCCTTCTTTTATGTCGTTCAGCCCCGCATAAAGCGAGGCCTTTCACAAAATAGAAATCCTGTGAATCGCTTTACAAGGTTATAAAAGTCGAAAGCCTGTGCCACCACTGCTGCATCACATTTGCCCTTGTAAACGGGTTTACCAGCCCTTTGCGAGTATCCACAAGGTTTGGATTTGGTAACAGATGGTGCCGATGAGCACGGCCGCATTGGGCTGGCCAGCTTCTCCCCCAGCGTTGGGCGGTTTTTCATGCGGGAAATGGCACCCAGAGACAGCGAAGCTCCCGAAACGGTATTTCGGGAGCTTCAGACCGATCCTTCGACAGCAGATTACCGGCGGCTAGCTAGTTCCTTGTTGATGGCGCGTGCCCAGAACGGACCCTCATAGAGGAACGCGGTGTACCCCTGAACGAGATCGGCGCCCGCAGCGAGCCGTGTCTCGACGTCGGCGGCGTTCTCCACGCCGCCGACGGAAATGATGGCCATCTTCGAGGGGACCAATTCACGTAGCTGGCGAAGCACTTCCAGCGAGCGTTCTTTCAACGGAGCACCGGACAAACCACCGGCGCCGATTTCTTCGACCTTGGCGGCATCGCTGGACAAGTCTTCGCGTCCAATCGTCGTATTGGTGGCGATAATCCCGTCCAGGCCTAGCTCGGTAGCCAACGTCGCGACATCGACGAGATCTTCATCGCTCAAATCCGGTGCGATCTTCACCAATAGCGGGATGTGGCGGCCGGAGACCTGATCGGCCAACTGCCCGACTTCGCTGAGCAGCGGTCGCAGCGACTCAACGCTTTGCAACAGGCGCAGGCCCGGAGTGTTCGGGCTGGAAACATTGACCACCAAATAATCCGCATGGTTGGCCAGCTGACGCGTGGACTGCAGGTAATCGCCCACCGCATCGTCAAGTTCGACCAACTTGGTCTTGCCAATGTTCACTCCGATGACCGGGCGGGTGCCGGCATAGTCGGACTTGAGCCGCTGACGTGCGGTGGCGACGCGGGCGGCGACGACCTCGGCTCCTTCATTGTTGAAGCCCATGCGGTTGATCACCGCACGGTCATCAACAAGACGGAAAAGCCGTGGCAAGGGGTTGCCCGGCTGGGCCTGACCGGTCACGGTACCGATTTCGACATGGCCGAAACCGATGTCGCTCAGCGCCAAAATACCGGTGGCCCCCTTATCAAACCCGGCTGCCAGGCCGAATGGTGATGGAAAATCTATCCCCATCACGGTTCGCTGGAGTTTCGGATCGGGGGCAAAAAACTTTCGGGATGCCTTGGTCAATCCCACACGTTGCATGAGCTTGATGGCGTCAAAGGCGAAGTAATGGGCCTTTTCAGGATCCATCTTGGTGAAAACATGCTTGAAGACCAGGGGATAAATGCGCATGGTTACTAGTTTCTCGTGAAGTTCCCGATTCAGACAACTTGCGGTCGGTATGCTTCAACATATGAAGGTCTCATCGAATTTACCTAGCGGGCAGTGGCCGGACTTCACCACCACGACCAACCCAGGGCAATGGGTGGCAGATCCGCTAGGCGAGGGCTTCGAATATACGACCTTGGACTTCGGTACCGATTCCGAGGGGCCGGCAGTGGGCACGCTCGTGCGCTACAAGCCCGCCGGTTGGCGCAACCGCCTACCGAGAAAGTTCAACGGGGTGGTGCTCAGCGTCCACGGGTGGAGCGACTACTTCTTCAACCGCGAACTTGCCGAATTCTGGCATCAGCGTGGATACCATTTCTACGCTTTGGATCTGCGGCGCTACGGGCGCAGTCTTCGGGCCGAACACGAAATTCCAGGCTTCGTCGATGACCTCGCGGTATATGACCAGGAACTAGAAGCCGCCATGGACCTGCTCGGCACGGCCCATCCCGACCTGCCGATCATCGGGCAGGGGCACTCGCAAGGCGGGCTGATCCTTAGCCTGTGGGTGGCACGCACCGGCCCGCGCATCCAGGCCCTGGTGCTCAATGCGCCGTGGCTCGAATTTCAAGGCACCGCATTTTTGCGCGTTCCGATGCATGGAATTCTCGAAGCGATCGGCCGCACCAATGGCCGGCGTAAATTGGCACTGCCGGAATTTGACCACTATTGGAATTCTTTGAGCGATCAAGGCGTCGGGGAATGGGACATCCATCGGCTATGGCGGCCGCGGCTGGCATTCCAGCCGACTACCGCTTGGATGAAAACCATTCTCGACGGACACGCCACCGTCGCCAAGGGACTGAACCTGACGCAACCTATATTTGTGATCAGTTCTGACGCTTCGCATTTCAGCACCAGCTATTCGCCGGCAATGCAGAGCACCGACTCGGTGATTGACATACACCAGATCCGATTGCGTGCCTTGAAGTTGGGAAGTTTCGTGACGCTCGCGCAAATCCACGGGGCCATGCATGACGTCTTCACCTCGGCAGAGCCTGCCAGGGCCGCCGCCTACCGCGATCTGGCGCTGTGGCTTCGGCTCCTCGACCGGCCGCGCTAATTCTTCGGCTTATCCACTGCCCCGCCGTAACGTCGATCGCGTTGCGCAAATTGCTCGACGGCGGTGAATAACGTCCTGCGGTCCACATCTGGCCAAAGCTGATCGAGGAAGACCATTTCCGCGTAGGCCGACTGCCACAACAGGAAGTTGCTGGTGCGCTGCTCGCCGCTGGTACGCAGGAAAAGATCTACGTCCGGAAGCTCTGGGGCGTAGAGGTATTTGCCGAGAGTTTTCTCCCCCACCGCCGAGGCCTTCAGCTTCCCGGCTGCGACGTCCTTGGCAATCGCGGACAGCGCATCGCCAATCTCGGCGCGGCCGCCGTAGTTCACGCACATGGTCAGCTGGCAACCGAGATTACCTTCGGTTAGCTCCTCGGCCGCACGAAGCTCGTTGACCACCGATTTCCACAGGCGCGGTTCACGCCCGGACCAGCGGATCCGCACACCCCAAGAATTCAAGGTATCGCGCTGGCGGCGCAGCACATCGCGGGAGAACCCCATGAGGAAGCGCACCTCTTCCGGGCTGCGTTTCCAGTTTTCCGTGGAGAACGCGTAGACGGAGACGTGCTTGATGCCCAGCTGCACGGCGCCGGCCATGACATCGAGCAACGCGGCCTCCCCGGCCCGGTGCCCTTCGGTACGCGGCAGGCCGCGCTGGTTCGCCCAGCGCCCGTTGCCGTCCATGACGATCGCGATATGCTCGGGGATCAGCGCCGCCGGAATGCTTGGCATCACCGGGTTATCCGGGTGCGGGTATGGGGCGACCGGACCTGGACGGCCGGTGATGGGGCGAAGCTTGCTCATGTTCTCTCCACGTGTCTTAATGACTTCACGGCACGTTCCAGGTGCCATTGCAGGTAACTGGCAACGATATCCGCTGCCTGCTTTTTCGCTCGAGGTCCCCCCTGGGCGACCGTGTCCCAGTCGCCGGTCAGCAGGGCTTGCAGGTACCCGATGGTGATCGGATGCGGGGCGAGCGATCCCGCTGGCCGGCAGGCGGGGCAAACCACCCCGCCCAGGTGCACATTCAGTGCCTCATGCGGCCCCGCTGCACCGCAGCGCACGCAATCGGTGAACGAGGGGGCCCAGCCGGCAATGGACAGAGCGCGAAGAATATAGGAATCCAGCACGGCTCCGTCATCAACCCGATGCTTGGAGAGCAACGCGATCGCACCATGCAATAACAGATACTGCTTATTGGTCGAATCGGCATCTGCTTCAAGCAGCTTCTCGGCAATTTCAACCATGGCGGTGGCTACCGTGTAGCTCGCATAGTCGGTGACCAGCTGCTGGCCGTAGGGGGTGCGCAGCTGTGCCTGGGAGACGACGTCGAGATTTCGTCCCATCACGATCAGCGCATCAACCTCCATAAACGGCTCGAGCGTGGCGCCGAGGCGCGAAGAGGTGCGCCGTACGCCTTTGGCGACGGCGCGGACCAAGCCCGTGGGGGTGATCAGCGTAATGATGCGGTCCGCTTCGCCAAGTTTATGGGTGCGCAACACCAGACCGCGGGTGCGGTAGCTGCGCGAGGCGAATCCGGAACGTGACACATCCCCAATTCTCCCACCTCAACCGCGCAGGACTAAAAACGCCACGGGGCGCAACCGAAGTTGTGCCCCGTGGCGTTCAGCATCTTCCAGCGGTTAGGCGGCGTCGCGGATTGCCCGGTTGACTGCCGAAATGACCGCCTTCAGCGCGGCGATGTTGGTGTTGGTGTCCAAACCGATCCCCCAGAGGATGCGATCTCCCACCGCGCATTCGACGAATGCCGCGGCGCGGGCGTTGCCGCCTTCGCTCATGGCGTGTTCGCTGTAGTCCAGCACGCGCAGGTCCACTCCGTCATCGTTGAGCAGCTTCACCAAGGCCGACAGCGGACCGTTGCCCTGGGCGCTGCGCTCGTGGGCGACGCCGTCGACGATCAGCTTGACGTCCAGCTGGAAGCTGCCGTCTTCGGCGGAGGCCGCGGTCGCCGAGGCGATCTCGTAGTAGCCCCAGGCATTCAGCCCGGAGTCCTCGCTGACCGGCAGGTACTCATCCTGGAAGACGTTCCAGATGGTGGACGAGGAAACCTCGCCGCCTTCGGTTTCGGTCTTCTTCTGGATAACCCCGGAGAACTCGATCTGCGCACGGCGTGGCAGATCCAAGTTGTAGTCGTTCTTCAGCAGGTAGGCCACTCCGCCCTTGCCGGACTGCGAATTCACGCGGATCACCGCTTCGTAGGAGCGGCCGATGTCCTTCGGATCGATCGGCAGGTACGGAACCGCCCAAACCATATCGTTCAGTTCCTTGCCGGCAGCCGAGGCCTTGACCTCCATGGCTTCCAGGCCCTTCTTGATCGCGTCCTGGTGCGATCCGGAGAAGGCGGTGAAGACCAGGTCGCCGCCGTACGGGCTGCGTTCTGCCACTGGCAGCTGGTTGCAGTACTCGACGGTGCGGCGGATGTGGTCCATGTCCGAGAAGTCGATCTGCGGGTCGATGCCCTGGCCGAACATGTTCATGCCCAAGGTCACCAGGTCGACGTTGCCGGTGCGTTCGCCATTGCCGAACAGGCAGCCTTCGATGCGGTCCGCGCCGGCCAGGTAGCCCAGCTCGGCAGCGGCTACTCCGGTGCCGCGGTCGTTGTGCGGGTGCAGCGAGAGGATGATCGAATCGCGGTTTGCCAGGTTGCGGTGCATCCACTCGATGGAGTCCGCATAGACGTTGGGGGTGGCCATTTCGACGGTGGCCGGCAGGTTCAAGATCATCTTGTTTTCCGGAGTCGCCTCCAGCACCTCGGCCACGGCCTCGGAAATGCGCTTGGCGAAGGCCAGCTCGGTGCCGGTGTAGGACTCTGGCGAGTACTCGTAGGTGATCTTGGTGCCGGTCAGCTGTTCTTCGTACTTCTTGCACATCCGCGCGCCCTGCACCGCGATGTCCACGATGCCGTCCTCGTCCTGGCGGAAGACGACTTCGCGCTGCAGCACCGAGGTGGAGTTGTACAGGTGGACGATGGCCTGCTTGGCGCCTTCCAGCGCCTCATAGGTGCGCTCGATCAGGTGCTCGCGGGACTGCGTGAGCACCTGGATGGTCACGTCATCCGGGATGCCGCGTTCGATGAGCTGGCGGACGAAGTCGAAGTCGGTCTGCGAGGCGGAAGGGAAGCCCACCTCGATTTCCTTGAAGCCCATTTCCACCAGCAGGTCGAACATCTTGTGCTTGCGCTCGGGGCTCATCGGGTCGATCAGTGCCTGGTTTCCATCACGCAGGTCAACCGCGCACCAGCGCGGGGCGGTGGTGATGTACTTATCTGGCCAGGTGCGATCGGGCAGGTTGACTTCGATCTGGTCCTGGAAGGGAACATACTTGTGGATTGGCATGTTCGAAGATTTTTGCATGTTCTGCATTTCGGTGTATCCCCTAGACAATGTTGGTGCTTAGTTGTGTGGGGCCAGACAAGAGCTACTCCGCGGCGAGAAGGTCGGCCGAATAGACCACTAACGGTCTCTTGGATCCTCGCAGCGGCAGATTAGAAGTAGAAGCTCGAAATGCACTTTTTGAGCATAACACCGCTTTGAACTGCGACGGGATTTGCTACTCAATTGTGTCAAATAGTGGACATCGGCCGGGGAAGCGATCTTCGGGATCGGCTCGATGGCCATGGACAGCTCGGGGCAAACGTGCGAACAATGGGATTTCAGGCCCGGTTGCACGCGGGCCCGGGCGGTGGAGCTGAGGGAAGGGCTACGGATGAAGGCGATCATCATCGGAGCGGGAATTGCCGGCCTTGTCGCGGCTCGCCAGCTCGGGTTGGCCGGCTGGCAGGTACTGGTGCTTGAACGCTCTAAGAAGCCGCGCCCAGATGGCTACATGATGGACTTCTTCGGCCCCGGCCTGCGCGCCGCCGAACGCATCGGGCTCTACCCCTATCTGGCAGAGGTTGCCTACCGGGTGCAGGCCGCCGAATACGTTGACGCGAAGGGCCGGCGCACCGCAAGCCTAGATTACCAGAAGTTCTCGGACCTGGCAGGCGGGCGAGTGCTTACGCTCTTGCGCCCGGATATGGAAGGTGCGGCGCGCAAGGCCTTGCAGGATGTTGCCCCGGGCCGAGTTGGCATCCGCTACGGCGCGCGGGTTGAGCGGATCGAAACGACGGATGCTCGGGTACAGGTGCAGCTAGCGGGCCAGGAGCATCCGGAAATCGGGGAGCTCCTGGTAGGTGCCGACGGGATCCATTCAATGGTCCGGGCCGCGGTCTTCGGACCCGAAGAAGACTACCTGCGGCCCTTGGGGATGCGGGCGGCGGCCTTCATCGTTGAAGAGCCACAGCTGAATCGGGAGTTCAAGAACCGTTTGGTGCTCAGCGATACGGTCAACCGCACCGCCGGGATCTACGGGCTGCGTTCCACCGAGGTTGCCGCCTTCCTGGTGTATCGCCAACCGGAAGACACGACGCCCAGCGATCCCCGGCAGCGGCTGCGCAAGGCCTTCGCCGGAGTTGATGGACGGGTGGATCGGCTTCTTCGGCTATGCCCGGAGCATCCCTACGACGATGCCGTAGCGCAGGTGGTCATGCCCGGCTGGCACCGCGGTCCGGTGGTGCTGCTCGGAGATGCGGCGGCCGCGGTATCGCTGCTTGCCGGCCAGGGCGGCTCCATGGCCATTGCCGGCGCCGCAGCCCTCGGCGAGGCCTTGGCCGCAGTCACCGAACCGGCGCAGCTGCCGAACGCGCTGGCCGGCTATGAACGGGCCATGCGTCCGGTCATCGCCACCGCGCAGGCCTCGGGGCGGCGTGCGGCGAATACCTTCCTGCCGAAGAACAAGCTGCAGCTGCTGGTGCGCCGTTGGATCGTTCGGGCAACCCATCTGCCCGGAGCAGACCGGCTGGTGGCCAAGCAGATCCTCAAGCGCATCGCCACATAGCGTGGGCACGTAGCCGGCCACGGCGCAGGCGGTATGATGCTGAACAACCGCGGAAGGCTAGCCGATTCCTGAAAGCACCCGGAAGGAGATCCATGGAACACGATACGAACGGTGAGCACGCCGGGCACGGCGCCGGGCATGACATGTCGTCGATGGCGGTGGGCGCAACGCTGCACTGCCTGACCGGTTGCGCCATCGGGGAAATCATCGGGCTGCTGGTGGGCACCGCGGCCGGATGGGCAAACCTGCCGACTGTGGCGCTGTCCATCTCGTTGGCCTTCCTCTTCGGCTACGCACTGTCGGCCATCCCGCTGGTGCGCGGCGGCATCGCCCTGTCCGCCGCCCTGGGCCTGGTGCTCGCCGCCGACACCCTGTCCATCCTGACGATGGAGATCGTGGACAACCTCGTCATGCTGCTCATTCCCGGAGCCATGGACTCCGGGGTCCTCAACCCCGTTTTCTGGGTTGCCATGGCCCTCGCCCTGACCGTCGCCTTCTTCGTCGCCTGGCCGGTGAACCGGGCCCAGCTGCGCCGCGGCAAGGGGCACGCGGTAACCCACCAGGCACTGGGCGGAGGCGCGGGCATGGACAACCGGCCGCTGGCCATCGGCGTCGGCGCTTTTCTGCTCGGCGGCTTCGTCGCCTCGCTCGGCACGCTGCTGCACTGAACCCTTTTGCGCCGCGGGCGGAGGTGGCATGCTGGTGGTGTGAAGCTCACCCTAGATGATCCGCCCCGCACCGCGCTCAGCTGGAAATTGCTGCCGGCGGTACTGCTCTCGCTCTCCGGCGTGCTGCTCTTCGCCGTAGGAAATGACCCGGCGGGCTACACCACGCTCGTGCTCAGCGTGCTCACGGCAGCATTTATCGATCGCCAGCTCGCCCGCCACCTGGGACTGATCGCGGCGGGGCTGGCGATCATCAGCTTCGTTCCGCTCAATGCCGATTTGAGCATCGGGCACATGCTCCAGATGGGTGGTGCGCTCGGCATGGCCGTGCTGGTGCCCTGGCTGGTCTCACGGTTTGCCTACCGCGAGCAGATCATCAAATTTCCGGTGAACACCGGACGTAAATGGCCGTTGGCCGCCAAACTGTATCTGCTCGGCGTGGTAGCGCTGGGCTTCCTCATTCTGCCGGTGTACCTGATCAGCACGGGGGTCTTCCAGAACTGGCCGGACGCCTCGGATCCCACCATCTTCTGGCGGCTCTTCCTCGGAGTGAACGCCGTGGGCATCTGGGATGAGCTGTTCTTCATCTGCACCACCTTCACGCTGCTGCGACGCCACTTCCCCGACTGGCTCGCCAATATCCTGCAGGCGGTGATCTTCTCTTCCTTCCTCTGGGAGATCGGCTACCAGGCTTGGGGTCCGCTTCTCACGTTCCCCTTCGCCCTGCTGCAGGGCTATACCTTCAAGCTGACCAAGTCGCTGACCTACGTCGTCTCGGTGCATTTGATCTTCGACTTCGTACTGTTCCTCGCGCTGGTGCACGCGCACAACCGTGACTGGCTGCCGATTTTCTTCTACTAGGTTCCGGGGCGCACGTGCAGTTTCAGGGCAGCGGGCCGGCCATAATCCGTGCCCTCGTCTTTGGCTGAAGGCAGCCTTCGGCCAATTGCCCGATCCGCGCACGAGCGCTGCACTGCGGCATCGCGGCCGAATCGCTGGCCAACCTGGGATCCCGTATCCCGGGCAGCTAGTTGCCGGCTGGTGCCGCCGAGGCAGGTGGTGCGGTGTTGGCCTCCACCAATAGCGCCGCGGAGATAGCGTCGAAGGCGCGCAGCGTGCGGGAGAGCTTGGCAGGTCCCTGCGGGGTCGGCCAGCTGGAGAGCTTCACCGCCACCACCTCGGCGGGCCGGTTGATGTAGACCATCTGCCCGTGTATGCCCAGGCAGAGCACCACATCATTGCCGGGGTACGGGAACCACATCTGGTTCCGGTACATCCCGCCGGGCATGAGGTTGTCCACCGGGCCGTCGGCAAAGGCGTCGCGGGAGTCCGGGGCGCCGGCCAGCGTTTGGGCGATCCATTCTTTTGAGAGCACCCGTTCGCCGCTCGGCGCGAGTCCGTCGTTCAGGAAGAGCGAGCCGAAACGGGCCATATCGCGCATCGTGGCGTTGATCCCGCCGTCGAATATTCCGGTGCCGAACTGGTCGACGCCGATGGTGGCATCCGATTCGGCGCCGAGTTTGCTCCAGAGCAGCTCGCTCAGCAAGGTGGCCATGGGCTTCTTGGCCGCGGACTCGCAGATCCAGCCGAGCATGTCGGTCTCGCAAGATCGGTACTCGAAGACCCCGCCGTGGGCGGTCTTGCGCACCAGGGTTCTCAGGTACGGGTACATGCCGGTGGGCCCCGGGGCCTTGAGCGCAGACCATCCGATGGCCTGTCCGAGCATCCGCACCCCGGCGCTGGGGTCCAGGTAGTTCTCGGAGAAATCGATGCCGGAACGCATATCCAGCAACTGGCGCACCCTGGCCCCGGCATAGCCGTTCTCGGCTACCTCCGGCAGGTAATCGGTCAAGCGCGCGTCGGAGTCAAGCACTCCGGAATCGATCAGCGCTCCGGCCACCGCGCCGATCAGCGACTTGCTCATGGACATCAGCAGGTGCGGGGTGTCGGCCTTCATCTGGCCAAAGTACTGCTCGGCCAGCACCGTGCCGCGGTGCATGAACATCCACCCGTCGGTTTCGGTGGCGGCCATCACCGAGCCCACGCTCAGCGGCGCTTCTGAAGGGAATGCCGGGGCCAGCCTCACCGAGTCCAAGTCACGGTGTGCCGCGGGAAGCGGCGCCACCGTTCCTTCGCCCCGGGAGATCAGTGCCGTGGGCAAGAAGTCGGCCATATGTTGGAAGGACCAGCGCAAGTTCTTGGGAAGCCGCCAGTTGTTCATGTTCACTCCGGCGGGGGTGTGCTCCTGCTGTGTGCCGTCCATATGCGTTCCCTATCGCTTGCTGCGCCATTGATTATCTGGACATTACCATCGAGTAATCTTTCCTCCCCCGTTCATTTTCGCGCCGTGCCGAGAACTACGGAATATGAAGCCGGCCCAGTGCATCCAACTCGTCTCTCGCAGAGCCGAGCCGCTCGAACGGCAGATGGCCGGCCGAATCCGCAATCCCATATAGCTAGTTATCTGGGGCCGGTTAAAAGCCAACTGTTAAAAGCCAACCCCCGGATCGCCTCTCGTGGAGAGGGGATCCGGGGGTGGGGTAATCTACCGGGCCGGGCTTAGAAGCCCAAGCGGCCGAGCTGCTTCGGGTCACGCTGCCAGTCCTTGGCAACCTTCACGTGCAGGTCCAAGAAGACCTTCGTGCCCAGCAGCTTCTCGATGCCCTGACGGGCGTTGGACCCCACCTCGCGCAGGCGTGAGCCACCCTTGCCGATGATGATGGCCTTCTGGCTCGAGCGCTCCACGAAGAGCGAGACGTGGATGTCCACCAGCTGGTTGCCTTCGCTGCGTCCCTCGCGTGGGATCATCTCCTCGACGACCACGGCCAGGGAATGCGGCAGCTCATCGTGCACGCCTTCCAAGGCGGCCTCACGGATCAGTTCGGCGACCATCTTCAGCTCGGGCTCGTCGGTAAGCTCGCCATCCGGGTAGAGCGGCGGTCCCTTGGGCAGGTGCTGGACCAGTACGTTGGCAACCTCTTCGACCTGGAATTCCTTCACCGCGGACACCGGAATGATCGCTGCGAAGCCGTCTTCGCCGAAGCTCTCCACACCCAGTTCAGCGACGGACATCAATTGCGCGGCGAGCTGTTCGCGGTCGACCAGATCGGCCTTGGTCACCAGGGCGACGATCGGCTTGCGCTGCAGCTGGGCCAGCTGGGAGGCGATGAAACGGTCGCCGGGGCCGATCTTCTCATTGGCCGGCAAGCAGAAACCGATGGCATCGACCTCGGAAAGGGTCTGCGCGACGAGGTCGTTCAACCGCTGCCCCAAGAGGGTGCGCGGGCGGTGCAGGCCCGGGGTGTCGACCAGGATCAGCTGCGCGTCATCACGGTGCACGATCCCGCGGATGGTGTGCCGGGTGGTCTGCGGCTTGGCCGAGGTGATGGCCACCTTCTGGCCCACCAGCGCGTTGGTCAGCGTGGATTTGCCAGCATTCGGGCGCCCCACGAAGGAGGTGAAACCCGAACGGTAGTTCTCGGGCCAGCCGCTGGTGGCCAGCAATTTGTCTTTATCGCTCATCTGAGGATTCCTCGTCGTTCTCTTTATGATCGGATGCGTCCGTTTCCAGACGCTCTACATGGATTTTGCCGATGCGGTTGCGGCGGCCGGCCAGGGCCACCACGGTCAGGCGCAGACCGTAGACATCGGCGGTGGATCCGAGCACGGGCACGGATTCCAACGCCTTGGAGAGCAGGCCACCGACGGTGTCTACATCTTCGTCATCGATGAACACATCAAAATGATCTGCGACGTCATCGATGGATACCGAGGCCATTGCGAAGAGCGAGCCATCGGGGTTTTCGATCAGCTCGGTGCGCGAGCGGTCATACTCGTCGTCGATCTCGCCGACGATCTCCTCGAGCAGGTCCTCCAGGGTGATCAGCCCCGCGGTGCCACCGTACTCGTCGATGACCACCGCCAGGTGAATTGCCTCTTGCTGCAGTTCCTGCAGGAGTTCTGCAGCGTTTTTCGACTCGGGGACGAAACGCACCGGACGGGAGAGATCCTCGAGGCGCTCGGCCTGCTGCAGGCCGTGGATCTCGGAGATCACATCCTTGAGGTAGATGATGCCCTGGATGTCATCGGTGTCTTCGCCGATCAGCGGGATCCTCGAATAGCCTGAAGCCATGAACAGTTCCAGCGCGCCGTTGATCGTATGTTCGCCGGTGAGCACCACCATGTCTGTGCGCGGCACCATGACCGCACGGACGTTGGTTTCCTCCAGATCCATCACCGAGGAGATCAATTCCGCGGACTCTTCGTCCAGGTCCTCTCCCTCGCTGGCACGGTCCACTATGTCGCGCAGGCGCTCCTTGCCGAGGTAGCCGTCTTCATCGTTTCCGGGCCCCGGGCTCATCGCGGTGCCGATGCTCGCCAGCCAGTTGGTGATCGGGCCGAGCAGCACCCGCAGGAGGCGTACCATCGGTGCGGTTGCGCGCACGACATTGCGCGCATTGGAGCGGCCATAGCGCCGCGGGGAGACACTGACCAGGACGAATCCGAGGGCCGCCATAACCATAGTCGCCACCAAGCCGACCATCCAGATATTATCAATCCAACGGGCCACCAGCAGCGCGACGGCCACCGCGGAGGCCGTCTCGAACCAGATACGCCAGAAGCGGATCGCCTGGGCGTGCGATTCGCTGTCGTCCAGGATATGGCTTATCGCTTTGGAATTCGACTCGATCCGCAACCGTTCGGCCGCATTGCGGGACAAGGCGTAAAAGGCGGAATCGGCGGCGGTGAGAATTGCGGCACTGGCCATGAAGGCCAACGCCACGACTAGTAGGACTATGCCCACCGGCTATTCCACCGTTTCCTTCGGCGCCGGGCGCCCGGTGTAGCTCTCGAGCAGACGGCGCTGCAGACCGAACATTTCGGCCTTTTCGGCAGGCTCATCGTGGTCGAAGCCCATCAAATGCAGCATGCCGTGGGTGGTGAGCAGCAAGATCTCATCGTGGACCGGGTGCCCACCGGCCTTGGCCTGGGCCTCGGCGACGGTGGGGCAGATCACGATATCCCCGAGGATGCCGCTTTCCGACGGGGCCTTCTCCGACCCCGGACGCAACTCGTCCATCGGGAAGCTCATCACATCGGTGGGACCTTCCAGGTCCATCCACTCCACATGCAATTCGCTCATGGCCTCTTCGTCGATGAAGACGACGGAAACTTCCGTTTCCGGGTGAATGAACATCGCCTGGGTGATCGAGTCAGCGAGTTTCTGCACGTCCTGCAGATCCACTTCGTAGTCTGTTTCGTTATTTACTTCGACGCTCATGACTTGTGCCGTCCCCGGGATTGTGCTTTGCGCTGTTGGGTGTCCCAGCGATCGTACGCCGTGACGATATCTGCAATGAGGCGGTGGCGCACCACGTCGCCGGCATCCAGCCGGCACAGGGCGATGTCGTCGATACCCGCCAACACGTCGATCACCATGCGAAGCCCGGAGACCGAGTTACCGGGCAGATCCACCTGAGTGACATCGCCGGTGATGACCATCTTGGAGCCGAAGCCCAAACGAGTGAGGAACATTTTCATTTGTTCGCTGGTGGTGTTCTGCGCTTCGTCGAGAATCACGAAGGCATCGTTCAAGGTGCGCCCGCGCATGTACGCCAAGGGAGCGACCTCGATGGTGCCTGCCTCCAGCAACCGTGGAATGGTCTCCGGGTCGATCATGTCGTGCAGCGCATCATAGAGCGGACGCAGATAGGGATCGATTTTCTCCGTGAGGCTTCCGGGCAAAAAGCCCAGTTTCTCCCCGGCTTCTACGGCGGGACGAGTCAAGATGATGCGGCTGACTTCTTTCGCCTGCAAGGCTGCCACGGCCATAGCCATGGCCAGGAAAGTTTTGCCGGTACCGGCAGGACCCACGCCGAAGGTCACCGTGTTGTCTTCGATGGCGTCGACATAGCTTTTCTGATTCAGCGTTTTCGGCCGGATCGCGCGTCCCCGTCCGGAGAGAATCTTCAGCCCGAGGACGTCGGTGGGCGCATCGGCACCACCGGCGGAGAGCATCTTGATGATCTGCTCAATGGTGTCTGCGCTCATCCGGGAGCCGCGGCTGGCAAGTGCACGGGCCTCTTCGGTCACACGCTGAGCCTTGCGCACCTGCACGGGCTCGCCAACCAGGGTCAAGGAAGCGCCATTGGGGCGAAACTGCACCAGCGGGTAGGCGCCGGTCAGAATGCGCAACAATTCATCGCTTGGACCCAGCGTGGCAACCATGAGTTCGGGAGTGTCGAAGGTGATCGTCAATGACGCGGGGCCGGATTCGACCGGCATCTTGTTCTGTTCAACCTGCATGCAGTGCTTAGTGCCCCTTTGCTGAGCTTGGCAATGATTATTGTTCTTGTCCCCTACAGTCTATCTAGTTCAGCACGCTTAGGGGATAATTTCGCAGGTAGCTAGAGCACAAAAATCTGAAGTGATTCTAAAGCATCTGTGGTGGTAAAGGTATAGATTTGGTTACGAATCCTTCGTTAGACTCCTTTTTGGCGATCCCGGGCGCCATCATGTGCCAAACTATTTGAGCGCCAGAGCTGGTTTACAGCAAGGTGTCAAGTGAATAATCAACGGATTGGTAAGTAGTGCAAGGAAGAATTACGAGGTTGATCTCCAAGCGGGTAACCGTCACCGGAGTCTGTTTAACTCTCGTCGTAGCAGCTGGCTGCGGTCTTGCCTCGCGCGAAGAATCCCACGAAATGCCGATCAGTACTGCCGCGGGTACCGTGGGACTGCCTCCTGCCAACGATTCGGTGGAGCACCATTCCCCGATCGACAGGCTCCCGATCTACTGGCTTGAAAATATGGACCTCGGGGTTTTCCTCTACCGCGAGTACGCCACAAAAAACGCCACTGGCGAGCCGATCGGCGATTCAATCTCCTACCTGCTCAACGAAAAGCCGGCCAATGCCGAGTGGTACACGCATCTGAAGCCTTCGGGTGAAGTTGGCGTGTCCATGAACCAGGACAATGTGATCACCCTGGACCTACCGGAGAAGGTCTTCGGTGCAAAGCTTGATCGTGGCCTTTCCGAACGCACAATTCAGCAGCTGGTGTTCACCGCCACCGCCGCCGCGTCCAATGCAGGCCTCCTCGTTGGCTCGCTGCCACCGAAAGTGAGAATTCTGGTTGACGGCCGGGCCAACGCCACGGTCTTCGGCGACTTGCGACTGGCGGACTCCTACGACCGCGATGCCTCATTCATGGCCCCGATTTGGATTATCGACCCGCAATACGGGTCGACCCGCAAGGCCGGTCAGATCCAGTTCAATGCTCGCGCCTCGAAGTTCAGCGACGGCATCTATTACAGCTTGGAGAGCAAGGACAAGTCGGGAAAGCTCACCGTGCTCACCGCCGAGGAGCCAATCCCGGAAGATAAGGTCAATCCCGATGGCTCCTTTGATTTCACCAAGCAGCTGAGCGTAGGCGCCTACAAACTCACCTTCTGGGGCAGGGAATCCGGATCCGAAGAAAAGATCGCCTCGGTATCCAGCGAGTTCACCATTAAATAGGCTGCGAATATTCGCTACCAATTAAAAAGTTCCGCAGGCCGTCGGCCTGCGGAACTTCTTAATTGCTGAACCTTTCGGCGGCTACAGTTCTCCGAGCAGATGCCGAACCAGAACGAGGGCTGCCGGCCCGGCCGTCGAAGCGCGTAGCACGTGCTCGCCTAAGAGCGCGGCCTTGGCACCAGCGCCGACAAACTGATCGAGCTCCGCGTCGCTGATCCCGCCTTCGGGGCCCACTACCAACGTCACCCCCGCATGTGCCGGGGCCGAATCGAGCCACGACCGGGTTTCCTCGGCCACCGAGCATTTAGCTGATTCATGCAGGATCAGAACCAGCTCGCCCTGGGCAGCAAGCTGCGCGATCTGTCCGGCCAGAGCCTTGGACCCGAGCGGGTCCAAGACCTTTGGTTCGAAGGCGCGGCGTGACTGCTTCTGTGCCGAACGCACCTGCGAACGCCATTTAGCTAAGGCCTTTTCGGCCTTCGGCCCATTCCAACGCACAATCGATCGATCGGCCTGCCAGGGGCGGACCGTGAAAATTCCCAGTTCCACCGCCGATTCCACGGCCTGTAGATCCCGGTCGCCCTTGGCCAGCGCCTGCACCAGGCCGACCGGGTGGACCGGCGGCGCTTCTTCGATGCGTTCCACCACGGTCACGCTGAGCAGGTCCTTGGCCGCGGCACTGACCTTGACTCGCAACCGGAGCCCGGTGCCGTCGAGCAAGTCCAGCTCCTCGCCGGGCGCCACACGCTTGACCGCAACCGCATGGTGGGCCTCGGGCCCGGTGAGCTCCAAGCTGTCCCCCACCATGGCCTCAGCTGCTTGCTGAGCGTCGATCACGAAGCTGTGATTGCTCATGCTCAGCGTTGGTTCAACTTGTCACGCAGTCGCGAGAACATTCCACCGGACTGTTCGACGCGGCCGGCGGTCATCTCTTCGCCACGCAATGCCGCCAGCTGCTCGAGCAGCTCACGCTGTGCGGCGTCCAGCTTCGTCGGAGTCTCCACCTGCAGGTGCACCACGATGTCGCCACGCTTGCCACCGCGCAGGCGCGGCACACCCAGCCCTGGCAGAGTGATGGCGTCCCCGTCCTGGGCGCCCGATTCCACGGTGATCTGCTGTTCACCATCGAAGGTTTCCAGCTTCAGCTCGCAACCGAGGGCGGCGCCGGTCATTGGGATGGCCATCTTCGCGTGCAAGTCGGTCTGCGCGCGTTCGAAGACCTTGTGGCGGCGTACGTCGATTTCGACGAAGAGGTTTCCGTTCGGGCCACCGCCGGGACCGGCTTCGCCCTGTCCGCGCAGCTGGATACGAGTGCCGGCATCGACACCGGCCGGAATGTTCAGCGACTTCGAGACGTGCTCGCGCACGCGTCCCTCGCCATTGCATTCATTGCATGGATCCGGAATGGTCGTGCCAAAGCCACGGCAGGCCGGGCAAGTTTCCACGGTCATCATCTGGCCGAGGAAGGAACGCACCGGACGCTGGATCTGGCCCGCACCGCGGCAGGTTTCGCAGGTAACCGGGCTGGTGCCGGGCCGGCAGCAAGAGCCTTCACAGACCTTGCAAGTGACGGCCGTTTCCATCTCGAGCGGGTATACAGTGCCCTTGACAGCATCGACCAAATCGATGGTGATGGTGATCAACGCGTCGCGGCCGGCCTGCGTGCGCGAAGCCGGCCCTTGGGCTTGCCCGCCGCCGAAGAACTGTTCGAAGATGTCGCCGAAGCCACCGAAGTTCTGGCCTCCGCCGCCGAATCCCTGCTGGCCGTTGCCGTTCAGGTCGCCGGTGGCGTCGAAGTTGGCGCGCTTCTTTTCGTCGGAAAGGACTTCGTAGGCTCGTGTGACGAGCTTGAACTGCTCGGCTGCCCCCTCGCCTGGGTTGACATCGGGGTGCAGCTTGCGCGCCAGCTTGCGGTAGGCGCTCTTGATTTCCTGCGGGGTCGCGTCCTGGGCAACACCCAGCGTCTCGTAATGCGAGCTCACGATATTCGCCGTGTCCTTTCGTAAAAATATAAAACGTTGTTGCTGACGAAACTAGTTCGTCAAAATCTTTGACAGGTAACGGGCAACCGCCCGGACCGAAGACATGGAGGTTGGATAATTCATCCGCGTCGGACCGAGCACTCCAAGCTTGTTCCTGGTGTCCGAGCCATAGGTTGTCGCGATGACCGTTGCGTCGGAAAGCTGCCCGTAATGGTGCTCGGTGCCAATGGCTACCGCCACGCCCCGAGAGTCCGCTTCCAACTCGGAGAACAGCTTCAGCAGCACCACCTGCTCTTCAAGCGCTTCGAGCACCGGGGTGAGCGTCAGCGGGAAATCTCCCACCGAACGGGCAAGGTTCGCGGTCCCCGCCATCACGATGCGCTGGGTGTTAGCCGCACGTGCCATCTCCTGCAAGGAACCGAGCACCGTCATGAACAGCGTATCTTCCAGAAGCTGGAGCGGAATTGATTCGGTGGTCAGCGAACCTACGAGATCTGCCAACTGCCGACCGCCAAAGGCCTTGAGCACGCCTTGCTTCATACCCTGCAGTTCGTCGTCGCTATACGCCCTGGAAGTGCCGATCATCCGCTGGTCGACGGTGCCATTGGAGGCAATCATGACCATCAATACCTGGGATGAGCCAAGTCCGACTAGGTCCAGATTGCGCAGCGATGCGGTGTCATAGTGCGGCACCTGGATCAACGCCACCTGATTCGTCAAACGTGCCAGCAAGCGCACGGTGCTATGCAAGACTTCATCTAAATCCTGGGAATTATCCAAGATTTTGTTGATGGCCTCGCGCTCCGCCCGAGACAACGGCTTAAGCTCGCCGATCTGGTCAACGAATCGGCGATAGCCTTTTTCCGTGGGTATTCTTCCCGAGGAGGTGTGCGGGGCAGCGATGAGCCCCTCTTCTTCCAGCAAGGCCATATCATTGCGAATCGTGGCAGCAGAAACTCCCAGGTTATGCCGATCAAGCAAAGCCTTTGAACCTACCGGTTCATGCGACTGGACGTAGTCCTCCACAATGGCGCGTAAAACGTCCAGACGTCGAAACTCGCTCACGTCAACACCTCCTATGAACTCCGGCAAGGATTTGGCACTCTAACCTATCAAGTGCCAAGTCTAATACCTACATCGGTTGCTAGCATTGGATTTCGAGCGTATTCGATCACAGCGAAAGGCAGTACGTGACCAATTACTCCTGGGGAGCCCACGACCTCAGTGCACCTGCACCGAAAAAACTGCGTCAAGTTCCGATATCAATGGGCCTACTACTCGAAGACGTGGACAGCGGTTGGGTCGGCGAAGTGGTGCGTACCGAGAAGTCCGGAGGAATGCGGGTGATCGTTTTAGAAGACCGGCGGGGCAAGACCCGCTCTTTCCAAGCGGGCTTCGGCTTCCTGCTCGAAGGCGAGCCGGTGGAGATCGTTGAGCCACAAGCCAAGGCATTGGCGCCAAAGACCATGGTTTCAGCTTCCGGTTCCCGGGCGGTCACCGGTTTGAAGGCCCGCGAGGCACGCGCCAGCCGGATCTGGGTCGAAGGCAAGCACGATGCCGAACTAGTGGAGAAAGTCTGGGGCCATGACCTGCGCGTGGAAGGCATCGTCGTTGAGCCTCTGCATGGCGTCGACGATCTTGCCGGCGCCATTCGCGCTTTCAATCCCTCGCCCGAACGGCGTCTGGGGATCTTGGTTGACCACCTGATTGCGGGCACCAAGGAAGAACGTATAGTGAAGGAAGCGATGGCGGTTCCCGGTGCGGCGAATCATGTCCTGATTCTTGGTCATCCGTATGTCGACGTGTGGCAGGCGGTGAAACCGGCAGCACTTAATATTGAGAAGTGGCCGGTGATCCCCCGTGGAACGGATTGGAAAACCGGAATATTACGCGCGTTCGGCTGGCCGCATTCAACTGCCGAGGACATCGGGCTGGGTTGGCAGCGCATCCTTTCCCGAGTTGACCACTACGCACAGCTTGAACCGCAGCTGCTGGGTAAGGTCGAGGAGCTCATCGATTTTCTAACCAGCGAAGATTACGGTTTCCTAACGATTGACTAATAGTTGGATTTTTAGGGCGGGTTGTACTCTGCGTCGCTAGATCCTCGATAGAATCAGATCGACCACCCACTGCTAAACAAGGAAGCGCCACGTGACTGCACGCAAGACCGTACCGCCGGAAAATTCACGTTTCGAAGGTTCCAAGGTCTCGGCTTTGCCCTTGACTCCTTCCGAGGATCGCCAATGGGCCATGATGTCGCATTTCGGCGCGGTACTGGGATGCATTCCCGCGGCCATCATCTTCGCCGTGTACCGCGACCGTGGACCTTTTACCTCGCAGGAGTCGAAAGAAGCCTTCAACTTCACGTTTCCGCTGACCATTTTGGCCATCGTGCTGAACGTGCTCACCCTGGTTCCCGGGTTTGGCTGGGCGTTCGCGGTAGCCACCGTGGCGCTTTGGGTCTATATGACGCTGATGGGCGCCCGTGCAGCCATCCAGGCTAACAAGGGACGCCCATACCGCTACGCATTCAACCTGCGGCTAATGAAGTAACAATCCTTGCTGAAACTTTAGAAGTCCAACAGTTCCCGCACTACAAGGTCGGCCAGGAGCCGACCTCGTTGCGTTAACACGATCGTTCCGGCAAAGGCCGACTGCGGTTCGATCAGCTCGTCGGCAATGAGTCCGGCAACTGCCCGACGGCCATGCTCATCCAATTCGGCGATCGGCATGCCGCTGCCCAACCGGGTCAGCAGCATCGTGCGCTCCAGTTTGACTGCCTCGGCATCGGGGAACTCGCGGCCGTGGCCCGGGGAAATCCCGCCGTCGATCCGCTGCTGGTAGGCCGAAGGATGCTTCACATTCCACCAGCGCAGGCCACCAACATGCGAATGGGCACCCGGTCCGGCGCCCCACCAGTCTCCGCCTTGCCAGTAGGCAACGTTATGCCGGCAAGCATGCCCTTCGCCCTTGGCCCAGTTGCTAACTTCATACCAGCGGAAGCCCGCGGCCGCGAACATTTCATCGGCCAGCTGATACTTTTCGGCATGATCGTCATCGTCGATGTTCGGTACCTGTCCGCGGCGAATCTGCGCCGCAAGCTTGGTGCCCTCTTCAATAATCAGCGCGTAGGCCGAAATGTGATCCGGTTCATAGCTCAAAGCCGCTTCCACGCTGGTGCGCCAATCCTCCAAGGACTCCCCCGGAGTCCCATAGATCAGATCGACGCTCACCTGGAGACCCACTTCGCGAGCCCAGCGGACCACCTGCGGCACGCCCTTGGGATCGTGGGTTCGCTCCAGCACCGCCAGCACATGTGGCACCGCCGACTGCATGCCAAAGGACACGCGGGTGAACCCGCCGTCCTTGAGCTCTTGCAGGCTTTCACGGGTCACCGAATCCGGGTTCGCCTCGGTAGTGACCTCGGCGCCGGGCTTCAGCCCGAATTCGCTGTTGATGCGTGCCAAAACCGACACCAGGTCGCTGGCTGGCAGTAGGGTCGGGGTGCCGCCACCGAAGAACACGGTCTCGATTTCACGATGCGGCAAGCCAGATTTGTCCATCACTTGCCGAGCGAAGCTGATTTCCTGGCTGACGGTGGCCGCATAGCTGGCTTGGCTCGCCCCGGAACCAAGTTCCTTTGCGGTGTAGGTGTTGAAGTCGCAGTATCCGCAGCGCACCGTGCAGAACGGAATATGTACATAAAAGGACATGGTCCGCTCCTGCGCATTGTGTGAACACAATGCGGGGAGCAGACCATCGGCCGGAGCCGGATCGCCATCAGGCAAAACTGAGGGCATTTACTTCTTTTTCTCTTCGCCGGTGGACAACGCGGCGATGAAGGCTTCCTGGGGAACCTCCACGCGGCCGACCATCTTCATTCGCTTCTTACCGGCCTTCTGCTTTTCCAGCAGCTTGCGCTTGCGGCTGATATCGCCGCCATAGCACTTGGCCAGCACATCCTTGCGGATGGCGCGAATGGACTCGCGGGCGATGATGCGCGAACCGATGGCAGCCTGAATCGGCACCTCGAACTGCTGGCGTGGAATCAGTTCACGCAGCTTGCCGGTCATCATCACGCCGTATGAGTACGCCTTGTCGCGGTGGGTGATCGCGCTAAACGCGTCCACCTGCTCACCCTGCAGTAGAATATCGACCTTGACCAGGTCTGCAACCTGACTTCCGTCGGCCTTCCAGTCCAAGGATGCGTAACCACGCGTACGTGACTTCAGATGGTCGAAGAAATCGAAAACGATCTCGGCCAGCGGCAGCGTGTAGCGCATTTCTACGCGTTCTTCGCTGAGGTAATCCATACCGCGCAAGGTGCCGCGACGTCCCTGGCACAATTCCATGACCGAGCCGATGAATTCGGATGGAGCGAGAATAGTTGCCGAGACCAGTGGTTCGTGAACCTCGAGGATCTTGCCTTCGGGGAACTCCGAGGGGTTGGTCACGGTGGTCAACTGCTTGTCTTCGCCCATGACCTCATAGACCACGTTCGGAGCGGTAGAAATCAGGTCGAGGTTGAACTCGGCCTCCAAACGCTCACGGGTGATTTCCAGGTGCAAGAGCCCCAAGAAGCCAACGCGGAACCCGAAGCCCAAAGCGACGGAAGTCTCCGGCTCGTACACCAGGGCGGCGTCGTTGAGCTGAAGCTTATCCAAAGCATCGCGCAGCGCCGGGTAATCAGTACCGTCCATCGGGTAAAGTCCCGAGAACACCATCGGCTTCGGATCTTCGTATCCGCCGAGGGACTCAGCGGCAGGCTTCAGGCTATTGGTGACAGTGTCTCCGACCTTGGACTGACGTACATCCTTCACACCGGTGATCAGGTAGCCGACCTCACCCACGCCCAGTCCCTTGCTTGGAACCGGGTTAGGCGCGGAGACGCCAATTTCGAGCAGTTCGTGCGTGCTACCGGTGGACATCATCTGGACGCGTTCGCGCGGACGCAACATGCCGTCGACGACACGAACGTAGGTGACCACACCGCGGTAGGTGTCATAGACGGAGTCGAAGATCATGGCCCGTGCAGGAGCATCGGCCACGCCAACGGGCGGCGGAAGCTGCTTGATGACCTCATCCAGGAGAGCCTCAACGCCCTGGCCGGTCTTACCTGAAACCTTCAAGACGTCATCGGGATCGCAACCGATGAGGTTTGCCAGCTCTTCGGCATACTTCTCCGGCTGCGCGTTTGGCAGATCGATCTTGTTGAGCACCGGAATGATGTTCAGATCGCTCTCGATGGCCAGGTAGAGGTTCGCCAGGGTCTGTGCTTCGATGCCCTGTGCTGCGTCAACGAGCAGGACCGCGCCTTCACAGGCCGCCAGGGAACGGGAAACCTCATAGGTGAAGTCAACGTGGCCAGGCGTGTCGATCATGTTCAGCGCGTAGGTCACGCCATCGACTTCCCAAGGCATACGGACAGCCTGGGACTTGATGGTGATACCGCGTTCACGTTCGATATCCATGCGGTCCAGGTACTGGGCCTTCATGTCGCGTGCGGAGACCACGCCGGTGGATTGCAGCATGCGGTCGGCCAAGGTGGATTTACCGTGGTCGATATGGGCAATGATGCAGAAGTTACGGATGAGCGACGGATCGGTCGCGGCTGGCACCTGGGCGGTGCGGGCCAATGGAGACACCTAAACAGACCTCATTTGCAAACTAAGAATAGACGCGGAATTAGGCTCCATTCTGTCATGATTTACGCGTCACTACCTATTTGGTACCGCGCGCCCTGATAGTTTGTCGATCATGGCTTTGAATGTGCAGAAGATTCTTTCCCTCGTTGTGCGTGCAGTTAAGGTTTTCAACTCCACTCGCGCTAATGGGTCAAACACCTCCCCCACTACCCGCCGGCCGAGCAATGCTCCGAGCCGGGCTCAGCAGCGGCATGGCAGCAGCGATGGCGGGAACAACCTCCGCGAATCGGCCTACCCGGGCGATTTCCGCGGCACCGTCCACTATGAATACAACCCGAGCCTCGACGGCGAGGCCGATCCCGGCGAAGTGGTTTGGGGCTGGGTTCCCTACGAGGAAGACCACAGCCAGGGAAAGGACCGCCCGGTGCTGATTATCGGCCGCGATGACAGCTGGTTGCTTGGCCTGATGCTGACGAGCAAAGACAAGAACAATGGCGGTCACAGCAATCCGGACTACATGGACATCGGAACCGGCGCCTGGGACCGCGAGCGCCGTCCCAGCGAGGTCAAGCTCGACCGAATCATCCGCCTGTCGCAAAGTGCAGTACGTCGCGAAGGGGCCATTCTCGACGAGCAGCGTTTCGGCAATGTGGTGAACGCCCTAAATAACGGCCGCTAGGCGTTGGTCGTTGCCGCGGCGTTCTGCTAGAGTTAATTCTTGTGTGTCACGCAGGTTGGGTGACACGCCCCCTTTGGGTCGCCATAGGTGCCCCACACCGCTCAGTCGATGGCCCGAAGGATGAACCCTCTACCGACCGTATTTCGCAATAAACGAGAGAGTTTATTAAAGTGGCAAACATCAAGTCCCAGAAGAAGCGTAACCTTACCAACGAAAAGGCTCGTCTGCGTAACGTAGCAGTCCGCTCGGAAGTTAAGACCGTGGTCCGTAACGTCAACGACGCAATTGCCGCCGGTGACAAGGATAAGGCAACTGACGCATTGCGTCTGGCTGGCAAGAAGCTCGACAAGGCTGTTAGCAAGGGTGTTCTTCACAAGAAGAATGCTGCTAACCGTAAGTCGGCCATTGCCAAGAAGGTTAACGCCCTCTAAGCAACGCTAAACTTCAGCAAGATCCTCGAAGCCCTTGGGTTTCGGGGATCTTGTGCTTTAAGCACCGCTTCTCTGCCCTGCGGCACTGCGCTAGTGTTCAGCTATGCCATTAGTCGGTAGATCAGTAAATATTTTCGCAGGACGTGTCCTGCACCATTGGGAAATGCCAGCCACGGCAGACCAGGTGTGGCACGCGCTGACCGAGTCCGCGCCGTTATCGGGGTGGCTCGGGACGCTGGTCTCTGGGACCTTTCGCTCCGGTGAAGTAGTCACGGTCGAACACGCACCGAATTACCCCTGCACCTCACAGGTGCGAGGAATTGATCCGCTCAAGCTCTTGGCCATGTCCTGGAAGTTCCCCGACGAAGAGCCCTCGGAGTTGCGGATCGAACTCACCGGGCGAGAATCCAGCACCGGGTTGCACCTCGAACACCGGGGGTTAGCGGATAAGGCCGCCGACTACCTGATCGGTTGGCATACTCATCTGCGGTATCTGGAAGATCTGCTCGCCGGCAAGCCGCGCGACATGGTGGATTTTTGGACGCTCTACGAAGAACTGGCCCGTTCCACCGATCCCAAGCGGAACGAAAGCTAGGTGCCAGGCAAGCCGAGCTATCGCTGCGGTGCTTTGGAAGCAATAAATAAGATCGCACGTTCCAAGGCATAGCCTGGTGACCGCCCGCCGCCTTTGACCATGCGATCTGTTTGGGCGATGTTCTCAATGCATTGCGCGACATCAGCGCGTTTCCAACCGCGTGCTTGCTGCTGCGCTGACTGAACCTGCCACGGCGCCATGCCCAGCTCGGAGGCCAAGGACGCCGCCGGCTCGTTGACTCCGAGCACCTTCGCCAGCTGACGGATCTTCATCGCCAAGGTCGCGACGATGGGAATTGGATCTGTTCCGGTATCCAGGGAGTGGCGCAACGTGGTCAAGGCCAATTGCGCATTTCCGGCCAAGGCGGCGTCCGCCACTTTGAAGGCCGTCGCTTCGATACGGCCACCATAGTACCGATCGACCACCTCTTGATCGATGGTTCCGGTGGTGTCCTGAATCAGCTGGTGACAGCTGGATCCAAGCTCTGCCAAGGAATTGCCAACCGCGGCGACTAGTGACTTCACCGCGTCATTGGTGATCCGGCGCTTTGCCGACTTGAATTCGGCTTGCACAAAGTCGATTTTCTCGGCGTCGCGTTTAATCGGCTGGCAATTGACGAGCAACGCGCCGGCGGCCTTTATGACATCCAGTAATTTCTTGCCGCGGGTACCCCCGGAGTGGTGCATGATCAGCACATTCTCCGGTGCCTGATCCTTCAGATAATTCAAGGCATCTTTGAGGAAGTACTCGTTCATTGATGCCAGGTCGTGTACCTCGACGAGGTTCGCGCTGGAAAACAACGAGGAGCTCGTTGCCAGCAACAGTTCGCCTGGCTCGTAGCTGGCCGCGTTGAGCCGAGTATGCTGGATGTCCTCGCGCGTAGCAGCTTGGCTGCGCAACAGCTCGAAGGCGCGCGAAGCCAGATATTGTTCGGATCCGGTCAGCAGAATCAAGGGTTGGGGTGTTAAATCCCGCCAAGAAATTCCCGGAGATGCTTGCGCGCGTGCCATCGAGCTCCTTCATGCGTCGTGCGTTATCTCGATCCTACCGAACTGCAGGCCCGATCGCTGTGGCGAGCACCTTGTCCGGTTCGAATGTGAGCAGAACCGTACCCTCGAGGTCGGATCTGATCACGCGCGCGCCGGTGGCTCGCGCGGCATCGAGTATTTCTTGATGCGGATGACCATAGGAATTGTCTTTTCCGGCAGATATCAAAAGGACCTGCGGCCGCAGTGTTTCAATGATTTCCGTGCCGCCATTGCGCGCGCCGTGATGCGAAGCCTTGAGCACCTGGACCGGAGGTTGCGGCAGCTCGGCCAGCAGCTGATGCATCGCTGCTTCCTCCAGGTCTCCGGCGGTAAAGAAGCTCAGCACCTGCCCTTGGACAAGAAAGTCGAAAACGATCACCAAGGAGGTGTCATTGGGTTCGGCATAACGCGCACGGATTTCATTTGGCCCGATCACCCGGTAGTGCACCGCGTCCGTGCCACCGCTATCCCCCGGTTTGAGCACTGTGGTCTCGGCCCAGCGGCTAGGGTCGAAGCCGGGCGAAACCAGACGCTGATCGATTTGCAATCCCGTCCCTTCCACCTCGGCGATCCCGCCAAGATGATCGGCGTGTTCATGCGTGATGAAAACCTTGGATAACTTTTTGATTCCCAGCTGATTCACGCAGTCAGCCACGCCCCCATCTGTGGGTCCGGCGTCCAAGAGCCACCCCTCAGCGGGACCAGTACGAATCACGAACGCGTCACCCTGGCCGACATCGCACATCGCGATATTCCAGGTCACCGGGATGGCCGGACGGTAGAACAGGGTCGCCGGGAGCACCAGCGACACGAGGAGCACCACGAGCACCGCCAATCCGGCGCCGGCCAGCCGATGAATACTCGCGTGCTCGCTTTCATAGGTGCTCAGCAGCAGGACGGCGAACACCACCGAGAATCCAACTGCCAGAGAGATGCCGGCAATCCCAGGAGGCCATGGACGTGCGGCACCGGGCAGCTCGACTACCCAGAGCGCGAGCTTTCCAATCCATCCCGCTGGAAGGCCAGGCACCCATAACAAGATGTCGGTGACCGCCGGCAATGGAGTACAGCACAGCAGGCAGATCACCCCCATGCTGGTGATCAGGGGCAGCAATGGTGCGACCAAGAGGTTGGCCGGCAGCGAGTACAGGCTGAAATTTGAGTTCAAGGCGATGATCACCGGCAGACAGGTGAATTGCGCGGCGCAGCAAATTGCCGTCAATTGCGCAAACCACGACGGGAAGAGGCGTGAAAGGATGTCGGTGAGGGCCGGTGTCAGTACGATGATGCCCAAGGTGGCCAGTACGGATAAGGCGAAGGCCGGTTCCACTGCTAGCGACGGATCGATCAGCAGCAAAATGGTCCCCGACAGGCTCAAGATGCCCAAGGACCCGCGCCCGCGGCCCAGCATGAGCGAGATTGTTGCGATGATTCCCATTAATCCGGCGCGGAGCACACTCGGGTCAAGGCCCACGAACCAGATGAATAAGGCCAGGAAGCCGATGCCCAGCAGCGCGGCCAGCACCCTGGGCACGGCGCAAAGCCTGAGGATCACCAGCACCATGGCACCGAGCAACGCCACGTTTGACCCGCTGACGGCGGTGAGGTGGCTCAGCCCGCTGTCTTTCATTGCCGCGGAGAGTTCTTCGCCCTGCCCCGAGCGGTCCCCGTAGAGCATGCCCGGAAGGAGCCCGCGGGCCTCGTCGGGTAGTTCTTTCAGGCTCGACGCGAATCTGGTTTTCAAGTGATCTGCCGGTGTCGGTTCCTGCCAGGTCTTCACCACCGGTTCGCTCTGTGCCCGAGCCCACCAGTGGAATGCACCTTTTGCCCCGGTAGATTGCAGGTCCAGAATTGTTTCGAAACTATCCGCGCCGGTTTCCAGCGGGTAGGGCAGGCTCAGATATATCGGAATGGGGCAAGCAACCCACTGCTCCTGGTGCCAATATTCTCCGATCTGCGCAATGCCCTTGTTCGTTCCGTCTTCGCCGAGGCGCGGCGGATCGTTAAAGGCCACGATGACCCGCCGCTGCTGTTCTGCTCCCTCGGGCAGCCGGCAGTCGTTCTGCCCCTGGGCGGCGAAGCTGATGCTGATCGAGGCCAGGAGCAGCAGCAGCGGTCCGGTGAACCAGGGAGCCGAGGAGGGAGCATCGTGACGCCGGCGCAGCAGCAGCGCGAAGCCCACGAGGAAGAGCAGCAGCACGATGAGGGTGACCAGCACCGGCGGTTGCAGGTATGCGGTCACCCAGGCCCCGGCCAAGATCCAAAGCCCGCGGAAGTCCGTCTTCATGGGATCACCAATTCCGACAGCTCCCCCAAGAGCACCGGGCCTATTCCAGAGACAGCGTCGAGTTCCGCGACGCTGGTGAACGGGCCATTTTTGTCCCGGAAGTCGATAATGCGTTTGGCTAGTGCCGGGCCGATGCCCGGCAGGGTCTGCAGGGTCTGCGCATCGGCCTGGTTCAGCGAGATCTTCGCGTTTGGCCCTTGGGCTTGCGGGGCGCCCGGAGTTGCCGAGGCATCACTAGTTCCGGGCAGGATGATCTGCTGCCCGTCGGCGAGTTTGGCCGCCAAATTCAATAGCTCCGGGCGGGCTTTTTTGCTCATCCCGCCGGCTGCTTCGATCGCATCGGTGATCCGCGAACCATCGGGAAGCTCGTAGACGCCGGGCTTTTTCACGGCCCCGACCACATGCACGGTGAGCGTAGCCAGCGGTTCGGTGGCGGCCGGGTGTTCGGGGTCGGCCACCAGCGGAATGGAATCCAGCTCTTCGGCCGCCGGCGGAGGCGAGAAGATGATCGAGAAGGCCACCCAGGCCAGGACCACGAGGACCAGCACGAGGGCAGCGACCCGCGACACGGCGAAGCGCAACCTGGTCGGCCGTGGCGCAAGTTTACTGAAGAAGTCGTGGCGCCCCATGGCCGATAGTTTGCGCCACTACTACGAAGGGAGGGTGTCCTCCGGCTCGGATTGTGGATTCAACGGTCCCACGGCCACGGCGAGCACCCCGATGCCGGTATGCGCCGCGAGCACCGCCGGCAGGGATTCGATCAGCACCTGCTGCGCGCTGAGCGGAGCGAGCTCGTTGGCGATCTCGGTGGCGAGTTCGGCCGCGCCGAAGTGCATGACGCCGATGCGTACCGGCCCCTGGGCCGCGGTAGCAGCCTGGGCGCCAAGCGCCACCAGCCGCGCCTGGGCCCGAGCGAAGGAGCGCGGCTTTTCGATGGGCTGGATCACACCCGCGTCGATGCTCAGGATCGGTTTGACGTTCAGCAGGTTGCCAAGCACCGAAGAGATGGTGCTGATCCGTCCACCGCGGCGCAGCTGCTCCAGGCTCGGCACGGCGAAGTAGACGGAATTCCGCGCCGCGCCGCGGGCGATCTGCTCGAGCATTTCCAGCGGGGCTCCGGCATCGCGCGCGGCCAGCACGTCGGTGACCGCAAAGCCCTGGGGCATGGCGACGGTGCGCGAATCGATGACCTGCACCGGGATTTTGATGTCGGCGGCGGCCAAGCGCGCGGCCTCCACCGTCCCGGAAAGCTGCCCGGAGAGGTGAATGGAGATGATCGACTCGCAACCGGCGGCGGCCAGCTCCCGGTAGGCCCGGGCGAATTCTCCGGGCGCCGGACGCGAGGTCTTGACGGATTTTCCCATGGCGAGCCCCATCATCAGGGCGTTCAGATCTTCGCCGTGCACGTGGTTGTCCACGATGATCGGGATTCCCAGGCAGGCGAAGTCTTCGCTGTCCAGCAATTGTGCTGGCAGGCAGGCGGCGGAGTCGGTGACTACGCCGATTCGGGTACGCGCAAGCCCACGCGGGGCCAGCCATTTAGGCAGCCAGCCCGCGCGTGGGCCCTTGGTGCGTTCGTTCATGCCTTGAGCTTACGGTGCCGGAACCACATTCACGAGCTTCGGCGCACGGACGATGACCTTCAACGGCTCCTTGCCGTCGAGCATGCGAATCACCGTCTCATGGGCCAAGGCCTGCTCGCGCAGGTCATCCTCGGAAATGTCGATCGGAACTTCCAGGCGTGCGCGGACCTTGCCCTTGATCTGGACCACGGCGGTGACGGTATCGTCAACCAGCAGCGACTCATCGACCTCCGGCCAGGCGCTGTTCACGACGCTCGGTGCGTAGCCGAGCTCGGCCCACATGTCCTCGGCGGTGTAGGGGGCGAACATGCTCAGCAGCTGGGCGGTGACGGTGGCCGCCTCGCGGACGGCCGGGTCGGCGGCGCCGGCTCCCGAATCGATGGTCTTGCGCGCCGCGTTGACCAATTCCATGGTCTTGGCGATCACCACGTTGAACTTGCCCGAATCCAGCAGCGCGGCTGCCTCGTGCACGGTGCGGTGGGTGACCTGGCGCAGCGCCTTCTCACCGGTGGTGTAGTCCACGTCCTGTGCGCTGGTGACGTCCTGGGCGATGCGCCAGGCGCGGGCCAGGAACTTCTGCGAACCGCTTGGGGACACATCGGCCCAGTCCACGTCGTCCTCCGGAGGGGAGGCGAAGATCATGGTCAGCCGCACCGCGTCGACGCCGAACTTGTCCAGCTGCTCGCCGAGGTCCACGCCGTTGCCCAGGGACTTGCTCATGGCCTTGCCGCCGTTGAGCACCTGGCCCTGGTTCAGCAGCGCGCTGAACGGCTCGGTCGCGTCGATCAGGCCCAGGTCGTGGATGACCTTGGTGAAGAAGCGCGAGTACAGCAGGTGCAGGATCGCGTGCTCGACGCCGCCGACATACTGGCCTACCGGCATCCAGTCGCGGACCGCCTGCGGGTCGAAGGGGCCCTCGGTGTAGTTCGGGGAGACGAAGCGCAGGAAGTACCAGGAGGAGTCCACAAAGGTGTCCATGGTGTCGGTGTCGCGCTTGGCGTCCGCCCCGCACTTCGGGCAGGGCACGTTGACCCACTCCGCCACGGCGGCCAGCGGGCTGGTGCCCTTCGGCGCCAGCTGCTCACCGCGCAGGTTATCGGGCAGGCGCACCGGCAGCTGGTCATCGGGTACCGGGACCTCGCCGCATTCGGCGCAGTGGATGATCGGGATCGGGGTGCCCCAGAAGCGCTGGCGGCTCAGCAGCCAGTCGCGCAGCCGGTAGTTGACCGTGTGTTCGCCGGTGCCGGCGGCTTCCACGATTTCGATCGCCTTGGCGACCGCTTCGGTCTTGTCCAGCCCGGTCAGCTCACCGGAGTTGACCAGCTTGCCCTCGCCGGCGGTGGCGGTTCCCGACACGGCCGGGTCCTCTTCGCCGGTCTCCACGACCACGCGCACCGGCAGGTCGAAGGTGCGGGCGAAGTCCAAGTCGCGCTGGTCGTGCGCGGGCACGGCCATGATCGCGCCGGTGCCGTAGTCGGCCAGCACGTAGTCCGCCGCCCAGACCGGCAGCTTCTCACCCGAGAGCGGGTTGATCGCGTAGCGGCCGGTGAACACGCCGGTCTTCTCGCGCTCGCTGGACTGGCGTTCGATTTCCGAGAGCGTCTTGACCTGCTCCTGGTAGGCTTCCAGCGCTTCGCGGTGCTGCTCGGTGACCAGCTCGTTGGCCAGCGCGGCATCCGCGGCGACCACCATGAAGGTCGCCCCGTAGAGGGTGTCCGGGCGGGTGGTGAAGACCGGGATCTGCACCTCGGCCAGTTGCTCGTGGGCTTCGATCTGGAAGGTGACCTGGGCGCCTTCGGAACGGCCGATCCAGTTCTTCTGCATCAGCAGCACGCGCTCGGGCCAGTGCCCCTTGAGCGCATCCATGTCCTCGAGCAGGCGGTCGGCGTACTCGGTGATCTTGAAGTACCACTGGTTCAGCGACTTCTTGGTCACGGCGGTGCCGCAGCGTTCGCAGGCGCCGTTGACTACCTGCTCGTTGGCCAGCACGGTCTGGTCCTTCGGGCACCAGTTGACCGGGTGGTCCTTGCGGTAGGCCAGGCCCTTTTCGTAGAACTTGTTGAACAGCCACTGCGTCCAGCGGTAGTACTCCGGATCCGAGGTGTGCAGCCGGCGATCCCAATCCGCGGAGATGGCGTAGCGCTTGAAGCTCTCGGCCTGGGTGTCGATGTTCTTATAGGTCCACTCGGCCGGGTGCGCATTGCGCTTGATCGCGGCGTTCTCCGCCGGCAGGCCGAAGGAATCCCAGCCGATGGGGTGCATGACGTCAAAGCCACGCAGGCGCCAGTAGCGTGCGACGACATCGCCCATGGCAAAGGCCTCCGCGTGGCCCATGTGCAGGTCACCGGAGGGGTAGGGGAACATATCCAGCACGTAGCGACGTTCACGGGTGCCATCGTCGGCCGGCTTGAACACTTCTAGTTCATCCCAAACCGGTAGCCACTTGGACTCGAGGTCCTTGAAGTCGTAGGTTCTGGTCTCGTTCGTCGATGATGTCACTGAGCTCGTCTCACAAACTTGCGGAAAAATTTCCTGACGGAAAAACTTGGTATTGTCTCCAGACACAACAAAAGCCCCCAAATATCCACTCGGGGGTACGGCCGCAGGCCGCTCTTAGACTAGGTCGCGCTGAAAATGCATACAGCGATTCTATCGCAGTTCCCGCCGCAGAGGTGCATCGATGAAGTGCGCGCTGCGCCACGGCAAAAACGGCATGCCCACGATCGCTTCCCCGGCCGCCGGCTGGCACCGCAGCCCAATGAACCCCCTACCCGTCGGCAAACATGGATCCCTACGCTTCGACGCCGCGGATACTCGGCGAATCCAGCAGCCCGTGCATGGGGCCGATCCGTTCGATCATGGCGGGCAGCGGCCTGGTAGCCGTCGAGGAACGCGCTGAGATCCGCCGGGTCATTGCCCGAAAAGCCTGCGCGGCATAGGCCAAGTCCCCCAATCTGGTACTCGGCTCGCCAGCATCCCAGTCGATGAACACCCAGCGCTCCCCTGGCCAGATTCCACGGGGCCAGATCGGGCTGTCGAAGTCCTCGCCCAACGCGGACCATTCTGCCGCATGCATCCAGCCCAGGGGCTCCCCGCTGGATACGAAATGCCGGGGGTTTCCATCGCGCCCAAGGCCGGCGCAAGAAATATTCCGCCAAGCTATCCACAGCCCGTGGACGAAGCCGCGGCGCAGGGCCGCCCCGGCGTAATCATGGAGGCATGAACACGCCAGCACTCATCTCAGCGCTGCACACCCTGTGCAGGGCCCCGCTTCAGCTCGGGGCGCACCTCACCGGTGCCATGCTCGTGCGCCTGGGGATCCTCTGTCTGGCCTTGTTCACCGCCATCGGCCAGCTGGTCCACCAGACCCGCGACCCGCGCCTGGTCCTGGCCCATGCGGATCTGGTCGAGAAGTTCTCCCAACAGGTCCACCTCGCCCAGCTCACCACCGCACTGGATGCGGAGGCCAGCGGCGCGCACGCGCTCAGTCTGGAAACCTACGACGGGCTGCGCGACGGCACCTGCAGCTTCGAGGCGCAGCCCGAACTAGCCGCCGGCCGCACCTGCTATCAGAGCACCGGCGATCTGCTCGCCGCCTGGCTCGGACTGAATTACTTCGAGGCCCAACGCCGTATCGACGATGCCCACCTGCTCATCGGCCGCCGTACGCCGCAAGGCACGATCTGCGAGCCGCGCTTCGCCCAGCTGGCCGAGGTCTATGCCAAGGGCGGCGCCGACCGCCGCAGCATCGCAGCCACCGCACGTCGCCTGGAGAAGCTCGAAGCCACCGACACCACCTTCGACGGCGTGCCCACCGAGCTGAAGGCGCGCGACACCGACGGCCGCTTCCTGGAGGAGCATGCCGCCGAGTCACTGCGGAGCCTGGGGCCAGATGAAGCACGCAAAGACATCAGCTCCCGGATCAGTCTCTACAAGCAGCTCAAAGGCGACAAGCTCCCACCGAAGCTCGGGCTGTTCATCGGCCCGGTGGTCCAAGGCGTGCACGAATTCACCCTTCGCACCCTAGCCACGCAGGCCCAGCTGATCCGTTCGATCGCCGTGCAGGCCAGCGCCCCGCGCACCAAGGCCGGCCAGGCAGCCCGGACCCCCGTGCAGCCCGATGGCAGCACCGAAGCAGCCGATCAGCCCGCCACCGAGCCAACGGCTGCCCGGGCGGCGGAATCCGCCGAATCTATCGACCGGTCCGGCACCGCCGAGGAACCAACAGCCGGAGCACCAACATGGCTGCGCACCGAAAATCCCATGCCCGACTGGGCCCGCGCAGCGGAAGAACCCTCCGGAGCCAAACCCGAGCTGCCAGCGGACGATGCTGAAGCAACGCCCGGGAAGAGCATCCCGGCCAACGCAGAAGTTGCCTCGGACCGCGAGGAGGTCAGCGTCGCACTGCGCAGGCTCAACGCGCTCATGGCGATTCTCGCCACCCCCGCAGGAGGCAAGGCCAAGGCGGTCATCCCGCGATTCATTGTCTACATGTGGCTCAGCGATCTGCAGAATCTGGACCGCGCTTATGGGACTACTTCCAACGGCGTTCGGCTCCCGCCCGGCGAGCTCAGACGGGCTCTTGCCAAAGCCAATGTGATCCCCGTGGTGCTCGGCGGCAACAGCCAACCCCTGGACATGGGAAGATCCAGACGCTACCACGAGGGCTACGTGCGGGCGGGTGTGCTGGCGCGTGATCGCGGATGCATTGTGCCCGGCTGCACCACGGCTCCCGATCACGTGGAGATCGATCACTATAAGCTGCCCTGGGCCGAGGGTGGCACCACAAGTGTTAAATCCGGGGCGGCGGTCTGCCCCGATGGCCACCATAGCCGCCATCTCGGACAGCTTAAGATCGTGGACGTCAACGGCCTGCCGCACGTCATCCTGCCTCCGCATCTGGACCCGGAGCAGAAACCGCGGCGCAACACCTATTGGGATGCGCTGCAGCTCGGTGATGCTCCCGACCCCGATGTAGCTGATCCGGAGCCACCGGAGAACGACGAGTGATGTCCCGGCGTTGAGGGTTAACGACAGCGGGACCCCGAATCAACGATTATCAGTTGATTCGGGGTCCGCTGCTATCGGCTCATCGACAAGGTCGAGGGCGGCGAGGCCGAGTTAGGCCTTCGTGTCCTCATCCACCCAATCGAAGGTGCGAGTCACTGCCTTCTTCCAAAGGCGCAGGCTGCGCTCGCGCTCTTCTTCACCCATGGCCGGTTCCCAACGCTTGTCCTCGGACCAGTTGGTTTCCAGCTCGCCCAGGCCCTTCCAGAAGCCCACGGCCAGGCCTGCGGCATATGCGGCGCCCAATGCCGTGGTTTCGGTAACCTTTGGACGGACCACCGGGACACCTAGGATGTCCGCCTGGAACTGCATCAGGCTCTCGTTGGCAACCATGCCACCGTCAACCTTCAGCTCGGTCAGAGGCACCTCGGCGTCGGCGTTGACCGCATCAAGCACCTCGCGGGTCTGGAAGGCGGTGGCCTCCAGCGCCGCGCGGGCAATATGGTTCTTGTTCGCGAAGCGGGTCAGGCCCACAATGGCGCCACGAGCCTCGGCACGCCAATACGGGGCGAACAGGCCCGAGAACGCCGGGACGATGTAGACCCCGCCGTTATCCTCCACCTTGGCCGCCAGCTCTTCAATCTCGGGAGCCGTGGCGATCATGCCGATATTGTCACGCAACCACTGCACCAGCGAACCGGCCACGGCAATCGAGCCTTCCAAGGCATAGACCGGAGCGGCATCGCCCAGCTTGTAGGCCATGGTGGTGAGCAAACCGTTAGAGGAATGCACGATCTCGGTGCCGGTGTTGAAGATCAAGAAGCAACCGGTGCCGTAAGTGTTCTTCGCGGTACCGGCGGTGAAAGCGGCCTGGCCGAAGGTGGCTGCCTGCTGGTCGCCCAGGATGCCGGCCACGGGTACTTCGCGCAGCAGCTGATTGCCGGCCACGGTGCCATACACCTCTGAGGAAGAGCGAATCTCGGGCATCATCGAAGCTGGCACACCGAAGTCCGCCAGGATCTGCTCATCCCAGGTCAGGGTCTTCAGATCCATGAACAGGGTGCGCGAAGCGTTGGTCACGTCGGTGACGTGCACGCCGCCGTCCACGCCGCCGGTCAGGTTCCACAGCACCCACGTATCAGTGGTGCCGAAGATCAGGTCGCCGGCTTCGGCACGCTCCCGAGCGCCTTCGACGTTGTCCAGGATCCACTTGATCTTGGTTCCGGAGAAATACGTGGCCAGTGGCAGGCCGACGCGGTCCTTGTAGCGGTCGACTCCCCCGTCCTTGGCCAGCTCGTCGACGATGTCCTGGGTGCGGGTGTCTTGCCAGACGATCGCGTTGTACACCGGCTTGCCGGTGTTCTTGTCCCAGACCACGGCGGTTTCGCGCTGGTTGGTGATGCCGACAACTTCGATGTCGTGGCGGGTCAGGTTTTGCTTGGACAGGGCTTGGCCGATGACTTCTCGGGTGTTGTTCCAGATTTCCGCTGCGTCGTGTTCAACCCAACCAGCGGCCGGGAAAATCTGTTCGTGCTCCAGCTGGCCGACCGAGACAACCTCGCCTGCATGATCGAAGACGATGGCTCGGGAACTGGTCGTTCCCTGGTCAATGGCGATGACATATTTTTCACTCATGATTCACATCTCTCTTTCTAGAACAGGAAGCCGGCAGCGACGCCGCCAAGTAGACCACCAATGACCGGACCGGTGATGGGCACCCAGGAGTAGGCCCAGTCGGAAGAACCCTTGCCCTTGATAGGAAGGATAGCGTGTGCCAGTCGCGGACCGAGGTCACGGGTCGGGTTGATGGCGTAGCCGGTAGCTCCGCCGAGGGACAGGCCGATGGCCACCACGAGCAGTGCGACCGCTAGCGGGCCGAGCTGGTGCGGGGTCTTTCCCAGACCGGCGATGACGAAGACGAGCACAAACGTGCCGAATACCTCGGTGACGACGTTCCAGCCATAGGAGCGGATCGCCGGACCGGTGGCGAAGACGCCAAGCTGGCTGCCGGCGTTCTGCTTGTCATCGAGGTGCTTTTTGTAGGCCAGCCAGACGCCAACGGCGCCAAGGAAGGCACCAACGAGCTGCGCCAGGAAATAGAGCATGGTGTTGGCGAAGGTGATGGCGACGCCCGGTGCGTATTCGGTGATATCTGGGTTGATCATCAAGCCCAGGGTCACCGCAGGGTTCAGGTGAGCACCTGAAATACCGGCGATCCAGACACCGCAATAGACGCCTAGACCCCAGCCGAAGCTGATGGCAAGCCATCCGGCGGCGCTACCGAGGGTGCCTTTCAACGCGACGTTGGCGCAGACACCGCCGCCCATGAGTAGGAGAATGAATGTGCCGGCTAATTCGGCAAGAAACACGTGAGTGGACAACATTGACCTCTTAGTGATTTCGTAGGCCGACGGCAACCTGCCGCCGGCCGGTGCAGGTTACGCGAGGATGACCCCATGGCTATCTGCAAGTACCGAGAGCGAATGGTCGATCTCGGCTTCGGTCTGGGACTGATCCCAGCCCATTGGCGTCACGAGGTGCGAGGCGACCTCGATGACCAAACTTTTGGTGACCAGCCCGCGGAAGGCGAGGTTGGTGCGCCGGATGAACACGTCGATCAGGCGACCGACCTGCTCATGCTCGGCTAAGTAGGCAAGTTCTTCAACGGACAGTTCGCTGCTGTGCTCCAGGAGCTGCTCGTGCTGGCCGAGCTGCTCCAGCACGCTGTCGGCCCCGGTGCCGTAGCGCTCGAGCAGCACGCGCAGGCGTGAATGCGGCGCACGCTGCTCGCGGGCGGCATACCAGGCGGCAAGTTCGCCGTCGTTCTTCGGGAAGTTCTTGCCTCCGCCGATGGCCACACCTTCGGTGCTGACCTTCGCGCTTTCGCCCAGGAAATCCAACGCCTTGCCCCCGAGGTTCTCGGCCAGCGCGCGGAAGGTGGTCCATTTGCCGCCGATCAGCGAAAGCATCGTAGTGCTATCGGTCAGGCGGGTTTCTTTCACCTGGTAATCGCGCGAAACGAAGCCCGGAGCGGTATCGTCGTGGTTTGGCAGCGGACGAACGCCGGAGAATTTGTAGACGATATCTTCCTTGGCCACCTCGATCCGCGGGAAGACCTGTTGGATCAGGTCGAAGAAGTAGTCCACTTCCGCCTCGGTACACACCGCAGGATCACGCATATCGTGTTCCAGGTCGGTGGTGCCCACCAGGACGCGGCCGAGCATCGGGTAAATCAGCACGATGCGGCCGTCTTCGTTTTCGAAGAAGATCTCACGCCCGCCGGTGGCGGCAAGCAGTTCCGGGTGGTCCAGCACGATGTGCGAGCCCTTGGTGCCGCCGGTCCATTTGGTTTCCTTGCCAAGCTCCGCGTTGGTCAGGTCAACCCAGGCGCCGGTGGCATTGATGATGACCTCGGCGTCGAAATCAAATTCCGCGCCGCTGAGCACATCGCGCAATTTCGCGGTTCCCGATTCAACGCCGGCAAGCTCCACGTAGTTCGAGGCGCGCGCTTGGTCGCTGGCCTTCAGTCCGTCGCGCAAGACGTCCAGGGTGAGCCGCTCGGGGTTATGCACCGAGGCGTCGAAGTAGGTGGCGGTGTACTTCACATCGTCGCGCAAAGCGGGCAGATCCTTGCGGGCGGCCTTGGCTCCCTTGAAGTTATGCCATGGGGTATTGCGTCCGCCGATGCCGGCGAAGACGTCATACATGATCAGGCCCGCCTTGATCAGCGCCGCACCTCGTTCGGTGGGCTTTCCCGACTTGTGGCTCAAGAAGCGCATTGGAGCGCTGAGCATGCCGGAGAAGGTGGAGAAGATCGGAATCGTGGTCTGCAGCGGTTTCACATAGTGCGGGGCGATCTCCAACAGGGAGTTGCGCTCCTGGACCGATTCGTGGACCAGACGGAACTCTCCGTTCTCCAGGTAGCGGATGCCACCGTGGATCATATGCGAGCTGGCACCCGAGGCGCCTTGGCAGTAGTCCCCGCGTTCCACCAGCGCCACATCGATTCCCTGCATCGCCAGGTAGCGGAAAGTTGCTACGCCATTGATGCCGCCGCCGACAACGAGCACGCGCGCCTTTGGCCGTGCACGAAGTTGCTCTAGCTGGTCCCGATTCACGATTACATGCCCCTTTATTGACGATTGGTACGTGTCAACAGTTAGTCTGGTCACCATGGAACGAAACGGTCAAACGAAATGCACAAACGTGCAGAAAAGGTCCCATTGATGCAGATATCCCCCAGCTCCGGTCCGTACAAACTGCCAAATCCTGGCACATCCGTGCAAGCCAGCCCCAAAGCGAAGGATGCGTTGCGGGCGGCCCAGCTGTATTACCTGCAGGACATCAAGATGGAGGTAATCGCCCGTGAACTCGGGGTTTCACGCTCCACGGTCTCCCGCCTGCTCGCTCATGCCAAACGCACCGGCATGGTGTCGGTGAAGATCAACCCTTCCGCAAATATGTCCGCGCTGCTCGGCAACCAGCTCGCCGAGCAATACGGGATCAGCGTGCATTTGGTGCCTACCGACGGTTCGATGGACGATACCGAACTCCTCCAACGCGTGTCGGCGCACGCCGCCTACCACTTGGGCACCATGGTCTCCTCATCGATGACCATTGGCGTGGCCTGGGGGCAAACCATGCAAGCGGTTTCCGCCGCCTTGAACAGCCATCCCACCCATGATTCGGTGGTCGTCCAATTGAATGGGGCCGCCAACCCGGTATCCAGCGGTGTGCGCTATGCAAGCGAAATCCTCACCCGCTTCGGCCAGGCCTTCACCGCGCGCACCGAACAGTTCCCGGTCCCGGCCTTCTTCGACAAGGCCAGCACGCGGGAAGCGATGTGGCAGGAAACTTCCGTGCGACGCGTGCTGAATATTCAGGAGGAAATGAACCTGGCGGTCTTCTCGCTCGGCGCGGCCGACTCAAAACTCGCCTCCCAGGTGTACCGCGGTGGTTACCTGAGCGAAGCCGAAACGAGGCAATTGCGAGAGAAGGGTGTGGTGGGCGACGTGGCCACCGTGTTCTTCGACAAGCATGGAAATGACGCGAAAATCGAGATCAATGCCCGGGCTACCGGCCCCACCCTCGCCGCGCTGCGCCAGGTGCCACGGCGCTTCTGCGTGGTGGCCGGCCGAGGCAAGATCAACGCCGTTCGCGGCGCACTCAATGGCGGGCTGATCACCGAACTGGTCATAGACGAGGGCACCGCGATGGCCCTCTTGGACGGGTAGGCTTAAGGCTATGAGCCCACGCACCGAATTGGTCACCACCCACGCCCTGTACGGCTCGAACACCAGGGTCTTCAGCTATCCGGCCAGCACCGCAAGCAGCGCCGGGGTCATCTTTGCGATCCATGGATTCCGCGGGGATCATCACGGACTGACCCGGATCATCGAGCAGCTGCCGCAATATACGATCATCGTGCCGGACCTGCCGGGGTTCGGCGCATCCACCTCGATGCAGCTGGCTCACGACGTCGACGGCTATGCCCTGGCGCTCAACGACCTGGCCGACGAACTTCACCTGCCGGCGCACAGCATCTTGCTCGGGCATTCCTTCGGCTCGCTGGTCGCCGCCAAACTCGCCACACAGCGCGGCTTCTCCGCCCTGCTGCTGCTCAACCCCATCTCCGAGTTGGCCCTCGAATCCTCCCAAGCCTTCATCGCCAAGCTCACCGGCTGCTACTACACGCTCTGCGCCAAACTCCCTGCGCCCCTTGGCGAGGCGGTGCTCCGCTCGAAGCTCTTCTCCGACGCGATGAGCCTGGTCATGACCAAAAGCAAGGATCCGGCAATGCGTGCGTACGTGCGCGAGCAACACCGCGCCTACTTCGGCGGTTTCCATTCACGCGACACCCTGGCCCAGTCCTACCAAGCATCGATCAGCTGCACGGTGGGCGGGTACGCCGGGACAATCGGCATCCCGGCCTTGCTGGTTGGCGGCATGCTCGATGAGCTGGGCACCGCGCAAACCCAGGAAACCCTGCGGGCGAGCTTCGCGCACGCCGAACTGGTGATGCTCGAAGACGTCGGACACCTGATCCACTACGAAAAAGCACCCGAGACCGCCGCGGCGATCACCAAATTCCTGGCTCGGATCGACGCCTAAACGGGGATCAGAGCACCTCGTCGGGATCCACCGCGATATTGACCACCGGGTCCTTGGCCGCGGACATCCGCGCGCGCAGGGCGCGCAGCGCCGAGGTCACTGCCGCTCCCTCGGCGTAGGAGTAGAAGACCACATAACGGTGTTCGATCGGTGGCCCGTCGATAATGGTCGGCCCATGGATTTGAAGCCGTTCGCGCATTGCCGGGTCCAGTGCGGCGATCAGCCGTTCGGCCCCGGGGCCGGAGATCACGGCGCTGCGCACCGCTGGCGGCAGGCCAAGTTCACGCCGCTCCCCCAGCTCCCGCTCGGCAAAGCTCGCCGGGTCGTACCTGACCAGCGCGGCCCCGGCCGGGCTGGGCGTTCCGGTGAGCACCACGACCCCGGAGCTGCTGGCCAGGGAGGCTGCGGTGAACCACCGGCTGAGCACCTCTTCGGTGTTGCGCAAGGAGTCATGGGCCATCATCTTGTCGACGTCCAAGAGGAGCACCGCACGGTATCCGGCTTCCACGAAGGGTTCGACCCCCGGAGTGGCGACGACAAGCGCCGGCTTGCCGCTCAGCCGGCGCACCGGCTTCGCACCGGTGGAGGAAATCACCGGCACCTTCGGGAAGGCGAGGCCCAACTCGTCGGCGGTGCGGTCGGCGCCGATGCTGGCGGCGCGGATGCGCGGAGAGCTGCACTCTGCGCACCGGTACTCGCGATACTGCTCTCCGCACCATTTGCAGGCCACATGATGACCGGAGCCGCCCAGCTGCAGCGGACCTTGGCATTGCGGGCAGCGCGCGAGCGTGCGGCAGTCCTGGCAGGCTAGAGCGGGCATGAACCCGGTGCGGGCCACCTGGACCAGCACCGGGCCGGTTTCCAGGGCCTTGGTGGCCTCACGCCAGGCGAGGGACGGGATTCGGGCCCGGGCCAGCACCGGATCTCGTTCCAGTTCAAAATCATTGGTGGTCGCCACCACGCGGGCGGTGTGTGCGCGTAAAATCTCACGCGGCATCTTCAACTCGATGGCCCAGCCGGTAGCGACCAGGCGTTGGGCCTCCACCGAACGTGATGGCGAGGCGATCAGCAACGAGCAGTTTCCGTGCGTGCTGCGCAACAACGCCACCTCGCGCGCATGCTGGTAGGGCGCGCGTTGCTCGCGATGGGATTGGTCCGAATCCTGCCACAGCACGATCAGCCCGAGGTCCGGCACGTGGCATTGGGCCGCCGAACGGGTGCCGATCACGATGTGCACGTGGCCGCCGATGGCGCGCAAGAAATTCCGGTAGCGCGGAGTCGGCCCGTCATCGGCCTGCAAGCGCGCATAGCAATCCTTGCCATAGTGCTCGTCCAGAAGCTCGGCTAGGCGTTCCAGATCGCTGGCATCGGGCACCAGGAGCAGGACCCGTTCCTTGCGCGCCAGCACCGGGCGGCAGGCATCCAGCAGGAATCCTGGCCAGGAGCCAAAGAAGTTCGGCACCCAGGTGGCCACCGCCCGCAACGTGTCCCCATTGGCCCAGGCTTGCAGCGCTTGGGCGCCCTGCTCGTAGTGCTCTAGCTGATTCGGTGATTCGGGCAGGGTGGGCAGCTGGTCGAGCAGCTCTTCTTTTTCCACCTTCGCCGCGCGCGGCGGCACCGCAAGGCGCACCACATCCCACACGGTGCCGGCATAGCGGTTGGCCACCAGCTCGGCGACCTCGAAGACCGGACGGTGCAATACAACCTGGTCGCTGACTAGTTTCGCCAGCGCCTTCAGCTTGATTGGCGAGGGATGGTCTTCGAGGATTTCGGTGATGAACCCGGGCAGCTGCTGCGGGCCGAAGGGCACCTTGACGCGCGCACCCACTCTCGCGCCTTGAACCATCGAGGGCGGCACCTCATAGTCGAAGAGCCGGTCCAGGTGCGGGACCGAAGAATCAATCAGCACCCGGGCAACCCGTTTGATACGGGCCGGCTCGGGTGCTGAGATCAGGGCATCCTGCTGCACCTGGTTCCTAGGCGTTGAACCAGTTGCGCAACGCGTCCACGCGGTCCAGACGCTCCCAGGTGAAATCGTTGTCGTCGCGGCCGAAGTGGCCGTGCGCGGCGGTCTTGCGGTAGATCGGACGCAAGAGGTCCAGATCTTCGATAATGCCCAGCGGGCGCAGGTCGAAGATCTCGTTGATGGCGTGGGTGATCTTGGCCGGGTCAACCGTTTCGCTGCCGAAGGTCTCCACATAGAGTCCCACCGGACGCGCCACGCCGATGGCGTAGGCCACCTGCACCTCGGCGCGGCGGGCCAGGCCTGCTGCGACGACGTTCTTGGCTACCCAGCGCATCGCGTAGGCCGCCGAACGGTCAACCTTCGAAGGGTCCTTGCCGGAGAACGCGCCACCACCATGGCGGGCGAAACCACCGTAGGTGTCCACGATGATCTTCCGGCCGGTCAACCCGGCATCCCCCACCGGACCGCCGATGACGAACGGGCCCGAAGGGTTCAGAATGATTTTCACGTTCGAGGTATCCAGATCCACGCGCTCCAGAATCGGCGCAACCACCTCTTCGGCGAGATCGGCCTTCAGCGTCTCCAGCTCGTACTCGGCGGCGTGCTGGCTGGAAACCACCACGGTATCCACCGAGACCGGGGTGTCCCCGTCGTAGCCGATGGTCACCTGGGTTTTGCCGTCCGGTCGCAGCAACGGCATGCGTCCGTTCTTGCGCACCTGGGTCAACCGCTCGGAGAGGCGGTGAGCGAGGAAGATCGGGGTGGGCATCAGCGAATCGGTTTCATCCGAGGCGTAGCCGAACATCAGGCCCTGGTCGCCGGCGCCCTGCAGGTCGCGCGGCCCCTCGGCGGTACCCTCGCGGGATTCCAGCGAGTTGAACACGCCGTCGTGGATTTCCTGGGACTGCTGGCCGATGGAGACCGACACGCCGCAGCGGGCGCCGTCGAAGCCGTTGGCCGAGGAGTCATAGCCGATATCCAGGATGGTGCTGCGCACGATCTCGGGGATCTCGACATAACCGTTGGTGGTTACCTCGCCGGCCACATGCACCAGTCCGGTGGTGGTCAGCGTTTCGACCGCAACCTTGGAGTTCGGATCCTGCGCCAGCATGGCGTCGAGGATTGCATCCGAGATCTGGTCGCAAATCTTGTCCGGGTGTCCCTCGGTGACGGATTCCGAGGTGAAAAGACGAAGTTCGGGGCTAGTTGAAGTCACCTTTTTACTCTATCTGGTCTGACCGACCGATTGCTTTTAGTTGCGACGTTACGTGACCAAGCGCTATATGGCGCGGCTCACTTTGTGACGCGTGAATGTCCGATTATTGCGTCGGCGATCTGCTCTATGACGACCCGTGCCACGTCCAGCTTGCTTCCCTGGGCCTGCACGCTGGGCGCCTGCGAGGCGAATAGCACCTGAACGCTATTGGTGTCCTCCCCGAAGGTCAGCTGCGCGCCGACCTCGTTGACCACCAGCATTTCGCAGCCCTTGCGTTCGAGCTTGGAGCGGCCGTAGTCCAGCACGCTGCCGTGCTCATCGCCCGTCTCGGCGGCGAAGCCAACGATCAACCCGGGCAGGGTGGCGTCCGCGGAACGCGCCTGGACCACCTCGGCAAGGATGTCCGGATTGCGCACCAGGGTGATCACCGGGGCGGAGTGCTCGTCGCGTTTCTTGATCTTCGAATTCTCGATGGAAGCCGGTCGGAAGTCGGCGACGGCCGCGTTCATGATCAGCACATCGTTTCCCGGCGCTTCGGCAAAAACCGCAGCACGCAGTTCCAGTGCGCTGGAGGCGTGGACCAGGCGGACCCCATGCGGGGCCGGAACCTCAAGGTGCGTCGCGAGCAGCGTCACCTGCGCACCGGCATCACGGGCGGCCTGCGCCAGAGCGACGCCTTGGCGGCCCGAGGAACGGTTGCCCAGGAAGCGCACCGGATCCAGCGGCTCGCGCGTGCCCCCGGCGGTAATCAGGACGCGCTGTCCGGCCAGCAGGGGGGTGCTCAGCAATGGCGCGATCTCGGCGAGGATCTCTTCGGGCTCCGGAAGCCTTCCGGGGCCGGTGTCCTTGCCAGTCAGGCGCCCGCTGGCGGGTTCGATAACCTTCACTCCGCGGCCGCGCAGCGTGTCGACATTTGCTCGTGTGGCCGGGTGCTGCCACATTTCGGTATGCATGGCCGGGGCCATTACCACCGGGGCGCGCGTGGCAAGCAGCGTGCCGGTCAACAGATCATCGGCGATCCCGGCCGCGGCCTTGGCCATGATATCCGCGGTGGCCGGGACGACGAGCACCAGATCTGCCTGCTGGCCCAGACGCACGTGGTTCACCGATTCGACGGCGTCGAAGACCTTGGAGGTCACCGGGTTGCCGGAAATGGCCTCCCAGGTGGCGTTGCCTACGAAGTTAGCCACGTTCTCGGTGGGGATCACGTCCACGTGATGCCCGGCCTCGCGCAGCAAGCGAAGCAACAACACTGACTTATAGGCGGCGATCCCGGCCGAGACGCCCAAAACGATACGCTTCACGCAGTTCATCCTTGGTGATTTATAACCTGGTGGTTAAAGAAAAAGATGGCGTCCGCTCGGGACGCCATCTTTGCTATTAGTCTTCGGTGGCCTCGGCCCGCGAGACCTTGAGCAGCTGATTGTCCAGTTCGCGAAGTGCGATGGTCAATGGCTTCTCATTCAACTTGGTCTCAACCAATGGACCAACATACTCGAACAGGCCTTCGTTCAGCTGTGCGTAGTAAGCGTTGATCTGGCGTGCGCGCTTGGCCGAATTCAGCACCAGCGCGTACTTCGAGTCGTTGGTCTCAAGCAACGAGTCGATCGATGGGTTAATGATTCCCTCTAGATTGGACACAGGACTCCCTTTAGTCATTCTTCAGCCCCATGAGGGCAACAAGCTCTTCGGCGGCACGTGGAACATCGTCATTAACGATGGTTACATCGAATTCCGATTCGGCCGCAAGTTCCAGTTTAGCGGTTTCTAGCCGGCGCTGCTGCTCTTCGGCGGTTTCGGTACCGCGCCCGATCAGCCGGCGCACCAATTCGTCCCAGGATGGCGGGGCCAAAAAGACGAACTTCGCATCGGGCAGCGTCTCTTTAACCTGCCTCGCGCCCTGCAAATCTATTTCCAGCAGTACTTTCTTGCCGTTGGCCACCGCGTCATTAACCGTTGAGCGAATGGTGCCGTAGCTATTGCGCCCGTGCACCACCGCCCATTCCAGCATGTCGTCGTTGTCCACCAGCTGATGGAACTTTTCCGGGCCCACAAAGAAGTAGTGGACTCCATCTTGTTCCCCCGGCCGAGGCTCCCGTGTCGTTGCCGACACCGAGAGCCAGACATCAGGATAATTGTCACGGATGTAGGTAGAGACGGTGCCCTTGCCTACGGCCGTAGGGCCGGCTAGAACGGTTACCGACGCAGCGGTCATTGACTACACTTTCGTTTTTGGCGGAGATTGTTTGAAGTGTTCGGTGATTGCCGTGCGCTGCTTGCGTCCCAATCCGCGCAAGCGACGCGAAGGGGAAATGCCAAGACGCTCCAGCAGATTCGCTGCGCGCACTTCGCCGACACCCGGCACCGACTCCAAGAGGTCCATGACACGCATGCGTCCCACAGCCTCATCTTCGTATACCAAGTCTAGTACCTCCGTGATGGAGATTTTGCCGGCACTGAACTGGGCTTTAATTTCCGCACGGCGGGTGCGGGCGGCCAATGCCTTGGCGCGAGCCCGGATGCGGTCTTCGTCTGAGAGTTCTCGCAGTACCATCGTTCAGCCATCCTTAATGTGTAGTGGACTATGGCTATGTTGTGAACATAGCGATCAAACGCGGTTTTTGCAAGAGTAATCGCGTTGTGGCTACCAGAAACTGTAATAGCCACAACGCGATTCTGCTATTTATTTAGCCGGCGGCCAATAATTCATCGCGTACTTGCAACGCTTTTGCGCGCAATGCGTTTACACTAGGCCCCGCCTGGAGGATGTCGCGGCTGCTCGTGCCTAGCACCTGGCGGTAGCTGCCGGCGAAAGCGGTGGCGATATCCTGTGCTGTAGCCCCTTGGGCGCCGAGACCCGGGGTGAGCAAGGGAGCCTTGGTCAGACTCAGGTCGATGCCCAATTTCTTGGGGGCATCTCCGATCGTTGCGCCGACCACCAAGCCCACATGGCCCATATCTTCAGCATCCGCATTTTCGGCACTGACTTGGTCAATAATCGATTTTGCAACCGACTTTTCCCCGCCTACATGCTGCACGGAGGGCCCCTCCGGGTTCGAAGTCAGCCCCAAGACGAACACTCCGCGACCGGTCTGCGCGGCCAGGTCTATGGCCGGGCGCAGGGACTCGTAGCCCAGGTATGGGCTCAGCGTCACCGCGTCGCTGGCCAGTGGCGAGGCATCGTCCAACCACGCGGTCGCATAGGCTGCCATGGTCGATCCGATGTCGCCACGCTTGGCATCCGCGAGGGTTAAAATTCCCGCGGATTTTGCTGCGCGCAGAGTTTCTTCCAGGGCGGCGAATCCGGCCGAGCCAAATCGCTCATATAAAGCGACCTGCGGCTTGAGAATTGCGGCCGCCCCGGCCATGGCTTCCACCACGGTCAGTGAGAAAGATCGCACTCCGGCGGCGCTGTCCTCCAGCCCCCACGCCCGGAGCAGCCCCGGGTGCGGGTCGATGCCCACACACAGGGGCCCCGAGGCCTCCATCGCCGCCCGAAGGCGGGTTCCGAAGTTAGGCATTGCGGGCCCCGCGCAGGTTCTTGTCGTGCTCCTGCAAGCTGGTGACGTCCCACTCGTATTCGCGCAGCGCGTCGATGGCCTGCACACAGGCGCCGAACTCGGCCACGGTGGTGATGATCGGGGTGCCCACCGAAACGGCGGCGGCACGGATCTCGTAGCCGTCCCCGCGGGCTTCGGAGCCCGTCGGAGTATTCAGGATCAGGCCGATCTGGCCGGCGTTGATCAAGTCCACGATCGACTCGCCGCCTTCGTGGACCTTGCCCACCACCTGGGTCGGGATGCCGTTGCGGCGCAGCACCTCGGCGGTGCCGCCGGTGGACAGGATCTCGAACCCGATGTCGGCCAGGTGCTTGACCGGGATCACGATGGAGCGCTTGTCGCGGTTGGCGACCGAGACGAAGACCTTGCCGCCGGTAGGCAGCGGGTTGTTCGCCGCCGCCTGGGACTTGGCGAAGGCGGTGTCGAAGTACTTGTCGATGCCCATCACCTCGCCGGTGGAGCGCATCTCAGGGCCCAGCAGCGAGTCGACGACCTTGCCCTCCGGGGTGCGGAAGCGAGCGAACGGAAGCACCGCTTCCTTCACCGCGATCGGTGCCGAATCCGGCAGGTGGGTGCCGTCGCCGGTGGCCGGCAGCGAAGTGCCGCGCATTTCGGCGATGCTGTGCCCGACGCCGATCAGGGCGGCGACCTTGGCCAGCTGCACGCCGGTGGCCTTCGAGGTGAACGGCACGGTGCGCGAGGCACGCGGGTTCGCCTCGATCACGTAGAGGATGTCGCTTGCCAGCGCGAACTGGATGTTGATCAGCCCGCGCACGCCCACGCCCTCGGCGATGGCCCGGGTGGCTGCCGCCACGCGGTCGCGCACATCCGGGCCCAAGGTGATCGGAGGCAGGGTGCACGACGAGTCGCCGGAGTGGATGCCGGCCTCTTCGATGTGCTCCATGATGCCGCCGATGTACAGGTCGGTGCCGTCGAACAGGGCGTCCACGTCGATCTCGATGGCGTCTTCCAGGAAGCGGTCCACCAGCACCGGGTGGTCCACGGTGATCTCGGTGGCGTTGGCGATGTAGCGCTCCAGATGCGCCTCGTCATACACGATTTCCATGCCGCGTCCGCCGAGCACGTAGCTCGGGCGCACCAGCACCGGGTAGCCGATGGAGTCCGCAATGGCCTTCGCGTCGGAGAAGGACACCGCGGTGCCGTTCTTCGGGGCGATCAGCCCGGCGTTGTCCAGCACCTGCTGGAAGGCGCCGCGGTGCTCGGCCAGGTCGATGGCCTCCGGGGAGGTACCCAGGATCGGCACGCCGGCGGCCTTCAGCTCGGCGGCGAGCTTCAACGGGGTCTGCCCGCCCAGCTGCACGAAGACGCCGAGCACCCCGCCGGACTGCTCTTCGGCGTGGATGATTTCCAGCACGTCTTCCAGGGTCAGCGGCTCGAAGTACAGGCGGTCGGAGATGTCGTAGTCGGTGGACACGGTTTCCGGGTTGCAGTTGATCATCACGGTGTCGTGCCCGGCGGCGCGCAGCGCCATCACCGCGTGCACGCAGGAGTAGTCGAATTCGATGCCCTGGCCGATGCGGTTCGGCCCGGATCCGAGGATGATCACCGAAGGCTTCTCGTGCGGGAGCACCTCGGTTTCCTCGTCATAGGTCGAGTACATGTACGGGGTGAACGCCTCGAACTCGGCAGCGCAGGTGTCCACGGTCTTGAAGACCGGGCGCACGCCCAGCGCGTGGCGGATCCCGCGGATGACCGCCTCGGACTTGCCGGTCAACGCCGCGATCTGCGCGTCGGAGAAGCCGTGGCGCTTGGCCTCGCGCAATAGCTCCTCGGACAGGTCCTTGTTCGCGGCGATCAGCTGCGCGGTCTCGTTGATCAGCGCCAGCTGATCCAGGTACCACGGGTCGATGGCGGTGGTTTCGAACAGGCGCTCGATGGACACTCCGGAGAACAGCAGGCGCTGGACCAGCGACAGGCGCTCGGTCGAGCCCTTCACGATGGAGGCCAGCACGGCCTCGTGCTCCGCTTCCGGGATCGGCTCGAAGGACAGCTCGGAGCCCTTCTGCTCCAGCGAGCGCAGGGCCTTCTGCAGCGCCTCGGTGAAGTTGCGGCCCAGGGCCATCGCCTCGCCGACGGACTTCATCGTGGTGGTCAGGGTCTTGTCGGCCGCCGGGAACTTCTCGAAGGCGAAGCGCGGAACCTTGACCACCACGTAGTCCAGGGCCGGCTCGAAGGAGGCCGGGGTCTTCTTCGTGATGTCGTTCGGGATCTCATCCAGGGTGTAGCCCACGGCCAGCTTGGTGGCGATCTTGGCGATCGCGAAGCCGGTGGCCTTGGAGGCCAGCGCACTGGAGCGCGAGACGCGCGGATTCATCTCGATGACCACGACGCGGCCGGTGTCCGGCTCGATGGCGAACTGGATGTTGCAGCCGCCGGTGTCCACGCCGACTTCGCGGATGACCGCGATGGAGATGTCGCGCAGGTTCTGGTATTCACGGTCGGTCAGCGTCATCGCCGGGGCGACGGTGATCGAGTCGCCGGTGTGCACACCGACCGGATCGAAGTTCTCGATGGAGCAGACGACCACGACGTTGTCGTTCTTGTCGCGCATCATCTCCAGCTCGTATTCCTTCCAGCCCAGGATGGACTCCTCCAGGAGCACCTCGGTGGTCGGCGAGTACTGCAGCCCGGCGCCCGCGATGCGGCGCAGGTCTTCGGCGTTGTAGGCCATGCCCGAGCCCAGCCCGCCCATGGTGAACGAAGGACGCACGACCACCGGGTAGTTCAGGATCTCGACGGCGGCGAAGGCCTCCTCCAGGGTGTGCACGATGACCGACTTGGCGGACTCGGCGCCGCAGCGCTCGACAACGCCCTTGAACTTCTCGCGGTCCTCGCCCAGCTCGATGGCTTCGATATTCGCGCCGATCAGCTCGACGTTGTACTTTTCCAGGGCGCCGGACTTGTCCAGCGCGATGGCGGTGTTCAGCGCGGTCTGGCCGCCCAGGGTGGGAAGGATCGCGTCCGGGCGTTCCTTGGCGATGATCTTCTCCACGACCTCCGGGGTGATCGGCTCCACGTAGGTGGCGTCGGCGAATTCCGGGTCGGTCATGATGGTGGCCGGGTTGGAGTTGACCAGGATGACCCGCAGGCCCTCCTCCTTGAGCACGCGCAGGGCCTGGGTGCCGGAGTAGTCGAATTCGGCCGCCTGGCCGATGACGATCGGACCCGAACCGATGACGAGTACTGAGTTGAGATCGGTGCGCTTAGGCATTACTTGCTGTCCTTATCTGCGGCGGAATTCATCGCGGAAACGAAACGGTCGAATAGGTAGGCGGCATCGTGGGGGCCGGATGCTGCCTCCGGGTGGTACTGCACGGAGAACGCCGGGATGTCCAGGCAGGACAGGCCCTCGACCACGCGGTCGTTCAGCGAGAAGTGCGAGACCTCCACCTGGCCGAAGCGGGCCACCGGTGCGGTGACGGCTCCCTCCAGCGGCGCGTCGACGGCGAAGCCGTGGTTCTGGCTGGTGATCTCCACCCGCCCGGTGGATTTGTCCATCACCGGCTGGTTGATCCCGCGGTGCCCGAAGCGCAGCTTGTAGGTGTCGAAGCCCAGCGCGCGGCCCAGGATCTGGTTGCCGAAGCAGATGCCGAAGTACGGCATGCCGGCGTCCAGCACGGAGCGGACCAATTCCACCTGCTTGGTGGCGGTGGCCGGGTCGCCGGGGCCGTTGGAGAAGAACACGCCGGTGGCGCCGGTGGCCTTGATATCCTCCAGGGTCGCATCGTGCGGCAGCACGTGCACGCGCAGTCCGCGCTCGGCCAGGCGGCGCGGGGTCATCGACTTCATGCCCAGGTCCACGGCGGCGACGGTGTGCAGCGGTTCGCCGGTGTAGCCGTGCTCGGCCGGTTCCACGGTGTAGGCCTTGTCCACGGAGACCTCCGCGGAGATGTTCCGCCCGGCCATTGCCGGCTGCGCCTTGACCAGCGCGACGAGCTCCGCGTCGGAGCGGTTGGCCTCCTCGCCGGAGAAGATGCCGGACTTCATGGCGCCCGCGTCGCGCAGGTGGCGGGTCAGCGCCCGGGTGTCCACGTTGCGGATGCCCACGATGCCGTAGCCGACCAGGTCCTCGTCCAGGGTGCGCTCGCTGCGCCAGTTGCTCGGACGGCGGGCCGCGTCGCGGACCACATAGCCCGAGGGCCACATGCGCTTGGACTCCGGGTCTTCGCTGTTCACGCCGGTGTTGCCCACGTGCGGGAAGGTCTGGACGACGATCTGGTGCGCGTAGGACGGGTCGGTCAGGGTTTCCTGGTACCCGGTCATTCCGGTGGTGAACACTGCTTCACCGAGGGTCGTGCCCACGGCGCCGTAGCTGCGTCCACGGAAGATGCGGCCATCTTCGAGTACCAACACTGCTGGTAGGTTGCTCAGGGAATTCACTTAGTTTGTCTCCTGCTCGGCCGCGTCGGCTTGGTGCGACGCCAGCAACTGATAAATCTTGGCGGTGTCCTCGTGGTAGCGAGGACGGAATCCGGTGTCGAAGGTGAAATCATCCTTCACCCAGGTGATCACGATCAGCCCGTCTTTTTCGACGAACTTTCCGACCATGCCCGAGGAGCGGGTCACCTTCACGTAGGCGGTCCAGGGAATGTGCACATCGCTGGTGCCCGGGCGCATCAGGTGGATGCCGGCCTCGCCGAGCTCCAGGCTGGCGTTGGCGCGGACCCCGAGCTGGTGCACGGCGATCCGGTCAAGCCAGTCCTCGAACCGGGTGGTGGCCACGTACATGCCCTCGAAGCTGTGCTCGCGCCGGTCCGCGAACCCGGCGTAGGGTGCCGGGATGCCGGACTGCCGGCGTTTCATATTGCGCCAGCCGATCAGGATCAGCGCACAGAACAGTACGACGATCCCGAGGGTGACCAGCGCCGAGGTGAGTTCGCCGCTAGTCATTGGCTACCCGCGGGCTGGCCAGCGCGCCATCGAGCACCGTGGCGTGGCCGTGGTAGAAGGTGGCGTGCACGGCGCCGGGCAGCTCCATGCCGGCGAACGGCGAGTTGCGCCCCTTGGTGGCCATGGCGGCCGGGTCGACGATCCAGCGCGCTGCCGGATCGACCAGGGTCAGGTTGGCCGGCTCCCCCACGGCGATCGGCCGGCCCTGATCGCTCAGGCTGCCGATCTTCGCCGGGGTCTGCGAGGTGATCCGGGCGACGTCGGCCCAGGAAAGCAGTCCGGTCTCCACCAAGGTGTGCTGCACGATCGACAGGGCGGTCTCCAGCCCCGTCATGCCCATCGCGGCCGCTCCCCATTCGCAGTCCTTGGCCTCGGAGGGGTGCGGTGCGTGGTCGGTGCCGATCACGTCGATGGTGCCGTCGGCGACGCCGGCGCGCAGCGCCAGCACGTCCTCTTCGCGGCGCAGCGGCGGGTTGACCTTGAACACCGGGTCGAAGGTCTTGACCTTCTCATCGGTCAGCAGCAGGTGGTGCGGGGTGACCTCGGCGGTGACCTGGATGCCGCGGGCCTTGGCCCAGCGGATGATCTCCACCGAGCCGGCGGTGGAGACGTGGCATACGTGCAGGCGCGCGCCGACATGCTCGGCCAGCAGCACGTCGCGGGCGATGATCGACTCTTCGGCCACCGCCGGCCAGCCGGCCATGCCGAGCACCGCGGAGACCTCGCCCTCGTTCATCTGCGCACCCTCGGTGAGCCGTGGCTCCTGGGCGTGCTGGGCGATCACCCCGTCGAAGGCCTTCACATATTCCAGCGCGCGGCGCATCAGCAGCGGGTCCGAGACGCAGATGCCGTCATCGGAGAACATGCGTACCTTGGCGCGCGAGTCGGCCATCGCGCCGATTTCGCTCAGCTGCGCGCCGCCGAGGCCCACGGTGACCGCACCTACCGGGCGGACGTCCACCCAGCCGGCCTTGCGGCCCAGTTCGTAGACCTGCTCCACGACGCCGGCGGTATCGGCCACCGGGGTGGAGTTGGCCATCGCGTGCACCGCGGTGTAGCCGCCCTTGGCGGCGGCCTTCGATCCGGTCTCCACCGTTTCGGCGTCTTCGCGGCCCGGTTCGCGCAGGTGGGTGTGCGGGTCCACGAGGCCCGGCAGCAGCACCATGCCGGCGGCGTCGATCACCGTGGCGCCTTCGGCAGCGGTGATGGTGCCGATCTCGGCGATCTTGCCGTCACTGATCAGCACGTCGGCGCGTTCGCCACCGAGCACAGAGGCCTGTCGAATCAAATACGTCATAATCAGTTCCTTAGATCAGGTCGCCGGAGAGGAGCATATACAGGCTTGCCATGCGCACCGCGACGCCGTTGGTGACCTGTTCCAGGACCATCGAACGCGGCGAGTCGGCGGCAGCCGAAGAAATTTCCAGGCCGCGGTTCATCGGGCCCGGGTGCAGGATGAGGGTTTCGTCCCCGTTGGCTTCCAGGGCCTTCAGCCGGGTGTCGTCCAGTCCCCAGTAGCGCGAGTATTCGCGCGGGTTGGGGAAGAAGGCGTCTCGCATGCGTTCGCCCTGCACGCGCAGCATCATCACCGCGTCCACCCCGGAGGCGATGACCTCGTCGAGGTTGTAGCTGATGGTGCACGGCCAGGCGCTCGCGCCCACCGGCAGCAGGGTCGGCGGGGCGACCATGGTCACCGAGGCGCCCAGGGTGTTCAGCAGCCAGAGGTTCGAACGGGCCACGCGGCTATGCAGGACGTCGCCCACGATCGCGACCTTCAATCCGTCCAGTCCGCGGCCGGCCGGGCTGACTCCCTCGCGCAGGGCCAGCTGGCGGCGCAGGGTGAAGGCGTCGAGCAGCGCCTGGGTGGGGTGCTCGTGGGTGCCGTCTCCGGCGTTCACGATCGGCAGCCCGATCCAGTCGGTGGCCGCCAGCCGGGCCGGCGCCCCGGAATCCGGGTGGCGGATGACTACCGCGTCGGCGCCGATGGCCAGCAGCGTCTGGGCGGTGTCCTTCAGTGATTCGCCCTTGGACACGCTCGAGCCCTTGGCGGAGAAGTTGATCACGTCCGCGCTCAGCCGCTTGGCGGCGGCCTCGAAGGAGATGCGCGTACGGGTGGAGTCCTCGAAGAACAGGTTCACCACGGTGCGTCCGCGCAAGGCCGGAAGCTTCTTGACCTCACGGGTGCCGGTTTCGCGCATTTCCTCGGCGATATCGAGGATGGCAATGGCTTCGGCGCGGCTTAGATCCGCGGTGGAGAGCAGGTGCTTCATGCGCTGGCCTCGATGACTACTTCGTTGCTTGAATCGACTTCGGCCAGGTGCACGCGCACCTTTTCGCTTTTTGCCGTGGGCAGGTTCTTGCCCACGTGGTCCGCGCGGATGGGAAGTTCGCGGTGCCCGCGGTCCACCAGGACCGCCAGCCGCACGATGCGCGGGCGTCCCCAATCGGAGAGTGCATCCAAGGCTGCGCGGATGGTTCGTCCGGAGTAGAGCACGTCGTCCACCAGCACGACGACCTTGCCGTCGATGCCGCCGGCCGGCAGGCGGGTTGGCGCCGGGGTGCGGGTGGTGGTGTGCCGCAGGTCGTCGCGGTACATGGTGATGTCCAGCTGTCCGACCAGCGACGCGGGGTCAAGCTGGGTCGGCGCGGAAGCGGCGATGCGCCGTGCGAGGCGTTGGGCCAGCGGATATCCGCGGCTTGGAATGCCTAATAGCACCAGATCTTCGGTGCCCTTGTTGGCTTCGATGATCTCGAAGGCCACACGGGTCAGTACACGTTCGATATCCTCGCCGGTCAATACCGTGCGAGCCACATCGGGCTGTGAATTTTCATTCATCCTGTGCACCTCTCCCTTCTCCGCCTCACGGGACGGGATTTAAAGGAATATTGCTAGTTCAAATTATCACGATCCGGCCGCCATTCCCTAGCGGAAAGCTATGCATGACACTGAATGGGCGGTGATCTCCCTCACGGCGCCATGCGGGCTCGCGCGGCCAGCCCCGCTATTGGCGGGAAAGTACCGCAGCGCCCGAGGTTCGAAGGGCTTGAATTGTTGGCTTCGCCACAGCGGATCCTCGGAAATGCCGAAGAAGCAATGTTGAGTTTTTCACGCTGCTACCCGTCGCGGCGCAGAATCGCCTAGGCCTGGGCGGGTGCTGTCTCCGGGGCAACGCGCGGGGCCGGGACCCTGCGGGTTAAATACCGCAAGCCGGAACCCAGCAGGTTCCGGCTTGCGGTAGTTCAGGAGAATCGAGGATCAGTCGACCAGGGTGTCCTTGACGCTTTGAATGCGTCCGAGCACGCCGTTGACGAACTCGGGAGACTCGTCGGTGGACAGCTCGCGCACATTCACGACGGCTTCGGCCACGGCAACCGCGTCCGGAACCTCGTCGTTGTACAGCAGCTCCCACACCCCGATGCGCAGCGCCATGCGGTCCACGGCGGGCATCCGCTCGATGGTCCAGCCCTTGACATAGCTTTCGAGCACCTCGTCGATGCGGTCCAGGTGGGCGGTGACGCCCTCGAGGATCGTCAACGAATACTCGTTGAGCACGATGTCAGAATTTTCGCGGCGCGCGATGGCTACGCTGAGCGCATCGACGTCGCGGGCCTCGGCTTCGAAAAGAAACTCAAGTGCACGACGACGCGCCTTGGCGCGGGCCCTCACTAGGAGACACGTCCCAGGTAATCGCCGGTGCGGGTATCAACCTTCACCTTGGTGTTCTGATCGACGAACAGCGGAACCTGGATTTCCTTGCCGGTTTCCAGGGTTGCCGACTTGGTGCCTGCCGAGGAGCGGTCGCCCTGAAGGCCCGGTTCGGTGTAGGTGATTTCCAGGATGACCGAGGCCGGAAGCTCCAGGTACAGTGGGCTGCCGTCATACATGGCAATGGTCAGTTCCTGATTTTCCAACAGGAATCCGGCCGAGTCGCCCACGGTCTGGCCGGGAACGGTGATCTGGTCGTAGTCTTCCAGGTTCATGAAGACGTAGTCTTCGCCGTCCTGGTAGAGGTACTGGTAGTCGCGGCGGTCAACGTTGGCCAGCTCGATCTTGGTGCCGGCATTGTAGGTCTTGTCCAGAACCTTGCCCGAGAGCACATTGCGCATCTTGGTGCGCACGAATGCGCCGCCCTTGCCCGGCTTGACGTGCTGGAAGTCGATGATGGTCCACAGTTGGCCATCGATCTTAATGACCTGACCATTCTTGATGTCAGTTGTATCCGCCACGGGTCCTCAAATCCTCTATTTTCGCCAGCGTGCACTGGCATTATCAAAAATCCATTTATTACTATAGCAAACCGCGGTGAGAGCTAATTTCGCGCGCGTTCCTCGGCAAGCGCCAGGCATGCGGCCGACGCGTTGACCAGGTGCTCGGCCGAACCCATCTGCTGGCGCTGCTCCAGGGCCGCACGGAAGCGGGTAGCCGCGGCCTTGTAGTCGCCCTTTTCGAAGAAGGACATCGCCAGGTGGTGCTGCATCAGCGGCTCGTAGTAGGTGCCGGAGAATTCGTCCACCAGCTTGCGCAGGCGATTGATCGCGCGATCGAAATCACCTTGCAGCCGGGTCAATTCGGTATCCAGCACGCGCAGGTGCGCGTTGGTCGGGTCGCTTAACCGCGACTCGGCGATCAGGTTGCCGGCCTGGGCCAGTTCCCCGCGGGCCATGTGGATCACCACCTGGTCGGTCGGGGTGCCAGAGCGCATCGAACGGTCCGCGGCTTGTTCATCGGTGATGAATGGCCGCAGGTTGCTCGGGTCGATCAATACTCCGTCGATGGAGGTGCCCACGCCGTCGTGGTTCACCGATGCGACGTCGATGGCGTATGCGGTGAATTCGCTCATGCTTACTCTCCGATTTCTTGGTAGGCGGCGAATAACAGCGAGTTATCCGGCACCTCGTAGATACGCGGCTTGCCGATGGCTTCGAGTACCACGAAGCGCAGCTGGTCGCCACGGGTTTTCTTGTCGCGCTTCATGCCGTCCAGCAAGGCCATCCACTTGTCGTTGCGGTAGCTGGTGGGCAAGCCCAGGGACTTCAGGATGCTGAAGTGCCGATCGGTCACCGCATCGGAGGTGTAGCCCACCGAACGGCCTAGTTCCGCGGCAAAGCACAGCCCGATGGAGACCGCGGCCCCGTGGCGCATCGCATAGCGCTCGGAAAGCTCGATCGCGTGGCCCAGGGTGTGGCCATAGTTCAAGAATTCGCGCGGACCCGATTCCTTCAGGTCCTTGGAGACCACCTCGACCTTCACCGCGATGGTGCGTTCGATGATTTCGCGCAGCCGTGCGCTGTCGGGGCGGATGGCGTCTTCTGGATCCTCTTCGATCAGTTCCAGAATGCGCTCGTCGGCGATGAACCCGCACTTGACCGCTTCGGCCAGCCCGGTGACCAGTTCGTTCTTCGGCAGCGTTGCCAAAGCGTCGAGATCCGCGAGCACGCCGGCCGGTGGGTGGAAGGCACCGACCAGGTTCTTGCCCTCGGCGGTGTTGATGCCGGTCTTGCCGCCCACGGCCGCGTCGACCATGCCCAGCAGCGAGGTGGGAATGTGGATGACCTTGACCCCGCGCAGCCAGGTGGCCGCCACGAAGCCTGCCACGTCGGTGACGGCTCCGCCGCCCACGGCAACCACGGCGTCGGTGCGGGTGAAGTCGTTCTTCCCCAGGACTTCCCAGCAGAACCCGGCAACCTGAATGTGCTTGCCCTCTTCGGCATCCGGGATTTCCGCGGTCAGCGAGGTGAAACCGGCCTTTTCCAGATCGTCGCGGACCACGTCTCCGGTGGCGCGCAAGGCCCGCGGGTGGATCACCAGGACCTTCTTAACCGCCGAGCCCAGCAGTTCGGGCAGGTGTCCCAATAGTCCGTTGCCGACCAGAACCGGGTAAGACTCCGCGGGGGTGGTTCCGGTGACTTGAAGTGTGGTGGGTGCTAGTGGCATCCGAGAAGATCCTCCTGATGGTGCTGATCTGTAAAGCCTACGCGGGAGCGTACCGGGATTCGCTATCTCGTGCTGTGAATCACATGGCTCTCGATGGCTTCGACAAGCTGCGCAACGCTCAGATTGTCCACCTGTAAGGTCAGATCAGCAAGGGTTTCATAAATATCGTGGCGGGCTTCGTAGAGCCTGGTCCAGGTGGTGAGGCTTTGGTCACCGGCCAGCAGCGGGCGGTTTGTATCCCCTGCCAGGCGGCGTTTGGCCGTGGCGAGGGTCATCGCCAAGTAGATCACGGTCCCGCCGCGCAGCACCGCCTGGTTTTCTTCGCGCAGCACGGCCCCGCCGCCGGTGGCGATCACCCCGGCCCGCAGTTCGGCCAGTGCGGCGACCTCCAGATCACGGAAGTAGGCTTCGTCGTGTTCGGCAAAGATCTGCGGAATCGAACCATGGGCGGCGACGATGTGCGCGTCGGAATCGGCGAAATCGGTGCCCAGCGCCTTGGCCAGCGCCTTGCCCACAGTTGACTTGCCGCTGGCCATCGGCCCAATGAGGTAAATCATCTGCCGGTTAGACTCCGGTCGACCCTAGATTGGCGGGAATGCTGGCCAGGTAGCTTTGGATATTGCGCTTGGTTTCGGTGACCGAGTCTCCGCCGAACTTCTCCAGCAGCGACTGGGCCAGGACCAGTGCGACCATCGCCTCGGCGACAACGCCGGCGGCAGGCACCGCGCACACATCCGAACGCTGGTGGTGGGCGGTGGTTTCCTCGCCGGTGGCCGTGTCGATGGTGGCCAGGGCGCGCGGCACGGTGGCGATCGGCTTCATCGCCGCACGCACGCGCAGCACCTCGCCGATGCTCATGCCGCCCTCGATGCCGCCGGCTCGATTGGTTTCGCGCTTGATTCCGCCCGCGGTGGCCGGCACGATCGCGTCGTGGGCGGCCGAACCGCGTCGGGCGGCGGTGAGGAAGCCGTCGCCGACCTCAACACCCTTGATGGCCTGAATGCCCATCAGCGCGCCGGCCAGCCGGGAGTCCAGCCGGCGGTCCCAATGCACGTAGGAGCCGATGCCCGGAGGCAGGTTGTAGGCCAGCACCTCCACGACGCCGCCCAGGGTCTCCCCCGCCTTGTGCGCGTCATCGACCTCGGCGACCATGGCGGCCGAGGTCTCCCCGTGGAAGCAGCGCAATGGATCCGCGTCCAACGCCGCAACGTCCCCCAGGGTGGGCAGCGGTGCGTCGAGGGGCGCCGCGACGGCGCCGATGGCGGTGGTGTGCGAGACGAGTTCGATGCCCAGATCGGCCAGAAAGGCCTGGGCTACCGAGCCGAGGGCCACGCGGGCCGCGGTTTCGCGGGCGCTGGCGCGCTCGAGCACCGGACGGGCATCGTCGAAACCGTACTTCTGCATGCCGGTGAAGTCCGCGTGCCCCGGACGCGGGCGGGTCAGCGGCGCGTTGCGCGCCATCGAGGCCAGTTCGTCCAGGTCAACCGGGTCCGAGTTCATCACGCGTTCCCATTTGGGCCATTCGGTGTTCCCGATTTCGATGGCTACCGGTCCGCCCTGGGTCTTTCCGTGGCGCACGCCACCGAGGAAGGTGACCTGGTCCTTTTCAAACTTCATGCGCGCGCCTCGGCCGTAGCCCAGGCGCCGCCGAGCCAGTGCATCGCGCACCGCTTCGCTGTCCACCGAGACTCCGGCGGGTAGGCCTTCAAGAATTCCAACTAGTGCCGGGCCGTGTGATTCGCCCGCCGTCAACCAACGCAACATGGATTCTATTTTGCCATGACATGGCCTCATTAACCGCGTCGATGAAGCCCCAGTGAGCGATACATCGCATTTGTGACGTTTTCGCGGGTGTGCGTGTCGAAGTCTGCGGCGCTGAAATAACGGGCCTGCTCCACCGCCTGGTGCACCAGCATATGAAGCCCGGAGATCACCGTGCCGGCCCAGGACTCGGCCAGTTTGCTCGGCCACGGGTCATAGGCGACATCCAGCAGCAGCCCCTGGCCGCGGCCCAGATGCGGCACCCAGCTGTCGGCGGCGCGCGGCGGCAGCGTGCTGATCACCAGGTGGTCCGCGGCGATGCCGCCGGCACCCAGATCCTGCACCTGCACCAGCTGCACGCGCAGGCCCAGCTGGCCGGCCAGTGCGGTGGCCCGCTGCGCACGGGTGGCGTCGCGCACCACCAGCTTGAGTTCCTCGACGCCAAGTTCCGCGGCCGCTTCGATGGCCGCCAAGGCCGTATTGCCGGCGCCCAGCACGGTGGCCCTCGATGCTTGGCGCAGCCGCGCGTCGGCCAGCGCCAGCACGATCCCGTCCACGTCGGTATTCTGCCCAAAGAGGGCGCCGTCGGGGCGCACCACGATGGTGTTCAGCGCGCCCAGGCGCGCCACGCGCGGTGAAACCTCATCCATCAGCGGAACGAAGACATCCTTCAACGGCATGGTCACCGAACATCCGGCCCACCCGCCGGCACGCATTTTGGCCGCCTGCTCCGGGGCCTGGGACGGGTCCAGCTCGATGGCCCGATAGTCGATGTCGGCGCCGAGCAGCTCATAGGCCGCCCGATGCAGCACCGGGGATTTGGAATGCTTGATGGGTTGGCCCAAGACGGCGGCGCGCATTACTTGCAGACCTCCGCATTCGCCGCGCACCAGGCGCGGAATTCGTTCTGGTTCACCTGGTGCTCGGCATAGTTCGAGGCGAATTTCGTCTCGCCGCTCTGCGTATTGACCGTCACCCAGTAGTAGAAGCCGTTATCCGCCGGGTTGACCGCCGCATCGATCGCGGAGGTTGCCGGGGAACCGATCGGGGTCGGCGGCAGCCCGGTGTGCACATAGGTGTTGTACTGGTTGCCTGCGTCCCTTTTCTCGGTCGCGGTGAACTGCAAGGAGTACCGGTCAAGCCCGTAGATCACCGTGGAGTCGGTCTGCAGCAGGCCATGGGTCTCCACGTTGTTCGGGTTCAACCGGTTTTCGATGGCTCCGGCCACCGTGGCATAGTCCTTCGGGGTGGCTTCGGCCTGCAGAATCGAGGCGACCTTCAACGCCCGGTAGCCTTCGCCCAGGTCATTGACTCCGGCATCTTGCAAGGCGGTCTTGGTCGAATCCACCAGTTCGGTGAGCACCTTCTCGGCGCTGGTATCCAGGGCAAAACGGTATTCGCCCGGGTGCAGCCAGCCTTCGAGGTTCTTCACCGACTCGGGCAGCCCGAACTTCTCGGGCTGGTTCGCCAGCTCGCCCAATTTCTTCTCGTCGAGCCCGGAGCCCTTGGCGATTTCGGCCAGCGAGGCCTGTAGCCGCAGATTCGCCTTCAACCCGATGTAGAAGACCTTGTCCGGACGATTATCGACCAGCACCTCGGTCGCGTCCGCGGCTGGCATCTGCAGCTTCAGCGGATAGGTTCCGGGGTGAATGACCACATTGTCCGCCTTCGAGTCCTCCAGCGCGTCCATGAACAGCTTGTCGCTGGCCACCACGTCGAGTTCCTCGAGCTTGCGCGAGATCAGCGCCGGACCCCAGCCGTCCTCCACGGTGAATTCGACCGCTTGGCCGCCCGGGCCCGGGTAGTCATCCGGGTTGAACTGCTTGACCAGCGAACGGATGAAATAGAAGGACCCGGCGACCACGACGGCGAAGATCAAGAAGGTTGCGAGCATCACCAGGTTGCGGCGGCGTTTGCTGCGCTTCTTGCGCGCCTTCGCCGCGCCGCTGGCGGGCACCGTGCCGAGCAAGGACTCGGGCGCCGGCTGCGGCTCGGCGTCTGCCATGGCCGGTTCCGGCTCGCGGTGCAGCTCGGCCGCGGCCGAATCTACACCGCCGTAGAGCTGCTCACCGGTCAGTTCCGGGGTAGTTGGTGTTGCGAGGCCTTGCGGCTCGCCGGCTGCAAAACGCGCGTAAAGCTCGGAAAAGGTTTCACGCTGCCGTTCGCGGCGGGCTTCTTCTCGCATCAATTCTCCCTGTGGATTCTCGCGGCGCGCTGTTACTTCAGCACGATGCGGCTGGCTTGAACGCGCACACCATTACGTCGCATTTCAAGCACCTGTTGCAGGATTTCAATGGCGGCCGCCTGGTCAACGACCTGACGATGGTCTTGCATGCGGCGCCCCGAGGCGTGCAACGAGCGGTGCGCGCTGACCGTGCTCAAACGCTCGTCAACCAAGAAAATCTCAACCTCGATGCTAGCCGCATTTGCCTCCTCGGCCAAGGCTATCGCGTAGTCACGAGCCATTTTCGTGGATTCCGTGGAATTCCCGGCCAGGGATTTCGGTTCCCCGATGAACACCTCGGAGACCTCACGGTCAACGATCATGCGCAAGAGCAGGCGGCGATCGGAGTTCTTCTTCACATCGCGGCGCAGGGTCATCACCGGGGTGGCGAGGATTCCCGACGGATCGGAGACGGCGACGCCGACGCGGGCCAGGCCCACGTCGACGCCGAACGCTAGCTTAGCCATTGGCAAGGGCCGCCCGGATTGCGGCCAGCGCGTCGTCGATCTTCGATTCGTCCGCGCCGCCGCCCTGGGCCATATCGTCCTTGCCGCCGCCGCCGCCGCCGAGCACCCCGGTTGCGGTGCGCACCAGCGCGCCGGCCTTGAAGCCGTTGGCGCGCGCCTCGTCGTTGGTCACCGCGAGCACCAGCGGACGGGAATTCGACACGCCGATCAGCACGATCACCGCGGCCTGCGCGCCGAGCTTGCCGCGCAGGTCAAGGGCCATGGTGCGCAGCGCGTCGGCCGAATCGATCTGCCCGGCGTTGTGCGCCAGCAGCCGGGTGTTGCCGATGGTCTGCACCTGCTCCAGCAGGCTGGCCGACTGGGCGAGCATCGCGGCGCTCTTGAGCTCCGCGATCTGCTTCTCGGCGGCCTTCAGCTTCGCCACCGTGTCGTTCACGCGCTCGGAAACCTGGTTGGACGGCACGCGGAACAGGCCCGAGAGCTCGGAAACCAGCGCACGCTCGGCGGCCCCGTGGCGGAACGCCTCCATGCCCACCAGCGCTTCGACGCGGCGGTTGCCCGAACCCACCGAAGCCTCGGAGAGCAGGGTCAGCTGCCCGATGCGGGAGGTGGACGGCACGTGGGTGCCACCGCACAGCTCGCGCGACCAGGCCCCGTTCATCTCCACCACGCGCACGGCGTTGCCGTACTTTTCGCCGAAGAGGCTCATCGCGCCCAGCTTCTGCGCCTCGGCCATGGCCATCTCGTTGGTGATCACCTGGTGGTTCGAGGCGATCGCCAGGTTCACCACCTCTTCGACCTCGGTGCGGGCCTGTGCGGAAAGCGCCTCGGCCCAGGAGAAGTCAAAGCGCAGGTATCCGGCCTTGTTGAAGGAACCGGCCTGGGTGGCGGTGTCCCCGAGCAGCTCGCGCAGGGCCGCGTGCACCAGGTGCGTGGCCGAGTGGGCCTGCTCCCCGGAGTGGCGGCGCGCCGCGTCAACCTGGGTGCGCACCAGCGCCTCGGCGGGAAGTTCGCCTTCGCGCACGATCACCTTGTGCACGTTCAGCCCCTTGATTGGGGCCTGCACGTCGGTGACCTCCAGCACGAAGCCGTCGCCGGTGATCAGGCCGATGTCGCCGGCCTGGCCGCCGGCCTCGGCGTAGAACGGGGTCTCGTCGAGCACCAGCTCGATTTCCTGGCCCTGTTCGGCGAAGTTCACCACCTGGCCGTCGGCGACGATGCCGCGGATCTTCGATTCGCCCACCAGCGTGTCGTAGCCGGTGAACTCCACCTTGCCCGCCTCGGCGAGCTTGGTGAACACCGACAGGTCCGCATGCCCGGCCTTCTTGGACTTCGCGTCCTTCTGCGCCCGGGTGCGCTGTTCGGTCATCAGTTCGCGGAAGCGCTTTTCGTCCACCGCCAGGCCCGCCTCGGCGGCGATCTCCAGGGTCAGGTCGATCGGGAAGCCGAAGGTGTCGTGCAGCGCGAAGGCGTCGTCGCCGGTCAGCTCGCGGCCCGCGGTTTTGGCCTGCTTCAGCGCGTCGTCCAGCCGGGTGGTGCCCGAGGCGATGGTGCGGCGGAAGGCGCGCTCCTCGGCGTAGGCGATGCGCCCGATGCGGGCGAAGTCCTCTTCGACGATCGGGTAGACGCCCTTCATCGCGTCACGCGAGACCGGCAGCAGCTCGGGGAGCACCTCGGAGTCCACGCCCATCAGGCGCATGGCGCGCACCGCGCGGCGGATCAGCCGGCGCAGCACGTAGCCGCGGCCCTCGTTGCCGGGGGTGACGCCATCGGAGATGAGCATCAGCGAGGAGCGGATATGGTCCGCGATCATGCGCAGGCGCACGTCGTTGGCGTGGTTCGGATCTTCCGGGTCCTCGGTGGAGGTGTAAACGATGCCGGCAAGTTCGGCGGCCTTGTCGAGCACCGGACGCAGCTGGTCGGTCTCGTACATGTTCTCCACGCCCTGCAGGATCATCGCCAGGCGTTCGAGTCCCAGGCCGGTGTCGATATTGCGCTTGGGCAGTTCGCCGGCGACGTCGAAATCGGTTTTGGAACGCACCGCGGAGAGCCGGTACTGCATGAAGACCAGGTTCCAGATTTCGATGAAACGGGTTTCGTCGACCGCCGGTCCCCCGTCCAGGCCGTACGCCGCGCCGCGGTCGTAGTAGATCTCCGAGCAGGGACCGCCGGGGCCGGGCTGGCCGGTGTTCCAGTAGTTGTCTTCCTTGCCGGTGCCCACCACGCGTTCGCGCGGGATGCCGATCTGCTCTTCCCAGATGCGCCGGGCTTCTTCGTCCTTCTCCGCGCCGTCTTCGTAGACGGTGACCCAGAGGCGTTCGGGATCCAGGCCGTAGCCGCCGTCCGCGAGCGAACCGGTCAGCAGCTCCCAGGCGAAGTGGATCGCTTCCTTCTTGAAGTAGTCGCCGAAGGAGAAGTTGCCGCACATCTGGAAGAACGTGCCGTGGCGTACGGTCTTGCCGACCTCTTCGATGTCTCCGGTGCGGATGCACTTCTGCACCGAGGTGGCGCGCGCGTACGGCGCCTCCTCCTGGGCGGTCAGGTAAGGGATGAATGGGACCATGCCGGCCACCGTGAACAACAGCGACGGGTCAGATGAGACCAGCGAGGCGCTGGGTACCGCTGTGTGCCCCTTCGCGACGAAGAAGTCGACCCAGCGGCGTGCAATTTCCTGCGTTTTCATCGTGTTACGGATGATCCCTTCACTTAGCGGTGTCCACGCCCAAGGCGGAACGTAATTCTACTTCGCGGGAGTTCATTCCTTCGCGGAATGCCCCCACTACCTCCGAGATGCGGTCGGCGTACTTGCCGACCTGACGGTTCAGGGCCGCCCCGGAGGATACTTCGGTGTATTTCTTGGTGGCGAGGACTCCGACGCCCACGCCGATAACAACCCACAAAAGCTTTTTCATTCTAGTCTCCCCTAACGGCTGCGGCGGCCCTTGCCGCTGGTGTTCGCATTGATCGCTGCCTGCACACCCGAGGTGAATGCGGCGATCTTGATCAGTGGCTTGCCCACGGTGGCTGCCACCAAGGAGGACAGCGCGGAGACGTTGGCGCTCGCATCGGAGACGTTCGAGGTGATCGCGTCGACCTTCTTGAGCTGGTCGTTGGTCGTGGCGACGGTATTGGCAACTTCGCCAATCAGCGGGGTCGTCCCGTCCGAGAGGTCCTTGATCGAGTTGCGAAGCTCATCAAACACCCTGCCCAACTTGATGATCGGCACCGCCAACAATGCCACCAGAATGGCAAAGACGCCGGCTGCGATGAGCCCTGCAATATCCGAACCCGACATGTGCTTCCTCTTCTGCTTTGGGTGTTTGCTGCCAGTCCAGCTTAGCGAACCGCGAGCTGATATAGGTAGTTAAGCCAATGGCCCGCAACCGAGTCGGTTGCGGGCCATTGAACACGCGCTAGATTTAGCGTGCGTAGTACTCGACCACGAGGTTCTCTTCGCAGGTCACTGGGATCTCTGCACGCTCAGGAGCGCGCAGGTAGGTAGCCTGCAAGGCTTCCAGCTTCACGTCCAGGTAGGCAGGAGCTGCTGGCAGCACCTGTGAGTGCTCACCTGCTGCTGCCATCTGGAATGGAACCATCTTCTCGCTGCGTTCGTGCACGTGGATCAGCTGACCCGGCTGCACCTTGAACGATGGACGGTCCACGCGCTGGCCGTTAACCAGGATGTGGCGGTGCACAACCAGCTGACGGGCCTGCTGGATGGTGCGGGCGAAGCCTGCACGCAGCACCAGGGCATCCAGGCGGGACTCGAGCAGTGCCAACAGGTTGTCACCGGTCTGGCCGCCGAGGCGCTTGGCTTCCTTGAATGCGTTCAGCATCTGAACTTCGCGGATGCCGTACTGGGCACGCAAACGCTGCTTTTCGCGCAGACGAACCGCGTAATCGCTGTCCTGCTTCTTGCGGGCACGGCCATGCTGGCCGGGACCGTAGGGACGACGCTCCATGTACTTTTCAGCTTTTGGAGTCAGGGCAAGGCCGAGTGCGCGCGAGAGGCGCACGGTACGGCGGGCACGGGCGTTAGCCATATGTGTGTCCTTTTCGTTTTAGCGACGGGATCTACTGGCCTCCGGGACGGAGAGTGTTGGGGCGTCGCGGCCCTCGACCACTGCAACCTTGCCTCCCGAACGATGACTCGCGCGGGTGGCATGGCTTGCCAGCCAAGGATCAAGTCTACACGATGCACCCCGGCCAGCAGGTGAGCTGTAACGAAGCTCGCTAACGTTTCTTCTTGTCCTTGCGCCGAATGATCTCGCGCAGCCGCGCCAGCCGATCGCTCAGCGAGCGTTCGGTCCCGTTGGCGTTGGGGCGGTAGTAGTCGGTGCCGATCAGGTCATCGGGCAGGTACTGCTGGCTGGCGATCGAATGCGGGGCATCGTGGGAGTAGATGTAGCCCACCCCGTGGCCCAGCGCCTTGGCCCCCGGGTAGTGCGCGTCGCGCAGATGGTCCGGGACCAGCGCGCCCTTGCCGGCGGCCACGTCGGCCAGCGCCTCGTTGATCGCGTTGTAGGCGGCGTTGGACTTCGGCGCGGTGGCCAGGTGCACGGTGGCGTGCCCGAGCATGATCCGCGCCTCCGGCATCCCGGTCAGCGCCACCGACTGCGCGGCGGCCACCGCCAGCGGCAGCGCGGTGGGATCGGCCATGCCGATATCCTCCGAGGCGCTGATCATCAGCCGGCGGGCGATGAACCGCGGGTCCTCCCCGGCCGAAAGCATGCGCGCCAGATAGTGCAGGGCCGCATCCACATCCGAGCCGCGGATCGACTTGATGAACGCGGAGATGATGTCGTAGTGCTGGTCCCCGTCCTTGTCGTAGCGCTGCACCGCCTGGTCCATGGCCAGCTGCACATGCTCGTCGCCGATCTCGATCGGCGGCTGCCCCGCGGTTCCGGCGGCATTCCAGGCCACCGCGCCAGCGGCTTCCAGCACGGTGAGCGAACGGCGGGCATCGCCCTGGGCCAGGCGCACGATCGCGTCGCGCTGCTCGGCCGGCAGGATCACCTGCGCATCGAAGCCGCGCTCATCGTCAACCGCCCGCTCCAGCAGCGCGGCCACATCCGCGTCGGTCAGCGGGCGCAGGGTCAGCAGCAGCGAGCGCGAGAGCAGCGGCGAGATCACCGAGAAGGACGGGTTTTCGGTGGTGGCCGCGACGAGCACCACCACCCGGTTCTCCACCCCGGGCAGCAGCGCATCCTGCTGGGCCTTGTTGAAGCGGTGGATCTCGTCGAGGAACAGCACGGTGGTCATCCCGCGCAGGTCGCGGTCGTCCTTGGCCTGGTCGATCACCCGGCGCACATCCTTCACCCCGGCGGTGATCGCCGAGAGCTCGACGAATTTGCGGTCCGTGGCGCGGGCGATCACATGCGCGATGGTGGTCTTGCCGATGCCCGGCGGGCCGTAGAGAATCACGCTGGCCGGGCCGGCCAACCCGGTTTCCGGGTGCTCGGCGAGCTGGCGCAGCGGGGAACCGGGCCCCAGCAGGTGCTGCTGGCCGACCAGCTCATCGAGCGTCTTGGGGCGCATGCGCACCGCCAGCGGCGGGCGCGGGCGCTTGATCGAACCGTCGTCCAGGGCATCCAGCAAATCGTTCACTCCCCCAGCCTACCGATACTCTGGTAGCTGCGAAGAAAGGATCACATGCGCGCAGTATTACAACGAGCCAGCCGGGCCAGCGTCGAAGTCGAGGGTTCGATCGTCGGGCAGCTACCGGGCCCGGGGCTCGTGGTGCTTCTAGGCATCACGCACGAGGATGACGAGGCTACCGCCCGCAAGGTGGCGCAGAAGATCTACGGGCTGCGCATCTTGGAGGACGAGGCAAGCTGCGAATCGCTTGGCGCGCCGCTGCTGGTGGTCAGCCAGTTCACGCTCTACGCCGCGGTGCGCAAGGGCCGACGCCCCTCCTGGTCGGCGGCGGCGCCCGGCGCGCACAGCGAACCGCTCTACGAATACTTCGTGGACTACCTGCGTGACCTCGGCGCCAGCGTGGAGACCGGGGTGTTCGGCGCGATGATGGAGGTCAACCTCACAAATTCCGGCCCATTCACGGTGATCGTGGATTCCGCAGAGCTGGCCTAGCGGCCCGTGGCCCGGACCAAGTGCACGAGCCGGTCGAAGCTGGCGCGCTGTGCCTGCAGTTCGGAGCGGCCGGCGGCGGAGAGCTCGTAGACTTTTCGCCCCGGTCCGCCTTGGCCTTCCTCCCACCGTGTTCCGAGCAATCCGGAGGCTTCCAGCTTGGCCAGTGCGGGATAGAGCGTCGCGCCCTTGATCGGCCCGAATCCGCGTTCCTGCAAGGATTTGGACAGCGCATAGCCATGCGCTTGACCGCCGGACAGCTCTGCAAGCAATAGCATCGGCAGCATCGCGCGCTGCCAGGAGCCGGGAAATTCGCTACTCATCGCGGCCTTCCTGCAGCGCCTGTGCATGCGCCCGGCGTTCGGCAAGCTTGGCTTGCACGTAGTCCGCCCGATCGGCGCGGCGCAGCTGGTAGAGCGAGATGCCGATGAACACCATGAATGCTATCGCGATGAAAATATTCCAACCGCTGATCCCTGCTTCCAGCAGCTCCGGAATAAGGCTCATGCCATAGACGCATGCGACGGCCAGCGGCAGCAGACGACGGAGCAGCCAGCGCCGCTTGAGCGCACTTTCGGTATTCACCGCCAGCCCGATGGCAAAGGTGCTGGGTGACCCGAATTCCTCGAGCATGTCCACGCTGCTTCCTGCCGCACCGAGATCGGAACCATGCTGGCGTGCCGCAGCCAGTGCCTCCCGGGCTTCCTTCGCGTTCATTCCGTAGCGGCCACGCAGCAACCGCGCTACCTCGTCGAACCAGCCGCTCGGATCAAGGGCTGCCGTCGTGCTGGCTGAGGGTTTTTCCTCGGCCCTGGTGAAGGGCAGGAACCAGGAGCCGAGCGCTGCCGCCGCCCCAAGGAGCGGCGCCAGCCAATTTGGCACCGGCAGGTGGCCTTCGCCGCCAAGGACGGCGATCCCAATAGCCGCGGCGATGCTTGCCAGGCACCCGGAAATACCGATCAGCCAGGAAGCTTCGAAACGCCCCTTCAAGCGGTAGAACCACCAAAGGTGGGCCGAAGCGGCAATGCCAACCCCTCCGGCCAGGGCCGCCAGCTGCCAGTAGTGCCATGAATAATTCGCCCATCCGTCGCGGAAGCCAATCCATAGGCCGAAGCCCACGCAGATCAGCCCGGCCAGCATGCCAACGACGGCGAGCAGCGCGGTACCGGTCTGCACCGTGAGCTCTGCGTTGGCCCGCTGCTGGGGCGTAAGCGTTGCTTGGGCACGTTGCACGCCGTATTTCCACGGATCGCCAAACAGTTCGTCGGCACCGGTACCGCTATCGTGCACGGCAGCAAGCTGATTGCGCAGCTCGTTGCGGCATTGCTCGTTGGAGAGGTCGTTCCAAGCGATGGAAACCAGGAAAGTTTGGGCCCATGAGCGGTCTGCTTCTGGGTACTCTTCGATGATTCCGCTGGGAGATTCCGGGGACATTGGCTGCTCCGAACTGCCTTCAGATAACTAGGTCAAAATTCAACCTAGTTCAAAAATTATCCCGTGTCCAACGACACCGCAGCTGTTCGAAAACAAAAAAGGAGCAGGTTGAAACGAATAATCGTTTCAACCTGCTCCTTGCGGCTGTAGTCCGCGAAGCTGAACTATGAACCTACTTGGCGGCTTCGGCCACCGGGGCCTCGGCCTTCTTCTTCTCGGGCTTGAAATCGATGCCCGCTTCCTTGCGCTGCGCCGGGGTGATCGGCGCAGGAGCGGCAGTCAGCGGATCGAATCCGCCACCGGTCTTCGGGAAGGCGATGACGTCGCGGATCGACTCGGAACCGGTGAGCAGCTGCAGCACGCGGTCCCAGCCCAGGGCGATGCCGCCATGCGGCGGAGCGCCGAATTTGAAGCCCTCCAGCAGGAAGCCGAACTGGGTCTGCGCCTGCTCGTCGGACACGCCCATCAGCTTGAAGACACGTTCCTGCACGTCGCGCTGGTGGATACGGATCGAACCGCCACCGATTTCGTTGCCGTTGCAGACGATGTCGTAGGCGTAGGACAGGGCCGAGCCCGGATCCGTGTCGAAGGTGTCCATGAACTCTGGCTTCGGGCTGGTGAAGGCGTGGTGCACTGCGGTCCAGGCGCCGGCGCCCACCGCCACGTCGCCGGAAGCGACGGCCGCGGAGGCTGGCTCGAACATCGGCGCATCAACGATCCACACGAACGCCCAGTCGCCGTCCTTGATCAACCCGGTGCGGTGCCCGATCTCCACGCGCACCGCACCGAGCAATGCCCGGGATTCGGCCTTGTCGCCGGCGGAGAAGAAGATGCAGTCACCGGGCTTCGCGCCGGTGGCCTGCGCCAACCCGGCCTTCTCCTCATCGGAGAGGTTCTTCGCCACCGGGCCGGCCAGCTCGCCGTCTTCCTTCAGCAGCACGTAGGCAAGTCCCTTCGCGCCGCGCTGCTTGGCGAATTCCTGCCAGGCATCCAGGGTGCGGCGCGGCTGCGCGGCGCCACCTGGCATGACCACGGAGCCGACATAGGCGGACTGGAAGACCTTGAAGGAAGTGTTCGCGAAGTACTCGGTCATCTCGGTCAGTTCCAGGCCGAAGCGCAGATCCGGCTTGTCCGAACCGTAGCTGGACATCGCGTCGGCGTAGGTCATACGGCGGATCGGGGTCGGGATCTCAACGTCGATCAACGACCAGATTTCCTTGACCAGCTTCTCGCCGAGCTCGATGATGTCATCTTCCTCGACGAAGGAAGCCTCGATATCCAGCTGGGTGAATTCCGGCTGGCGGTCCGCACGGAAGTCCTCATCGCGGTAGCAGCGCGCGATCTGGTAGTACTTCTCGAAGCCGCCGACCTGCAAGAGCTGCTTGAACAGCTGCGGGGACTGCGGCAGCGCGTACCAGGCGCCCGGGCTCAGTCGGGCGGGCACGACGAAGTCGCGGGCGCCTTCCGGAGTGGAACGGGTCAGCGTCGGGGTTTCGATCTCGACGAAGCCCTCGTCGTGCAGCAGGTTGCGCGCGGCACGGTTGACCTCGGAGCGCAGACGCAGGTTGCGGGCCGGGGTCGGCCGGCGCAAATCCAGGTAGCGGTGGCGCAGCCGCGCCTCCTCGCCGACCTCGACGTGCTCATCGATCTGGAAAGGCAGCGCCGCGGCGGTGTTCAGCACGATCACCTCATCGGCGATCACCTCGATCTCACCGGTTGGCAGGTTCGGGTTCTCGTTGCCCTCGGGGCGACGCTCAACGGTGCCCTTGATCTGCAGCACGAATTCATTGCGCAGCGGGTGGAAGTCCTCTTCGTCGCGCACCACGATCTGGGCGAAGCCGGAGGCGTCGCGCAAATCGAGGAACGCCACACCACCGTGGTCGCGTCGACGCGCGACCCAACCGGTGAGGGTGACCTGCTGTCCAATGTGCTCGGCGCGGAGTTCGCCCAGCTGATGAGTGCGTAGCACTACGATCCTTTCGGTCGGTTGAGACGTGAAATCTCTTCAGTTCTTCTCGATGACGAGTTTAGTGCACCGCAGCTAGTTGACGGTGTTGTGCAGATCTTCGGCCGGCGGCGTCCAGCTGGCGGCATCCGCGGCCAGCTGCTCGCCGGAGCGGATGTCCTTCACCTCGTGAGTGCCGTCCTCCTGGGTGAACCAGACGAACGGAATCCCGCGGCGGTCAGCGTACTTGATCTGCTTGCCGAACTTCTCGGCACTCGAGGCCACCTCGCAGGCGATGCCGCGGGCACGCAGCGCGGAGGCGACGTCTTGGGCCTGGTGCCAGGAATCGGCGTTGGCCAAGGTGACATATACCACCGAGGGCACGGCGCGCGCGGCGCTGGCCAGCTCCTCGGCGAGGATGCGCGAGATCAGCCGGGTGACACCGATGGACAGGCCCACCCCCGGGTAGTTCTTCTTGCCCTTCGAGGCCAGCGATTCGTAGCGTCCGCCGGAGCAGATCGAACCGAGGGACTCGTGTCCGACGAGCACCGTCTCATAGACGGTGCCGGTGTAGTAATCCAGCCCGCGGGCGATGGACAGATCCGCCATCACCTTGCCCGGGGCACGCTTCGAGGCGGCGTCGATGACCTGGGCGAGCTCGTCGAGCCCGGTGTCCAGCAATTCGTGCTCCACGCCCAGGGCGCGCACCTGGGCGACGAAACCGGTGTCCAGGGTGCGGATCGCCGCGAGCGCCAGCGCGGCACGGGCCTGCTCTTCGCTGGCCCCGAGCTCGGTGACCAGGATCTTGGCGACGCCGTCTTCGCCGATCTTCTCCAGCTTGTCGATGGCGCGCAGCACCGCGTCCGGGTCTTCCAGGCCCAGCCCGCGGTAGAAGCCCTCGGCCAGCTTGCGGTTGTTCACGCGCAGCCGGAAGTCGCCGATGGGCAGGGCGGAGAGCGCATCCGCGATGGTCAGCGCGAGCTCCACGTCGTAGCTGAAGGGCAAGCTGCCCTCGCCGACGACGTCGATATCCGCCTGGGTGAATTCGCGGAAGCGCCCGTCCTGCGGGCGCTCGCCACGCCAGACCTTCTGCATCTGGTAGCGGCGGAACGGGAAGGCCAGGTGTCCGGCGTTTTCCACCACGTAGCGGGCGAAGGGCACGGTCAGATCGAAGTGCAGCGCCAGCGCGTTGGGGTCGTTCTTGTCCTCAGCTTCGGCGGCCAGCCGGGAGAGCCCGTAGACTTCCTTGTCGATTTCGCCCTTGCGCAGCAGCTGCCCGCGGGTTTCCACCGCGCGCGTTTCGATATTGGCGAAGCCATGGAGTTCGAAGGTGCGACGCAAGGTGTCCAGCACATGCTGTTCGACGGCCCGCTCGGCCGGAAGCCATTCGGGGAAACCTGATAGTGAGGCCTTGCGTGCCATGAAACTCCTTAGTACAAATTGGTTGCCCATCTATCCTACGACGCAACACATTGGATTACTGTGCACGTCGGCTTACTAAGAAACGGAGGTCACAGGTAGAGTTACCTCTAGCAAGCGAACAGTAAAGCGAAAGAGTTTCAGCGGTGACCACCAGTCAGAAATCCGACGACAGCCCGAACATCCCCTTGCCACAGGCCCATAAGCCAGTGGCGAAGCCGGTAGTGGCTCAGCCCGTCGACCACAGCACTCCCCTCGAAGAAGCGGCCAAATTTGCCCGTGTGACCGACGATGGGCACGTGTTTGTCATCATCGACGGCACCGAGCATCCGGTCGGGCAGTACCCGGACGCCAGCGAAGAAGAGGCCCTGGCCTACTTCGTGCGCAAGTACGATGACGTCGTCTCGCAGCTGATGCTGCTCGAACAGCGCGTCGCGGCCAAGGCGCCCAGCGGCGACATGCCCAAAACCCTCGACACCCTCGCAGCGACCGTGGCCGAACGCCACCTGGTCGGCGACATCCGCGCCATCGAGGCCCGCATCGAGTCCTTGCGCGGCGCGGTGAGCACCCTGTCCGCCGCACAGCGCCAGGCGAATGAGGCCGCTCGCGCCGAGCAGCTCAAGGTCCGCGAAGGACTGGTCGAGCAGGCCGAGGCACTGGCCGGGAAGCGTCCCGAGCAGATCCAGTGGAAGACCGCGTCCTCCGAGATGAACGAGCTGTTCGACACGTGGAAGGAAACCCAGCGTTCCTCCGTGCGGTTGCCACGTGCCACCGAAGATGCCCTGTGGAAGCGCTTCCGCGCCGCCCGCACCACCTTCGACCGGCACCGCCGCGCCTACTTCTCCCAGCTGGACGCGACCAACGCGCAGGCCAAAACCGTTAAGGAAGAGCTGATCGCGCGCGCCGAGGCGCTCGCGAGCTCCACCGACTGGGCGGGAACCGCCGCCGAGTACCGCAAGCTGATGGACGAGTGGAAGAAGTCCCGCCGTGCCTCGCGCAAGGACGACGACGCGCTCTGGAGCCGCTTCCGAGCCGCACAGGATGTGTTCTTCCAGGCCCGCGCCGCCGAAAACGCGAAGGTCGACGCCGAATACGCGCAGAACCTCGTGGTGAAGGAGGCCCTGCTCGAAGAGGCCCGCGCGCTGCTGCCGGTGAAGGATCTGGCCATCACCAAGCAGAAGCTCGACGTCATCCGCGGCCGCTGGGAAGAGGCAGGCAAGGTTCCGCGCGCGGATCTGCAGCGTGTCGAATCGGCGCTGCGCCAGGTCGAAGAGGGCGTCAAGGGCGCCGAAGACGAGCAGTGGCGCCGTTCCAACCCGGAGACCAAGGCCCGCTCGAATTCGATGCTCACCCAGCTGCAGGAGACTATCGCGGCTCTCGAAGCGGATCTTGAAGCGGCGAAGAAGCAGGGCAATGCCAAGCGCATTGCCAAGGCCCAGGAGGCCTTGGACGCCCGCCAGATGTGGTTGAACACCCTGGAGAAGTCGGCAGCCGACCTGGACTAGAATCCACAGTTCGGCAGAACACCCCCTACGCGGCGGCGCTTGCTGGTTCAGTAGCTTCATGGAGAAAGCTACGAGACAGCGCGTCGCCGCGTTGCGTATCCCCGAAGACCTGTTCATCGTCGGCGAACCCTTCACCCGCAATGAGCTCGGCGCCATGGAAACCCATGGGCTGCTGCGCGAATCCATTGGCGGGTGCTTTGTGGAGACCAGGTTCCGTTATGACTCGAGCGCCCGCGCCGGCATCGCCGCGTTCCTCGCCGGGCGCCAGCTGGGCAGAGCCGACGTGTTCTGCCAGCAAACCGCGGCCTGGATCCACGGATTGCTGCCGCATGTGAATACGATCTGCATCTCTTCGAATGCCTACCATCGGCCCTACCGCCCCGGAAATTCGCTGAGCTTCGAATTTGTGCAGTTGCCGATCGAGGAGGCGGATCTGGTGAACCGCAAGCGGGTGAAGCTCACCGGATTGCTGCGCACCGTGTGCGATGTGGCCTGCTTCGACCCGTTGCCGATCGCGACGAGCGTGCTCAACCAGATCCAGCGGCTCCAGGATCCGTTCCTGAACCTGGCCGCCGTGGGCGAACGGCTCGCGGGACTCGATTCCGCTCCCCCGGTGGAACGCGCGCTGCGGCTGGTGCAGTCCTACCAGGCGCGCGCGGCATAAAGCGAACCCCGCCACCGCTGACCTCGGGTCGCGGTGGCGGGGTTCGCTTTATGCTGCTTACCGGCGGCTGCCGGCGGTGGTGCGGTAGACGTCGTACACGCCATCGATGCGGCGGACCTGGTTGAGCACGTGGCTCAGGAACTTCGGATCGCCCATCTCGAAGGAGAAGCGCGAGATCGCCACGCGTTCGCGGCTGGTCTGCACGCTGGCCGAGAGGATGTTCAGGTGGCTTTCGGACAGGATCCGGGTGACATCTGACAGCAGCTGCTTGCGGTCCAGCGCCTCCACCTGGATTTCGACCACGAACACCCCGTGGTGCTTCTCCGCCCAGGCGACCGAGACCAGCCGGTCCGGCTGCTGGGCCAGCTGAGCCAGGTTCAGGCAGTCGGTGCGGTGCACCGAGACGCCGGCACCTCGGGTGACGAAGCCTTCGATGTCATCCGGGGGCACCGGGGTGCAGCAGCGGGCCAGCTTGACCAGCACATCGCCCACGCCCTGGACGATGACGCCCGCGTCGTTGCCCGTGGTGGGCTTGGCGAGGCTCGGAGTGACCGTGGCTTCCTCGTCGACCTGTTCGCCCGCTGGCGGGCCGGTGAGCGCCACCAGATGCTCGATGACGTTCTGCGCACTGGTATGCCCGTCGCCCACGGACTGGTAAAGCGCCGAAATGTCCACGTGGTGCAGGTTCGTGGCCACCGTGGTCAGCAGCTCGTGGGTCATCAGCCGCTGCAGCGGCAGCTGATTGCGGCGCAGCTCCTTGGTGAGCAGCTCCTTGCCCTTTTCGATCGCTTCTTCGCGGCGCTCCTTGCTGAAGTAGGCGCGGATCTTCGCCTTGGCGCGCGGGGATTTGACGAAGTTCTGCCAGTCCTGTGAAGGACCGGCATCCTCGGCCTTGGAGGTGAAGACCTCCACCACGTCGCCCTGCTTCAATTCGGTGTGCAGCGGAACGAGCTTGCCATTGACCCGTGAGCCGATGGTGCGGTGGCCTACATCGGTGTGGATGGAGTAGGCGAAGTCGATCGGCGTGGCCCCGACCGGCAGCGACATGATGTCGCCCTTCGGGGTGAACACGTACACCTCGGCGGAGTTGATGGTGTAGCGCAACCCGTCGAGGAATTCCTCGGAGTCGGTGGTGTCTTCCTGCCACTCCATCAACGAGCGCAGCCATTCCATGTTCTTCTCCGCGGAGAGCATCGAATCGCCGCGTTCGCCGTGCTTGTACTGGAAGTGCGCGGCCACCCCGTTCTCGGCGTGCAGATGCATCTCGTGGGTGCGGATCTGGATCTCCACCGGCTTGCCTTCGGGACCCATCACCGTGGTGTGCAGCGACTGGTAGAGGTTCAGCTTCGGCAGCGCGATGTAGTCCTTGAACCGTCCGGGCAGCGGATTCCATTCGGCGTGCACCACGCCCAGCGCGCCGTAGCAGTCCTTCACCGAGTCGACGGTGATGCGCACGCCCATCAGGTCGTGGATGTCGTCGAAATCCTTGCCGCGCACGATCATCTTCTGGTAGATCGAGTAGTAGTGCTTCGGGCGCCCGGTCACCGCGGCGTGCACGTTCAGCTCGCCGAGTTTGCTGTTCAGCCGTTCGCGGAGGCTGGCCAGGTATTTTTCGCGTTCCGGGGTGCGGTCCCCCACCATGCGCACGATCTCCTGGTACACCTTGGGGTGTAAGGCGGCGAAGGAGAGGTCTTCCAGCTCCCATTTGACCGCGTTCATGCCCAACCGATGGGCCAGCGGCGCGAAGATCTCCAGGGTTTCCTTCGCCTTGCGGGAGCTGGACTCCGGGGACACGTAGCGCCAGGTGCGCGCGTTGTGCAGCCGGTCGGCGAGCTTGATCAGCAGCACGCGGATGTCGCGGGACATCGCGACCACCATTTTGCGGACGGTTTCGGCCGGGGCCGCGTCCCCGTAGGTGACCTTGTCGAGCTTGGTGACGCCGTCCACGAGCATCGCGATCTCTTCGGAGAATTCCTTGGTGACCGATTCCAGCGAATAGTCGGTGTCTTCCACGGTGTCGTGCAGCAGCGCGGCGGCGAGGATCGAACCGGTCATCCCCATTTCGGCGAGGATCGTCGCTACGGCCACCGGGTGGGTGATGTAGGGGTCCCCGCTCTTGCGCTTTTGCCCCTCGTGGTGCTTCTCGGCCACTTCGTAGGCGTGGATCAGCAGGTCCAGGTCCGCCTTGGGATGCTTGGACTTCACCGTGCGCAGCAGCGGCTCCAAGGTCGGCGAGGTGCTCGGTGTGCTTCCTCGGCCCGCAAAACGTACTAGGCGTGAGATCGAGCGCCGCTTCGAATTGTTCAGGTTCGGCGTGTTTGCCATGCCTCGCTCCTTCCCACCGTCGCCGGTCATAACGGTGCTAGGTGCCAAGCTCGTGAGGCCGGCTCCATGCATTGTTTTAGTTCATTCGTTATAGCACGTTCGCGCGGTGACAACTAATTACGCGAACTTTTCCGAGACGAGAAAGTGCCTCGGATCGGTGGATCCGAGGCACTAGTCGTTCAGCTTCTCCGCACGGAATCTGCGGTGGAAGCGACCGGATGCCTAGGCGTCGAGCGCTTCGAGCTTCTGGGTGTGCTTGCGCACGTCCTCGTCGCGGTGGCGCAGCCAGCTGTACAGCGGCGCCTGCACGAACAACGTGGACAGGTTGGAGATGATGATGCCGATGAACAGCGCCAAGGACAGGTCCTTGAGCGTACCGGCGCCCAACAGGTAGGAGCCGATGAACAGAATCGACGCGACCGGCAGCACCGCCACCACCGAGGTGTTGATCGAACGCACCAGCGTCTGGTTCACCGCGAGGTTCACCAGCTGCTGGAAGGTGCGCTTCTGCTGCTGTTCATAGTCCTTGGTGTTCTCGCGGACCTTGTCGAACACCACCACGGTGTCGTAGAGCGAATAGCTCAGAATCGTCAAGAAGCCGATGATCGCACTCGGGGTGATCTCAAAACCGGAGAGCGAATAGATTCCGGCGGTGATGATGATGACCACGAACAGGCCCCCGATGGCGGCGACCGACATCTTCCAGGTGCGGAAGTACGCGGCCATCAGCAACCCGACGAGCACCACGAAAGCCAGCAGGCCCAGCATCGCCTGGCGTGAGACGTCCTGTCCCCAGGTCGGGCCGATGAAGTTGCTGGTCACCTCGCTGGAGTCCACCCCATAGGTTTCGGCCAGCTCGCCGGCCACCGTGATGGTCTGGTCGTCGCTGAGCCGTTCGGTCTGCACGCGCATGGTGCCCGGGGCGATATTCGTGACGGTGGCTTCGGCGCCGGAGGCGGCGGTTTTCACCACGTCCTCGCCGAGGCTGATGTCGGTATTCTGCACTCCGGAAACCATGAATTCCGAGCCACCGCGGAAATCGATGCCCAGGTTGAAGCCGCCCTTGACCACCGGGACCAGGATCGAGGCGATCACCAGGATCGCTGCGATCAGGAACCACAGGCGGTGCTTCTGCGTGAACGGGTAGGACGTTTTCCCGGTGTAGAGCTGGTTGCCCCACTCTGCGAGCTTATTCATTGTTCTCCTCCCGGTTTGCTTCGGCGCGGCGGCGTTCGGCGATGGTCATGCGCTTGGCAGCCTCGCCGCTCGCCTTGGAGTTCTTCTTGCCCCGGTTCGTCTCAACGTTCTCGTTGAAGCGGCGGACCTGGCCCGCGCCGCGGTACAGCGGCACCACGCCGAGCAAGGATGGATCCAGCCCGGAGAGGCGGTGTCCATCGGCGAAGAACTTCGTGCGCGCCAGCAGCATCAGCGTCGGGTGGGTCAAACCGTAAACGACGACGAGGTCGATGATTGCGGTCAGGCCCAGGGTGAAGGCGAAGCCTCGCACGTTGCCCACCGCCACCACGTAGAGCACGACGGCGGCCAGCACGTTGACCGCCTTGGAGGCCAGGATGGTCTGCTTGGCGCGGGACCAGCCCACGTCCACGGCGCTGGCCAGCGAACGGCCATCGCGCAACTCATCACGCACGCGTTCGAAGTACACGATGAAGGAGTCCGCGATCAAGCCGATCGCGACGATCAGACCCGCCACACCGGCCAGCGACAGGCGATAATTCATCGCCCAGCCAAGCAGCACGATCGCCAGATAGGTGAGCACGCCGGAAACCAGCAGCGACAAGATCGTCACCAGGCCCAGTGCGCGGTATTGGAAGAGCGAGTAGATGAACACCAGGACCAGGCCGATGACGCCGGCGATGAGGCCGGCCTTGAGCTGGTCGCTACCGAGGGTGGCGGAAACCTGCTGCTCGGACTGGATCTCGAAGCTGATCGGCAGTGCGCCGTACTTCAGCTGCTGGGCCAGCGCCTGGGAGGATTCTTCGGTGAAGCCGCCGGAAATCTGCGGGCGGCCATCGGAGATCACCGCGTTGGTGGTCGGAGCGGAGATCACCGTTCCATCGAGCACGATCGCGAACTGGTTCTGCGAACCCTGCAATGCAATCAGGCGCTGGGTGGTTTCCGCGAAGGTTTCGGCACCCTGCTTGTTGAACTCGATGACCACGACCCATTCGCCGGTGACCGCACCCTGCACGCCGCGCGCCAGATTGGCATAGGCATCGGAAATCTGGTCACCCGGAATTTCCTGCGGGCCGAGGATGTACTTCACACCCTGGCGCGGGTCGCAGGAGATCGTGGGCTTAGTAGGATCCTGCTCGGTGGTTTCACGCTCCGCGAGCACCGTGGGGCAGTCATAGGCTTCGAACTCTTTGTAGATCTCTTTGCTGATCCAGTTGGTGTCCGAAGGGTTCTCCGGCTCGCCATTTGGTTCTGGCACGTCCGCCTCGGCGGTGCGCTGCTCCTCGGGCGTAGCCTCGAAGGAACCGGTGATCAACACCGGGCGGAATTCCATATTGGCCGAAGCCTGGATCAGCTCGCGGGTTTCGGCGTCCGGGGTACCGGGCATCGAAACGACGACGTTGCGCCCGGACTGGGTGGTGATTTCCGTTTCGGAGACACCCGAGCCGGCTACACGCTGGCGGATGATCTCCACCGCCTGGTCCAGCTGCTCCTGGCTGATGCTTTCATCCCCCTTGACTTGCGGGGCCAGGATCATCTGGGTGCCGCCTTCAAGGTCTAGCGCAAGCTTCGGGGCGGCGCTGGTCTGGCCCGTCGATACACCAGCAACTAGGACTCCGGTTGCGATGATGAAGACGACCAGTAACCACAGCAACGCCTTGCGTGCCTGTTTTACAGGTCCAATTGATGACATCTATTGTGCTTTCTTGAACTGGTGGCGTGATGGTTTACCACCGCGATGGTGCCTGCCTTAGGCGTTGCGGTCGTCCTTGCCTTCGCCGTTCAAACGACGCAGGCTTTCCTCTGGGGATTCGGCGACGGCAGGAGCCTGCTCGGCGTCTTCGGCCGGGGCGGCGGGCGCATCGGCGTCCAGGAAGGTGGAGATGGCCTGGCGGTGCAAGGTGAGCACGACGCCGTTGGCGACCTCGACGAGCACGCGATCCTGCTCATCGATGCTGATGATGGTGCCGAAGATCCCCGAGTTGGTCATCACCTTGGCGCCCGGAACCGACTTGGTCTTCAGGGCTTCCTGCTGCTTGGAGACCTTCTTGCGGCCGCGGATCATCATGATGATCAGCACTGCGAACAGCGCCACCATCAGGATTATGGATGGGTTGAAGCCGCCACCGGCTGCCTGGGCAAGGACGAGGGAATTCACGTGTAATACCTGCTAACGATTCGTTAAAAGAATTAAGACGCCCGGGCATGCCAAAATCGGGGCATGTGTCGGGCGTCTCCAGTCTAATGGCTGAAAGCAAATCGCCTAGCCATTTACGCGGGCAGAGTAGAGTTATTCACCTAATCCACATCGGTTTCATAGTTTTGGGCTCCGGCAAAAATCGCGTCCTTGGGCATCACTAGGCCCAGATGCTCCCACGCCGCGGGCATCGCGATACGGCCACGCGGGGTGCGCCCCATCAAGCCTTCGCGGACCAGGAAGGGCTCGGCGACGGTTTCCACCGTCTCGCTTTCTTCTCCGACGGCGATCGCCAAGGTGGATAGCCCCACCGGGCCGCCGCCGAACTTCTTGCACAGCGCTTCGAGCACCGAACGGTCCAGCCGGTCCAGCCCCCTCGGGTCGACCTCATACATTTCAAGGGCAGCGGCTGCGGCGCTGGCATCGATCTGCTCGAGCTTGTTGACCAGCGCCCAGTCGCGCACGCGGCGCAGCAGGCGGTTGGCAATACGCGGGGTGCCTCGCGAACGGCTAGCGATCTCGCTGAATGCGGAGGAGGTCACGCGCAGGTCGAGCATCATCGCCGAGCGGCGCAGCACCAGTTCCAATTCTTCGACCGCATAGAATTCCAGATGCCCGGTGAAGCCGAAGCGGTCACGCAACGGCCCGGGCAGCAGCCCGGCGCGCGTGGTCGCACCCACGAGGGTGAACGGTGGAATTTCCAGCGGGATCGCGGTGGCTCCGGCCCCCTTGCCGACAATGATGTCCACACGGAAATCTTCCATCGCCATGTAGAGCATCTCTTCGGCCGGACGGGACATGCGGTGGATTTCATCCAGGAAGAGCACCTCCCCCTCGGTGAGCGAGGAGAGGATCGCGGCGAGGTCGCCGGCGTGCTGGATGGCAGGGCCGGAGGAAATGCGCAGCGGGGCGTTCATTTCGGCGGCGATGATCATCGACAGCGTGGTCTTGCCCAGCCCCGGAGGTCCGGAGAGCAGCACGTGGTCGGCGGTTCGCTCGCGGATTTTTGCCGCTTCCAACACCAGCGAAAGCTGCTGGCGCACCCGCCCCTGGCCGACGAAGTCATCCAGGTTCCGCGGGCGCAGGGCGGCCTCGATCACCCGTTCTTCCGGTTCGCTTCCGGCGTTTGTCAGCTGCGTGGACTCATTCACGGGGTCATCCTATCGGGCGCGGGCGCCGGTGGACATGCTGCGCAGGGCCGCACGCAGTATTTCGGAGACGTTGCCGGTTTCGACAACCTCTGGATTCGCCTTGCCCAGCGCCGTGAGCGTGGACTGGGCATCCTTTTCGGTCCAGCCCAAGCCGGTGAGTGCCTCGATAACCTGCGGCTCCCACACCGAGGCGGTGCCCGGGCGGCCTGTTGCGGTATCCACTCCGGTAGGTACGAGTTTTCCGTTCAGCTCCAGCACGATGCGGCTGGCGCCCTTCGGTCCGATGCCGGAGACCTTGGTGAAGGCGGCGGTGTCCTTGGTGTTCGCCGCGATGCGGACCTCTTCGGGGGTGTGCACCGCCAGGATCGCCAATCCGGTGCGCGGGCCAATGCCCGAGATGCCGATGAGCACCTCGAAGACCTCGCGTTCATCGGGCGTGGCAAAACCGAAAAGGGTCATCGAGTCTTCGCGCACCACCATCGAGGTGTGCACGGTGGCCTCGCGGCCCAGGTGCAGGGTGGACAGCGTGGCGGGGGTGGCGTGCACGAGCATGCCGAAGCCGTTGACGTTGATAACCGCGGAATTCAGGGTTGCCGCCTGGACCGTGCCGGTCAGTGAGCTGATCATGCCACTCCTCAAAAATATGTTCGAACGATCCCAGCTTATCGAAGATACCTACGAATGGCGATTAGCGGCGGGTTGCCCGGCGCTTCGACGAGGCTTCGGCGGCGATCCACGCCTGCTGGGCGGCGGTGAGCTGGTTCGAACCGACCCGCCCGGCGGTGGCCGAGGCCGAGGCCGAGGCGTTGGACCCGACCGCCGCACCGCGCCACCCGTGGGCGATGGCCAGGGCCACCGCATCGGCGGCATCGGCGGGCTTGGGCGGCTCGTCGAGCCGGCAGATCTTTGCGACCATCTTGCCGATGGCAACCTTGGTGGCCTGGCCGCTGCCGGTGACCGCGGCCTTCACCTCGGTCGGAGTGTGCAGAGCCACGGGAATGCCGCGGCGAGCCGCGGCGAGAATCACGATGCCGGTCACCTGGGCGGTGCCTATCACCGTGGACACGTTCGCCGAAGCGAAGACGCGTTCCAAGGCGAGCACGTCGGGCTGGTGCAGTTCGAGCCAGGCGTCGATCGCCTCGGCGATGGCCAGCAGGCGCGCGTCCAGCGGAGTGCCCGTCGGGGTGCCGGCCACGGTGAAGCCAACCAGTTCAACCTGCCGATTGGCGGCGACGTCGACCGCGGCCAGCCCGCAACGGGTCAGGCCGGGGTCGACGCCTACGATGCGCAGGGCCAAGCCGGTGCTTAGTTCTCTTCGTCGAGGGCCGCGCGGACCTCGTCGGAGAGGTCGGCGTTGGTGTAGACGCTCTGCACGTCATCGAGCTCTTCCAGCGCGTCGTACAGGTGCAGGAACTTGCGCGCCCCTTCGACGTCCAGGTCCACCTTCATCGACGGGATGAATTCCATCTCGTCGGTTTCGTAGGCGATCTCGGCTTCGTCCAAAGCCGCGGCCACGGCACGCAGATCCGAGGGATCGCAGACGATGGCGAAGTTCTCCTCTTCGTCCAGGATCTCGTCGGCGCCGGCATCGAGCACCACCATCAGCAGGTCATCCTCGGTCAGCTCGCCCTTGGGCAGGCGGACGACGCCCTTGCGGGCGAACAGGTAGGAAACCGAGCCGGGGTCGGCCACGGAGCCGCCGTTGCGGTTGATGCCCACGCGGACCTCGGAGGCCGCACGGTTCTTGTTGTCGGTCAGGCACTCGATCAGCAGCGCCGAGCCCTGCGGGCCGCGTGCCTCATAGATGATCTCGGTGTAGTCGACGACCTCGCCGGTCAGCCCGGCGCCGCGCTTGACGGCACGGTCGATGTTGTTGATCGGGACCGAATTCTTCTTCGCCTTGCTGACCGCAAGTTCCAGGGCCGGGTTGCCGGCCATATCGGCGCCGCCGACACGAGCGGCGACTTCGATGCCCTTGATGTACTTAGCGAAGGCCTTGGCGCGCTTGGCGTCGATCGCGGCCTTCTTATGCTTAGTGGTTGCCCATTTGGAGTGGCCTGACATGCTTTAAGCGTCTCCTCGCGTGATATTAATGAAAAATTCGTGGATAGCGCGGCTACCGGTAACTTCCGGATGGAAGCTGGTTGCCAACAAATTCCCCTGGCGTACTGCAACGATTCTACCTTGTGCGCGGCTTTCAGGGGCCGGAACCGTACTGAGCACCTGCACGTCGGGCCCGACTTCGAGGGCTTCGGGTGCGCGGATGAACACCGCATCGAGGCTGTGCCCGGCGAATTCCAGCGGGTATTCGAAGGAGTCGACCTGCCGCCCGAAGGCGTTGCGGCGCACTAGCATGTCGATCCCGCCCAGGGTCTGCTGCTGCAACCCGATGCTTGAAACCGCCGGGTTGTCCAGCCGGTCCGCAAGCATGATCATGCCCGCGCAAGAGCCATAGGCGGGCATTCCGGCGGCCAGGCGCGCCTTGATCGGTTCGGCCAGCCCGTAGCTGCGCGTCAGCCGGTCGATCACCGAGGATTCACCGCCCGGGATGATCAGCGCATCGACCGCCGCCAGCTCCTGGACGGTACGCACCGCGCTGGCCTTGACCCCGAGCCCGGAAAGGGCGTTGAGATGTTCGCGGAAGTCGCCTTGGAGCGCGAGCACGCCGATAACCGTCATGAATCTACCTTCGAATATTGCTTGGCTGAAGTGGCGCCGGAAAATTAGCGACGGATCAACGGTAGTTCCTGGTGGCACGTGACGCGGCGCATGTTTCCCGGTGTGTCGTGGATACGTTGGCCGCCGGCGGGCAATGTTGATAGCTTGCTTTGAGGTTCGGCGCGAAATCCGCCGGCCGTTGACGCCACCCGATTCGCCAAGGAGCTACCCGTTGGATGCCCAGCACAAAACCCTCGAACTGCCAGGCGGAGTGGATATGCCCGCGCTGGCCCTAGGCACCTGGCCGATGCGCGGGAACGAAGCGCGCGACGCCGTCGCCAGCGCCCTGCACCTGGGCTACCGGCATGTAGACACCGCCGAAAACTACGAGAATGAAGAGGCGGTGGGCGCCGGGCTGCGCGCCAGCGGGCTGCCGCGCGACCAGGTGTTCTTGACCAGCAAATTCAACAAGCGCTGGCATTCGTTCTCCGGGGTGGGCCAGGCGTTCGAGAATTCCGCGCAGCGCCTGGGTGTGGACTACCTGGACCTGTTTCTGATCCACTGGCCGAACCCGGACCAGGGCACCTTCACCGACGCGCTGGCCGGGCTCATCGAATTGCGCGAACAGGGAAAGATCCGCGCGGCCGGCGTCTCGAACTTCAAGCCGGCGCATCTGCAGGCGGTACGCGAGGCCGGGCTGCTGCCGGCGGTGAACCAGATCATGATCGACCCCGAGCACCTGAACGCCGAGACGCTGGCTGCCAATGACGCGCACGGGGTGCGCACGGTGGCCTATACCCCGCTGGGCCGGATGGGTGCATTCCTGCAGGCCGAGGCGATTAGCGCCCCGGCGGCGCACTACGGGAAAACCCCGGCGCAGATCACCTTGCGCTGGCATGTGCAGTCCGGTCGCGGGGCCGCGCCGAAGTCGGCGGATCCGCGGCGGCAGGCGGAGAATCTGGACATCTTCGATTTCGAGCTGACGGATGCGCAAATGCGCGCGATTGATGCGCTGGATTCCGGGGACGGCCCGAAGATGGACTCGGACAGCTTCGGGCACTAGTCCCGCATCAAAAGGCGGTGGACTTCATTAAAAGACGGTCTTCGACTGCGGATTGCGACCCAGGGACTCCTGGATAAGCAGGGTTGGCCCATCGCCTTCAATCAGCGCAGTCCCAAGCCCAGGCGCCTGTACGCCTCGGCTCCGAAGCCGCTGGCCTGATGCGCTTTGAGCACGTTGAAGGCCTGCTCCTGGTTTCCGACGAGCCGGGCAACCAGCCGGATCGCTTCGGCCAAGTCAATGCTCCCGGGCTCCTGGGCTTCGGCGAGAACAGGGAACGGCTCCAGCATCGATGGCTGGCTGACCTGCCGCGGTGCTTCTCCTAGCGCGCGACTCTGGATGGAGCCCAACACCAGAATCAAGGCGGCTCGTGTTTGCCCGGCGACTTGGTTATAGGCAAGCGCGGCCTCGAATGCCATATCTTCCCGGTACTGCACGCTGAGCGTGAGAGAAGTCAGCAGATCTCGCAGTTCCGAGATTTCTTCTTCCAATTTCGCGATGCGGTCTTCGGCCATGATTTGATCCTATAAGTTGAGGCTGCCAAAAAATTGCAAGAGTAACCGCAGTACGCCTCGGACAGCTGTTGCGATGACCTGGGCGCCTCCAAGGCCCACGGCCTTGGAGGCCACCGTAGATCTGGGCGCGGGGCAACTGGCTAATCGACTTCCCATGGCACCAGTCCGTCGTCGAATGCATCAAAGGCGTTCACGGTTTGTGTGGTGCGCGCAAGCGAAGCCTTGGCGTCGGCGGCCGGCAGGCAGTCATCGGCGGTGGCGACCTGGCACCAGCGCACCGGGGACTCGCTCAATTGATGCGGGACCCAGGCCAGCTCACTGAGCCCCCAGTCCTCCTTCGGGTCGCGGGTGAAGGTGGCCTTGATGCTGATCCCCTCGCGGTTCAGGATCGTGGGGGTGGCATGCTTGGCCACCGAGTTGCCCAGGCCGTAGACGATCCACGTCCCGGCGTGCTTCTCGATGGGCAGCACCGAATGGGTGTGGTGCATGTAGATGAAGTCGAAGGCGCCGGATTCGGCCAGGGCGCGCCCGAGCCGGCGTTGCGCCTCGGTGGGTTTGCTGCTGTATTCGGCGCCGTCGTGGATCGCGGCGACAACGATTTCGGCCCCATCTTTGGCCGCTTGCTTGGCCCGCTGGATGAGTTTGGCCGCGCCCACCCCGGTATCCACTTGCCAGTCGGCGTCCGCGCGCATCCCGTTCAGCGAATAGGTGCTGGCGATGATCCCGAACTTCACCCCATCCACCGTCATGATCGGCGGCTCCGCGGCCTCCTTGGCGGTGCGGTAGGAGCCGGTGGCGAACAGGTCCTGTTGCTCCAGGGTGTCCAGGGTGCGGTTGACCCCGGCGGTGCCCTTGTCCACGGTGTGGTTGGTGGCGGTGGTGCAGCCGTCGTAGCCGAGCTTGGCCAGGTCCGTGACGATCTGCGCCGGGACGCTGAACATCGGGTAGCCGGAGTACGGCGCGGTGCCGATCGGCGTCTCCAGGTTGCACAAGGCTACGTCCGCGTCCTGCACATAGGGCTCCAGCCCGGCCAGCAGCGGAGCGAAATCATGGCCATCGCCCGTTTCCGCCTCGGCAAGCAGCTGCGGGTGCAGCAGCACATCCCCGGTGGCCATCAGCGAGAGCTCCTGCGGTTCGGGAGGAGGGCTGGGGGTGCTTGGGACGGGCACTGGCTTGCTTTGCGGTGCGTTGGCCGTCGGCGTCGGCTCACCGGAGGTGTTCGCAGAACAGCTCGTGAGCAGGAGGAATGCGAGGAACACCGGGAGCGCGCGTTGCTTCATGGGCTCCAGCCTAGCGGCTGGGCGACCGTGTTAATGCAAGCTAAATCACGTGTCCTGTGGTTATCTGGCACTATGCCAAACCCGCTTCTGAACCCCAGCCAGCTGCCCTACCAGTGGCCAGATTTCGCGAATATCACTGCCGAAGATTACCTGTAGGCCGCCCATGCCGGTGCCGAGGAGCACCTTGGACAGATAGCGGCCATCGTGGCCGACTCTGCCCCGGCGAGCTTCGAGAACACCTTCCTCGCGCTGGAACGCAGCGGGCAGTTGCTGCGCCGCACGCTCATGGCCTATTTCAGCGTGCTTTCGGCGCACGGCACCGAAGAGCTGCGCGAGATCCAGTCCGAACTCAACGGCATCCTGACCGCACAGCGCGACGAGATCCAGCTGAACCCGGATCTCTATGCGCGGCTGCGCGGTGTAGACCTGGAAACACTGCAGGGCGAAGATGCCCGGCTGGCCGGAGAGACGCTCAAATCTTTCGAGCTTGCTGGCGCCCGATTGGACGCGCAAGCCAAGGAAGAGCTCAAGTCGCTGAATGCGCGGCTTTCCCAACTGTCCACCGAGTTCTCCAGCAAGGCGCTGGAAAACCAGAACGCCCACGCGGTCTACTTTGCCGATGCCCAAGAGCTTGAAGGCCTGGAACCGGCCCAGCTGGACTCCGCCCGCGCCGCGGCCGCAGCCGCCGGGCACGAGTCCGGATGCCTCTTGCCGCTGGTTTCCCCCACCGGGCAGCCAGTGCTGGCATCCTTGGCTCGGTCGGAGTCCCGGCGCAAGGTATTCGAAGCGTCGCTCAGCCGCGGCTTGAGCGAAAATTCAACGCTGCCACTGGCCGCGGAGATGGCCGCGCTGCGGGCCGATCGGGCGGCACTGCTTGGCTATGCCAACCATGCCGAAACCGTGCTGGCCGACGCGACGGCACCCTCCACGCAGGCGGTGGCCACGCGCCTGAAGGAGCTGACCCTGGCCGCGGTGCGGAACGCGGATGCAGAAGCGGAAACGCTGCGCGAATTGGCCGGCGGTCAGCTGAACGCCTGGGACTGGTCCTACTATTCCAATCAGGTGTTGCGCGAGCGCTATGCGGTGGATTCGGCGGCCCTGCGCCCCTACTTCGAGCTGGACTCGGTGCTGCACCAGGGCGTGTTCGCCACCGCCGGAAAACTCTATGGGCTCAGCTTCAGCGAACGCTTCGATTTGCCGACCTACCATCCGCAGGTGCGGGTGTGGGAGGTATTCGATGCCGACGGGAGCCCGCTGGGCCTGTACAGCGGAGACTTCTTGGCACGCGAAACGAAGAAGGGCGGGGCCTGGATGACCTCGATCCGCGACGCCGCCGCGGATCTTCACGAACGCCCTATCGTCACCAATACGCTCAATATCCCGGCCCCGGGGCCCGGGCAGCCGATCCTGCTGACCCTGGATGAGACCAATACGCTCTTCCACGAGTTCGGCCATGCCCTGCACGGTCTGCTTTCCGACGGGAAGTATGCGACGCTCTCGGGGACCTCGGTGCCGCGGGACTTCGTCGAATTCCCCTCGCAGGTCAACGAGATGTGGGTGCTGCATCCCGAGGTAGTCGGCGGCTATGCGCGGCACCATGAGAGCGGCGAGGCGCTGGCGGATGAGCTGATTGAGAAGATCCGCGCGGCCGAGCTGTGGGGCCAGGGGTTCGCGACCACCGAATACCTGGCGGCCAGCGTGCTCGACTGGGCCTGGCATACCTTGGAGCCCGGCACGCGCATCACCGACCCGGAAGAATTCGAGCGTGAGACATTAACCAACTTCGGGTTCACCCCAGAACTGATCCCGCCACGCTATCGGACCGCGTATTTCCAGCATATATTCGCCAACGGCTACTCGGCCGGGTACTACTCCTACATCTGGTCCGAAGTACTGGATGCCGACACTGTGCAGTGGTTCGAGGAAAACGGGGGCTTAATGCGCGAAAATGGAATGCGGTTCCGTGAGGAATTGCTCGCGCGTGGAAATACGCGCGATCCACTTGAGTCTTACGAAATGTTCCGCGGCCGCAGCGCACGGGTCGAACCGCTGTTGCGCCGTCGAGGATTGGTGAACGCAGAATAATGACGACAATTGCCTCCGCGCAGGAAGCTCTCAGCCATTGGCAGCAGGCCCTCGCGGTAGCCACCGGCGGCAAGATCTTTACCACCCACGGCTGTTCTTGGGCCTGGCAGCCGGTGCGCAAGCGCCTGGTGCTGCTCTTCCCCGAGCAGGCCGAGCCCGCGGGCCTGCGTCCGGCGCTGGCCGAGGGAATGCGGCTGGGTGCCCAACGGGTGGAGGCCTGGGTGAACTCCGGGTCCGATGCCAAGGGGCTGAAGGAAGCCGGCTTCACCGACAGCGCGCAGATCGCTTGGCATGCCGGACGGCTGGCGATCCCGATGAATCGCTGGGAGGGAAAAATCCGTTTGGGCAACAACGTTCCCGAGGCCACCGGCCCGGATGCCGCCGAGCTGAAGGTGACGAATCTGTGGCGCGAGACCTCCACACAGCTCTCCAGCGGCCACCCGGCGCTGCGCCGCGTGGAGCACGCGGTGGCGCGCACCGAGGAGGGGGATATCGTCGGACGCGGATTCGTGCAGCAGGGTCTGGGCGGGCAGCTGATGGTGCATTCCCTGGCGGTGGGCACCGGCTATCGGCGCCAGGGCGTGGGGACCGCGCTCTTGCACGGGCTGTCGCGTTCGCTGATCAACCCGCTGGATCCGCCCGATGAGGAAAAAACCCAGGAGCTGCTGGCCGCGTGCACCCCGGGCAGTGCCGAATTCTTCAGCTCCAATGGGTTGCGTCTGCTCGGCCGCGGAAGGCATATGATTCTGCGTTCCTGGAACTAGATTGCGGCTTGCGGCTGTGGCGGGACACCGGTTTTCACCGGGTCCCGCCACAGCCGTTTAACTCCTGTTTGCCCTAGGCCAGGGTTTTGACCCGGTAGACCAGCCGGGCAAAGGGGCCAGCCTGGCGCGCCTCGGCCAGCTCCAGCCGCTCGCTGCCGATGCTGCGCGGCAGCAGGGCCGCTCCCCCGGCCACCGTCGCCGGAGCAATGGTCAGCGCGAGTCGATCGAGCGCATCGATATCGAGGAACTGGCCGAGCAGTTCCCCTCCGCCGAGCACCCAGATATCAGCTTCGCCCGCCGCGCGGCGGAGCTCCGGCAGCTGCTCGGAGGCCGAGCCGCTGACTAGTTTCACGTTCGCCCCCTCGGGGATCGGCAGCTGCCGATGGGTGAAGACGTAGGTGGGCTTGTCCCCGTAGAGCTTTTGCCACTTGGCCGGTTCGGCCAGCAGATTTTCGTGTTCCAGCACCCATAGGTAGGTGTTGGCGCCCTCCACGTGCACGCCCACGTTCTGCGGCAGCAGTCCCGGATCGGGTTCGCCGGCACCGGGCACGTCGAAGAGCCATTGCAGGCTGTGGTTCTCATCGGCCAAGAAGCCATTCAGGGTGACGGCCGCGTCGAAAATGATCTGTGTCATGGGCTCAGTCTGCCATTTTTCGGAGCTACTGCAAGCTCGGCACCGGCGCCTGCACGGAACTCTTCGCGAAGGCCGAAAACCCTCGGCGGTTGCCGGCTGTCGACTGGCAAGAACTGATCGTCGTTCGCATTGGCAACGGCGCATTCGCCTCCAGAAGAGGCAGGTGCTCAAGCTCATTGCGCTAGACTTCTAGTCATCATGATCAGCCCGTTGCCGCAAGGCGCGGGCTGATTTTCTTTGTTGGCAGGCCCATGGCGGTGTACATGAAGCCGTGGCTATCCGTCGAGGAACAGATTGATCGACTCATTGGGCACTACGGGAATCCGCAGAACGCACCGGGCCAGCGCAACGTCGGGTTAGTCCTCGCGCTCGACCACTCGCGTGACGAAAATGCCTTGGCGGTTGAACTATGGGCTCAAGGACGAGCTCGGCATGATCTCCCGCGGGGAGACGTCGCACGAGCGGTGGCAACATAAGCGGACAGCGAAGGGCGCGGCCCGCATCTGGTTCTATGTCCACGAGCGCACGGTCTTCCTGGAACAGGTTGACACGAGCCACCCGAATGAAACGAAGTAGCCCCTTTTTTCGAATGAACTACGTGGACTCGCCACTGTGCGGGCGGGTCGTGCCAAGCTGTGCCCGCCTCCAGTGCAGATTCATATTGCGTCTCGTGCTCGTCGGAAGTTCACCATCTGCCAACCGCAATTATCCGTTGATCGACGCATCTCCCTGCAGCGACGGGCATAACGAACCGGGGCCACGCCACCAATTACAGGCAGCGTGACCCCGGAGAGTGTCAGTTGGCAGCTATTACCAGCCGCGCTCGGAGAGGCGGTGCGGCTCTGGCAGCTCGTTGACGTTGATGCCGACCATCGCTTCGCCCAGACCGCGGGAGATCTTGGCCAGCTCATCCGGGTTGTCGTAGAAGGTGGTGGCCTTCACGACGGCAGCGGCGCGCTGCTCCGGGTTGCCTGACTTGAAGATGCCCGAGCCGACGAATACGCCGTCGGCGCCCAGCTGCATCATCATCGCAGCGTCGGCCGGGGTGGCGATGCCACCGGCGGTGAACAGCACCACGGGAAGCTTGCCGGTGTGCGCGATTTCCTTGACCAATTCGTACGGGGCCTGCAGTTCCTTGGCCGCCACGTAGAGCTCGTCCTCGGGCAGGGCCGCCAGCTTGGCGATTTCGGCGCGGATCTTGCGCATGTGCCCGGTGGCGTTCGAAACGTCGCCGGTGCCTGCTTCGCCCTTGGAACGGATCATTGCCGCACCCTCGTTGATGCGGCGCAGGGCCTCGCCCAAGTTGGTGGCGCCGCAGACGAACGGCACGGTGAATGGCCACTTGTCGATGTGGTGCTCGAAGTCCGCCGGGGAAAGGACCTCGGACTCATCGATGTAGTCCACGCCGAGGGACTGCAGGATCTGCGCCTCGACGAAGTGGCCGATGCGGGCCTTGGCCATCACCGGGATGGAGACCTCGGCGATGATCGAGTCGATCATGTCCGGGTCGCTCATCCGCGAGACGCCGCCCTGGGCGCGAATGTCGGCAGGAACGCGTTCAAGTGCCATCACTGCCACCGCACCGGCATCTTCGGCGATGCGTGCTTGTTCCGGGGTGACAACGTCCATGATGACGCCGCCCTTAAGCATTTCGGCCATGCCGCGCTTGACGCGCTGGGAGCCGACGACGGTATCGCGACGCTGATCTGCTGATGACATTTTCGGGAAATTCCTTTCGAACACGTGATTGCACAATGGTGCTATGCCAGTAATCGTAGGAGCGCTTTGCTTTATTACCTCCCGTGTTGCGTCACAAACGACTACAGGTAGATTCATCCCCTAATTATCGGTTAGTGCGTAACATTGAGATTCCACGTTTAAGCACTAGTCAACACGTTTTTTGAATGGGACTTTAGGCTCGGCGTCCAGGGCGTCCGCAACCCGGTATTTTTCCGGCTGTCCGCTCCCTTCAGGATTTGCCCGCTCCAGGCGCGCCACCTCAGCGGAGATATGTCGCAGCAGCGGCGCATCGTTGCCAATATCCGCTGCCACCGAACGCAGTTGCCCTGCGTAGGCCAGAAGGCGCGAGGTGTAGCGCTTGGTGAAAGAGGGATCCGGATCGCTGGCGCGGCGATGGGTCGATTCGAAGTTTTCGGCCAGCTCCTCGACGGCTGGCTCCACTGAGTCCAGTACCTGCAGCAGTGCGCGATCCGCCGCCTGCGGGATCGCGCACAGACCCAGCTGGTAGAAGTGCCGGGTGCGCACCGCGGCCGCTAGGCGCTCCAGCGGGCTGAGTGTTTCCAGCCAGCCGCGCAGGAACTTGTCGCACGCCTCGTCGTAGTCAAATTGCAGCTCTTCGAGCAACTCGATCAGGGTGCCGATGGAATACCGCGCGGCGCCTTGGACCGCGAAACGCATTTCATGCTCTGTCCCGCCGATGATCCAGGCACGCAGCTCCTCAAGGGTTCCGGTCGGTGTCATGGCGCGCACCCGGGCGGGAAGTCGCCACGATGCTTGGCGGATCCGGCGTTATCGCCCCAGGACAGGGCCGCGAGGTTTGCCACTTCGTGCTTGACCATTCTTGGCCCGCAGGACGCCTCCGGCATTTCGCGTGGCTCTGCGGCACTTGGCAGCGGCTGGGACGCAGCGCCGGCACTAGGGTTCATGGATTGCCTCCGGCGCTGCGGGTGGATCTTGAGCGGACAGCCTCAGTCTAGCTACGTAGCTGCGGATTTGATCCAGCAAATCACCAGATAAGGCGGGGCAGAACGGCATTAAAAGACTCGGGGCGGCAAGAACGATTCAACGTTCTTGCCGCCCCGGCTCAAGCAGTGGCGAATCCTAGGCTGGATTTTCACTTTCCCATGCGCCGGCAATGGCCTCGCGGACCTCGGAGAGGGTCTGCGGGATGGCCTTGGTCTGCGCGATGATCGGGAAGAAATTTCCGTCCCCGCTCCAGCGCGGCACGATGTGCTGGTGCAGGTGCGCGGCGATCCCCGCGCCTCCGGCCTCGCCCTGGTTCATGCCCAGGTTGAAGCCGGCTGGGTTGGAGACCTGGCGCAGCACGCGCATCGACTGCTGGGCCAGGGCCGCCATCTCCGCGGTCTCCTCCAGCGTGATGTCCGTATAGTTCGGCACGTGGCGGTAGGGGCAGACCAGCAGGTGGCCCGGGTTGTACGGGAACAGGTTCAGGATCACGTAGCAGGTTTTCCCGCGGTGCACGATCAGCGCTTCTTCATCGGTGCGCTTCGGACCGGCGCAGAACGGGCAGCTGGCCTCGTCCTTGACCTGGTCCTGCCCGCCCTTGATGTAGGCCATGCGGTAGGGAGTCCACAGGCGCTGGAACGAATCCGGCACGCCGGCGAGTTCAAAATCGTCGGTGACGGACCGATCTGCGTGGTGTTGCATACCCATGGACTCCCTTGCCCGTACTAGTTGCTGTTGTCGCGGCTCTTGATGGCCTCGACGATGCGGGCTACCGCGTCATCGACCGGAACCTGATTCTCCTGGCTGCCATCGCGGAAGCGGAAGGAGACCGCATTCGCGTCGGCATCCTCTCCACCGGCGATGAGCACAAACGGGATCTTGTCCTTGGAAGCGTTGCGGATCTTCTTCGGGAAGCGATCCGAGGAGTCATCAAGCTCCACGCGCACGCCCTGGGCCTTCAGCTTCGCAACAACCTCGCCGAGGTAGTCGTTGAAGGCCTCGGCCACCGGAATGGCACGAACCTGCACCGGGGAGAGCCAGGCCGGGAAGGCACCGGCGTAGTGCTCGGTGAGCACACCCAGGAAACGTTCGATGGAACCGAACTTCGCCGCGTGGATCATCACCGGCTCCTGGCGGGAACCGTCGGCCGCCTGGTACTCCAGGCCGAAGCGGGCCGGCTGGTTGAAGTCGTACTGCACGGTGCCCATCTGCCAGGTGCGGCCGATGGCGTCCTTGGCCTGCACCGAGATCTTCGGGCCGTAGAAGGCCGCGCCGCCCGGATCGGCGACGAGCTCGACGCCGGATTCGGTGGCCACGCGCTCTAGCACCTCGGTGGCTTCCTCCCACTGCTCTGCGGTGCCGATGAACTTATCGGATTCCGGATCGCGGGTGGATAGCTCCAGGTAGAAGTCGTCCATGCCGAAGTCGCGCAGCAGCGAGAGCATGAAGTTCAGCAGGTGCTCAACCTCGGCCGGCGCCTGCTCCTTGGTGACATAGGAGTGGCTGTCATCCTGGGAGAAGCCGCGCACACGGGTCAGTCCGTGGACCACGCCGGACTTCTCGTAGCGGTAGACATGCCCGAATTCGAAGAGGCGCAGCGGCAGCTCGCGGTAGGAGCGGCCACGGCCACGGAAGATCAGGTTGTGCATCGGGCAGTTCATTGCCTTCAGCCGGTACTCCTGGCCCTGCTTGGTGATGTTGCCGTCCTCGTCGCGCTCCTCATCGATGTGCAGCGCCGGGAACATGGTGTCCGCGTAATACGGCAGGTGGCCCGAGGTGTGGAAAAGCCCATCCTTGGAGATGTGCGGGGTGCCCACGTACTGGAAACCCTCTTCGACGTGGCGATCGCGCACGTAGTCTTCCATCTCGCGCTTGATGATGCCGCCCTTGGGGTGGAACACCGGCAGACCCGAACCCAGCTCGTCCGGGAAGGAGAACAGGTCAAGTTCCGCGCCGAGCTTGCGGTGGTCGCGGCGTTCGGCCTCGGCCAGGCGCTCCTGGTAGGCCTTGAGATCTTCCTTGGTTGGCCAGGCGGTGCCGTAGATGCGCTGCAGCTGCTTGTTCTTCTCGCTGCCCAGCCAGTAGGCGGCGGCCGAACGGGTCAGTGCGAAGGCGTTCTTGATCAGCTTGGTGTTCGGCAGGTGCGGGCCGCGGCACAGGTCCTTCCAGACGGTCTCCCCGCTCTTGCGGTCGACATTGTCATAGATGGTGGTTTCGCCGGCGCCGACCTCGACGTTGACGCCCTCACCGGAGGTATCATCGGAGTCCGCCTTGGCCAGCAGCTCGCACTTGTAGGGCTCGTTGGCCATTTCGGCCTTGGCCTCATCGGGGGTGACCTCGCGGCGCGCGAAGAGCTGGTTCTGGTTGATGATCTTCTGCATCATCTTTTCCAGCTGCTTCAAATCTTCCGGGGTGAACGGCTCTTCGACATCGAAGTCGAAGTAGAAGCCGTCGGTGATGTAGGGGCCGATGCCGAGCTTGGAGTCCGGGCGCAGCTGCTGCACGGCCTGGGCCATGACGTGAGCGGTCGAGTGGCGCAGCACCTCCAACCCTTCCGGATCGCTGATGGTGACACGGGTGACGGTGGTGCCTGCTTCAAGCTCGCGGGCCAGGTCGCGCAATACGCCGTCGACGTGCATGACAACCACGTCTTTATCCTTGGCGTAGAACTGCAAACCGGTTGTTCCCGCGTCCACCTGGACCTGCTCGCCATCGATGGTGAGAGTGCGCTGCTCGCTCATGAGATCGGGTTCTGCCTTTCAATCTGTGATGGCTTCATAGCTTGTGGCATACCTTGGCCACAGCCAGCCATCATCCAGTTTAGTTCAGGTCGCCGACATAGCGTGCTTTCACTACAGGTTTTACGGCGTTTGATCCTCGCCATATGACTCATTCAACAAGGACTCCTCGGTGAACAGGCTCATGACATGCCACACCTGGCGTGATTCCACCGGCTGGGCGCTGGCGATCTTGCCGCTCTTCAAATCCTCGCGGAAGGCCGGGACCACCTCTTCCATCCGGTGGATGAGCTCTTGCATTTCATCCTGGGTGAGCATGAGATTGCTCGTTTGCATCTGCGCCTTGACCGGCCCGGGTCCCTGCCCCCGATAGTGCTGTTCGGCATGGCGCAAGGCAGCCTGGAGGCGCCGCTGCTCATCGTGGATGGCCTGCCCCAGATATGCATCCATGGCGGTTCCGGTTTGATCTTCCGGCCGCTCCCCTACCTCGCCGGTGGTGTACCCGCGCGCCGCGGGCTTCCACACGCGATCCCGCTTGTCGCGAGCCAGCTCGGGGACTTCGACGATCATCTCGGCTTTGGCCAGCTCGCGCAGGTGGAAGCTGACCTTATTTGCCGGAATCCCCAGGGTGAGCGCCAGATCTGCCGCACGAGCAGTTTCCATGGCAGAAAGCGTGTCGAGAATCTGCCGCCGCAGGGGGTTGGCGATGGCTTTGAGCATGGGTGTAGTGAATGTGACCGGCGGCTCGTTGTGGCTCATGAGCACAGCATAGCAATTCCCCAATTTAAATTGCGCAAGTTCTATTGCGCAATATTATTTGCGGACTTATGGTTGATTCATGACGCTCACCCCAGCTCCGGATCTACCCGCCGTTGCACCCGAGGCCACTCGGCTTCCCCGGCTTTCCTCCCAACCTGCCTACCGGCGCTGGTGGGCCGCGGACACCTCGGCCCTGCTGGCCGGCGGCATCTACCAATTCGCCCTCCCCCTGCTGCTGCTCGCGGCCACCGGCTCCCCCGCCCAAGCCGGCGCATTGGCGGCGCTGGGGCTGCTCGCCCGCACGAGCCTGACCATGGCCGGCGGAGCGATGGCGGACCGGGCCGAGCGGACGCGGATGATCGTGCTCGGCGGATTGACCGGCGCGGCGCTCTCCGGGGCGTTAGCGGTGGCGGCCTGGACCGGAACTCTCGGAGCATCGCTCCTCTGCGTGGCTCATGTGCTGATGGAGCTGCGCTCGGGATACTTCTCGAGCGCCAGCAACGCCGCGTTGAAGGATGCGGTGCACCCCGGGCAATTAGGCCGCGCAATGGCGGCAAACCAGGGCCGCGATGCGACGCTGGCCCTGGCCTCGGCGCCGCTGGCCGGGATGCTCCTGAGCTTCGGCGCGGGCCTCACCTAGCTTCTGGTCAGCGTCCTGCAGCTCATCTCGGCGGTGGCCGGGCGGATGCTCGCCGCCCCGCTGCGCAGCGCCCGCAGCAGGCCCGGTGCCTCGAAGCAGCCCGCCGAGCGCATCGCCGGCGGAGTGCTGCCGGGGATGCGCTGGTGCTTCGCCCGGCCCCAGCTGCGGACCCTGCTCTTATTGATCGTCGTGGTCAACCTGGGCACCAACGGCGTTGCCACCACGCTGATTTATGGCTTGCAGCAGCGCGGCGAGGCTCCGTGGGTGATTGGGCTGGTCGCCACGTGCATGGGCGTGGGCATGCTGCTCGGCTCGCTGCTAGCCACCGGGCTGATCGACCGTTTCCGCACCGGCCCCTTGACCTGCTTCTGCCTCACAACGCTAGGGCTGGGCAGCCTGCTCATGGGGTTCGGCTCCAGCCTGTGGTGGATGGGAGCGATGCTGGCGCTGTCCTTCCTCAGCGTGCCGGCGCTGAATGCCGGATCCGGAGGGTACTTCATGGCGGTGATCCCGGCAGAGATGGCCGGACGGGCCAGCGCGCTGGTGACCTTCATGGCACTCTCGGCCCTGCCGCTGGCGCCATTGTGCGCCGGTATCGGCATCCAGTGGCTGGGCATGGGACCCACGCTGGTCTTCTTCGGCTCGCTGGTGATGCTCGCCGCACTGGGCGCGTGGTGCTCCCCGCTGATTCGCGGCATCCCCGGCACCGGGCAGTGGAATGAAGTCCAACTGGCAACGACGGCGGATAAGCGGCAGCGCAGCGCCGAGGCGCCGGCGGACGCCAACGCCGGCGACGGGTCCCACCGCACCGGTGCATCGCGTGGCGGCAAAGCACTGGCCCGCACACACCATGGACGTTTCCCCGATCCCTACGGCCAGCAGCCGCACACCACCCATCGCCCGCTGCCGCCGACCGAGCAGTGGAATTACCTGTAGAGAAGCTCGCGCAATTTATCCCACGCCGCCCGGCCGTTCCGTTGAGAGCCGGGAAAATTCGGGTACGGCGATGTAAAGCGGTCCCGCGCCAGCACGCTCTGGGATCCCAGGAGGAGGCAACGGTGTTCAAACCCGCATATGGGCGAGGTGCGCCGGTGGTCAATAGCCGTCTTCTCGGCGCGAACAATATTCAAATGCACCACAGCATAGTTCTCGGGCTAGCGGATTCAGGAAAGCATGGGCTTATTAACTCATTCGCTTTCCAGCAGGCGCCCTCGGTAGACAGCGAAGAGCTGGCACTTAGCCGAAGCGATATGCGATCCGTCGCGGCTTGTGCCGCTGGAGCCTCCGCTGCTAACTGGCTTTGCCGGAAGACACCACTTTGTAGTTGAGTAAGGCAGCGGTTCGCTCATTGTTTCCATCGCCCAGGGATTCATTCAGAGTTGCAATATCGCGTGCGCGATCAGCGAGGATATGGAAGCGGTTTTCCGGAAGCGGACGACTCAATACCTTGCCCTGTGCATTTTTGAGGACATAGAGGCCCTCGCCGACGGGAACCAGCGATGCCTCATTCTCAGCCATTGCCTCGGCACGTTCGCTTCTTGAGCCCCTGACCCGAAATCGTCGTGCGTCGTTGGCCGGTACCTTCATCTGGTCTCGTCCCCTTCCACAAAATTCATACTGTCAGTTGAACTGATTGTACTCGGCGGGCCTGTATTTTCATCGGGCGAATCCTCGATGTGGATCTCCATTTCGAGGTCCAGGAATCTTTCCATCAACCGTCGAACATATTTCTTCTCCTTGGACGGAACCTTCCAGAACCCTCGGGCTTTGACCCAATGAACAATCACCTCCCCTGGCCCACCTGCCACCCCGGGAGATTCTGGTGCCACTTGCAACTGAAGTAGCGCATGGGCTTCCCCGGCCAGCGGGGCATCCCGTTTATTTGCAAGGTTCACTGCATACTCGACCCGTTTCCACCATTGGTCCGAGTGATCGACGCGTAGCCGTAGCCACAAGGTCCCGAAGGCAGCTACTGCCACGAGCGCTGCGATCACTAGTGTGGCCGCTGGAGCTATGACTACTAGGAGCTTGGCCCAATTTGGCAGGGAGCTGGCAAATTCGTCCATACGCGTATCGTACGACCAAAATAGCGCAATGAACTCGTTTATCCACAGCACCAATAAGCCACGGTTCATGCCGTTCTCCAAGTGGTGACTTTGCGACTCAGGCTCCTATAGTGTGAAGGCCGATTCGCGATGCACTATCGCAACTCTGAAGTCACGCACGGACATGGGCATCGAAGCCACAAGGGCTTGGTGGAGAGGTTCCCAACTCTTCCGAAAGCCGGACGCGAGTCCTAGGCTTGAGCCATGAACAAGTCGGCCCCACCGACCATCAGCGCAATCACCCTCGGCGTGCGCGATGTCGGTGCTTCAACAAGGTTCTATACCGAGGGACTGGGGTTCGAGCTGGTCCAGCCGGCCCACCCGGAGATCGCGTTCGTCCGCGCCGGACACGGACTGATGCTCGCGCTGTGGGATGTCTCGCAGATGCCCAGCGAATACGGCAACATCGGCCACGGCGAGAAGGCTCCCCCGGTGTCCCTGGGCCACAATGTGCGCTCCGATACCGAGGTCGAACATCACTACCGGCGAGCGCTGGATGCCGGGGCCAGCTCGGTGTCCGAGCCGACGGTGCAGCCGTGGGGCGGGATGAGTGCCTGCGTAGCCGATCCGGACGGGTTCCGCTGGGATTTTGTGCATAATCCGTCGTTCGTCATTGGTGCAGACGGGCATGTGACGTCGGTATAGCGGCTGCGGCTTGCTTGGTGGCCAGTCTTCTTCAGTGCGAGCGCCGCGCATGGATGAACTCCGCTTTGCCGGCGAGGTAGCCGATGCGGTCCCCGGGGTTCTGCAACGCCACGCGCCGCTTGAGCGCGCCATAGGCTTCGCGTTCGGTTGCGTGCGTTCGCAGGTAGTTCCGAAAGGCCAGGTAGCTACTCCACTCCGCCGCCCCGTGCTCGATGACGTGGGCGTTGACCAGCCGGATTCCCGGTTCGATTTCGAATCCATACATCAAATCCGGGCGGCAGGCGTCCTTTTCACCGAGGCAGAGAAAGCCCAGGCTCAGCAACCACGGATGAATGCGGTCCAGATCTGCCTCCGCCTCGAACCCGATGGCGAGGTCGAGGATCGGCTTGGCGGCGAGCCCGGGAACGGCGGTCGAGCCGATATGCTCGATGGCCCCGATACCTGCGGGTCGGGTCGCGTTCAAGACGTTCGCCACACCGGCGAAGACCTCGGTCCAGCGCGGCGACGGCGCAGCCAGGGCAACGGCTCCGCGGCGCAGCCCGAGGTCCGCCGCGCTCAGGCTTGCCACCAGGGCCGGATCCAGCGGTTTGGGAATTTCCGTTCGCAGGCGCCGCGGCCGGTTGTCTGGACTGGTGCTCATGCAATGATCCTAAGCCCCGCGCTGGTCCAGCCCCTCGGCGTTCATGCGCTTGGCCAGTTCGTCTACGCTCTGCCCTCCGGTGGCGCCTTGGCCGAGTTTGGGCCGGTAGCTGGGTTGCGGGCGGGCCGCCGAGTCAAGGTACCCGGCGCCCGGCAGCGTGTCCGGGGCGTGCAGGTCCCAGGCGTTCAGCGCCTGCAGGGAGATGCCACGCGGGCCGGTGCGCCGGGTGATGCCGTGGATCAGCAGCATGCGCGTGGAGAAGAGCAGCGGGCCGGTGCGCTGCTGGGTGTCATCGAAGAAGGTGGCGTCCACGCAGCCGGTCCCGTCATCCACGGATATGAACACCACCCGCTTGCCTCCGCGCATCGGCGGGGTCTGCGTGGCGATGCGCACCCCGGCGACCAGCACTTCGGCGCCGTTGCGCAGGTGCAGCAGTTCCACCGCCTGGGTGATGGGCAGGTGGGCCAGGCGTGTGCGGTAGGAGGTGATCAGGTGTTCGCTCACGTCCAGGTGCAGCAGGTCCAGTTCGGTGCGCACTACCTCTTCGGTGCTCAGCTGCTTGCCGGTGGCCTTGATGTGCTCAATGGCGCCCAGCGGCAGGGCGAGCTGTCCGGGGCCGGGCCGGTATTTGACCGGGATGCTGGCGTGCGCCATGGACTGGGTGTGGGCGATGGTGTCCGCCCTGCTGGTGCCGGCAAGGAGCGAATCGAAGACGCCGAGCGCCGCGAGGTTCTGGTAGCTGCGCCGGGACAGGCCGGCGCGTTGGCGGACGTCCGCGAGGCTGTCATAGGGTTGCCCGGCGACCAGCCGGGTGACCTCGCGTTCGCTCAGCTGGTGGATGTCGCGGAAGGCCAGGCGGATGCCGTATTGGCCGGGGCGGATGGTTCCGGCGGCGCGCGGGACGATCGGGGTGCCGTGCACGGCATGTTCGAAGACGCGTTCGACTCGGTAATGGCCGGTGGAGCGGTTGACGTCCAGCGGGAGGATGGGAATGTTCATCCGGCGTGCCTCGGAGACCAGCAGGCGTTTGGGGTACATGCCCGGGTCGTGTTCCCAGATGCCGGCGAGGAATGCCTCGGGGTGGTGCGCCTTCAGCCAGGCCGAATGGTAGGTGGGTACGGCGAAAGCCGCCCCGTGGGCCTTGCAGAAGCCGAAAGAGCCGAAGCCCGCGAGCACCTTCCAGACCTTGTCGATGATCTCCGGAGCGTAGCCCTTTCGCGCAGCGCTGGTGCGGAAGAATTTTTCGACCGCGGGTTCCTGGGCCGGGTTGCCCAGATGCCGCCGGTAGACGTCTGCCATCCCCAGGGTGCAGCCGGTCATCACATGGAGCATGCGCAGCACCTGTTCGTGGAAGACGGTGACCCCATGGGTTTCGGCGAGCGCGGGCTTCAGATCCGGGTGCAGGAACTGCTCGGGAGCGAAACCGTGGCGGTGCTCCAGGTAGGGCTTGACCATATTCGATTGCATGGGTCCGGGGCGGAAGAGCGAGATGTCGATGATGAGGTCGTTGAATTCGGTGGGGGCGAGCTTGCCGATCAGTTCGCGTTGGCCCGGGGATTCGATTTGGAAGCAGCCCAGGGTGTGGGTGGAGCGGATCAGCTCATAGGTGATCGGGTCATCCAGCGGAACGCGGGCGAAGTCGATCTGTCCGTTCTCTTCGATGTACTCCGAGCCCCGGTGTCCCCCGGCGCGGGCGACCGCCTGCTTCGAGGGATGCAGGCGCTTGATCTCCTCCAGCGTGTAGGCGATGGCCGATTGCATGCGCACCCCGAGCACGTCGAGCTTGATCAGCCCCATTAGGTCCATATCGTGCTTGTCGTACTGGCTCATCGGCAGCCCCATCCCGGAGGGCTGGACCGGGGTGCGGTCCAACAGGCTCGCGTCGGAGAGGATCACCCCGCAGGGGTGCATGGAGATATGCCGAGGCAGCCGGTCCAGGCGTTCGGTCGCGTCGATGAGGATGTCCAGTTGCCCGTCGGAGGTGATGCGCTTGGCCAAGGGGGCGAGTTCCGGCTTTTCCTCCAGCGCCTCGCGGAAGGAGGAGGCGGAGAAGCGCCAGAGCTGCTTGGCGATCTCGTCGACCTGTTCCTGCTCCAGGCCGAGGGCGGCTCCGGCGTCGCGGACGGCGCCGCGTGCCCGGTAGGCGTTTTGCATGCTCATCAGGCTCACACGCTCCTCCCCATAGGTGTCGAAGATCTTGTGATAGATCTCGTGGCGGCGCGCGGATTCCACGTCGATGTCGATATCCGGCAAGGTGGTGCGGGTATCGGAGAGGAAGCGTTCGAAGACCAGGTCGTGCTGCAGCGGGTTGACCTGGCTGATTCCCAGCAGGTAGTTGACCAGGGAGGAGGCGCCGGAGCCGCGGGCAGCCACCCGCACGCCCATGCCGGTGATCAGGTTGACGGTTTCGGCGACGGTGAGGAAGTAGCCGGCGAAGTCCAGCCTTTCGATCACCCCCAGCTCCAGGGCCAGCTGCTTTTCGATCTCGCTGCGCTTGGTGTTCGGCAGCAGACGCGGCGCGGCGGCGAAGACTCGTTCGGTCAGTTCCTGCTGGGCCGGACGGTGCAAGCCGATGATTGTCGCTTCGGGGATCACCGGCCGCTTCCAGCCAAGATCCGTATGCGCATCCAGCGCCGCCCAGTTAGCGAGCTGCTCGGTATTGCGCAGGAGCCTATAGGCCCAGGCACGTTCGGTCACCCGGGAGAGGTCTTGGGCTAGCTGGTGCATCTGGGCCGGGGTTTTCAGCCATCCCTGCCCGGTGGGCTGCAGCTCTTCCAGCGCGCTGAGCCTGCCCAGCACCCGGGCCGAGTCGAGGATGTCGGCGGTGACCGCCCCGTCGGCGTCGGCATAGCGCACCGCGTTGCTGAGCACCGGGGCGATGCCAAGCTCCGCGGCGAAGCGCAGCAGCTTGCTGGCGAAGCCCAGGCTGTAGCGCTTGCCGGGTGCGGAGAGGTGGGTGGTGATTTCTGCGCGCAGCTGCCCGCCGGCCAGCTTCTTCCAGTGGGCCATCAGCGCTCGGGCCTGAGAGTATTTGCCGCGCTCGATGGCCCGCGACACGTCGGATTCGGCACCGAGCAGCAGCACCAGTTGCCCGCCGGCCAGCCGCTGCGCCAGGTCGGCTTGGCTCAGCCCGATGATTCCGCGCGGGTTCTGGTGCGCCGCGGAGACCGCGCGGCACAGTGCGGCGTATCCGCGTCCTTGGGTGTTTCCGCGGGCGAGCAGGATAATGCGTCCGGCGGGTTTTCCCTGGCCGTCAAGTACCGCGAGGTTCACTCCGAGGATCGGGCGCAGCCCCTCGGCGAGGCAGGCTCCGACATGCTTGACCGCGCCGAAGAGCCCGTCTCGGTCGGTGAGCGCCAGCGCCTCGGCTCCCTGCGCGCGGGCGGCGGCCGCCAGCTGGGGCGGGCTGGAGACGCCATAGTGCGCGCTATAGGAGGAGGTGACGTTCAGGTGGGTGAAGCTCATGGGCGGATCCTTCGAAACAGCGTAGGAATACCATTAGAACAAAGTTTCGAAAGATGTGCATTTATGCCCGGTCAGGCGCTGATCGGCAACTCCTGATTCACCCGGATCAGCCGCCAGCGCGTGGATTGCGGATCAAAACTGACGTCAATGCTCCGCGCGGGGCCGCGGCCCGCAGCTTGGGTGATCTCCAGCCGCCAGATCTCGTAATCCGCTAGTCCAGCGCCAATTCCGCGGGGTATGCGCAGGTTTTCGTCCCACCATTTGCGGCGTTCGAACCACCGTTGCGGCTCGGCGACCAGCCGATACTCGCAACCCTGCCAGGAAACCCGCAAAGGCACCCCGCTTGGGGCGCAGGAAACCTGGATCGACTCGGTAAAAATGCCCACGTGCAACTCCTTCAACCCTACTAACTCAATCTTATTCGAATACGTGTTCGAACAACAGCTACGCTAGTCAGCTCGACGGACACTTTAGCGTCGGGGAAGTATCAAAGCCCCGTCCACGTCTAGGGCTCTGGTGCTACGCGGGTCCGCGCCCTGAAGCACGCAAGTCCAGGGCAAGGAAAGCTCTGAGACGAAGTTGGCTACCGGCCCGAAAACTTTTACGGCCGCTGGCCTATTACCTAAAGTGAGACCCGTCCGACCGGGAAGGAACTCCACGTTCGTTGGCCCGTGGTTCACGCCGCCAAGTGGCGTACCTTGACGTTGCGCAGCGTGAGGAACGGTTGAGCCGGCGGAGGGTTCAACCGTTCCTACGGAGCATCCGAATTTCAGAGGGACTTGCCGAATAGACCCGACGAATGGCAGCGCTCAGGGCAAAAGAGGAGGAATACCCGACCTCACGGGCTATCTGCCCCAATGGAGAATTGGTGTTCTGCAGGGCATCCCAGGCCAGCGCCAAACGCAACCGGGTGAGGTATCCAACCGGTGGCATTCCCATGGCTTCATGAAACGCCGCGGAAAAGGCCGAACGGGACATGGCAGCGATCCCGGCGAGCAGTGCCACACTCCAGGGCTCCGCCGGATCGGACCACATTGCCCCCACCGCGGCTGAAATCCCCGGTTTTGCACCCGGGACCATGCCGGCCCCCGGCATTTGCTGCAGCACTTGGAGCGCGAGGATATCCAAAAGCCGATCCAAGACCAGCGACTGCACAGGCCCTTGCCGCTCGGCTTCAAGGTGCAGCAGCTCAACCCAATTCCAGAGCGCTGCATCCTCTATCAGGCATAGCGCTCGCCCCTCGCAGATCAGGTCGGTAATCGCACTGGTTGTGGTGAAGGTGCAGACCAGCAATTGGTCCGCCCCGTCGCGGGCGTTACCCCACGAACGGACGCCGTGGCGCAGCGTCTCAGTGACCGGCCGCGCCGCAGGGCCGAGGCATTGCTGGCCTGGTCCAATTAGGTATGTTTCAACGGCGGCGGCACGCGGCCGTGCGCTGTCAGCAAACACCCGATAGGGCGCCGTCCCGTGAATGACCACTAGGTTTCCCGGTTCGGCTTGGATCGTTGTTTCGCCTCGCTGCACCGCGCAAGATCCGCTACGCACCGCCAGGATTGTCAACGCGCAGCGATCTTGGACTTCGACTTCCCAGTCCCCTGCCATGCTCATGCGCAGGATGAAGCCATCACGGGCACGCGGCCCCGCCGGAAAGGCATGTTGAGCGGTCACTCCCTCAGATTGGACGATGACGCATGTTTTGTCGAGTTTCAAACATTCTGCATCTGCGATCCGTGCGCTTGAATGAATACCATGCATAGGAAAACGGCTCCCCTCCCAGCTCTCACACCCCGGTCAGGGACGGTGGCATGATCCCCGAATGGCTAGCGGCCACATTGCTCATAACAACTATTAGCAGCGCCGGGATTGTTGCAGGTTTTTATGCCGCCTTCGCGCTGACGGTCCTCCCGGCCTTGGCCTCGGTCCAGGATTCGGCAGCCGGCGACTTCATGATCTCGCTGAACCAGCACGCCGAACGTCCCGCTTTTCTCAGCTTATTTTTCCTTAGCCTCTTCGGCAGTCTCGGCTACACCGCATACGCCTTAGTGCAGGGCCTCCTGGTCCCTGCACTGGGCTCGGCACTGGTGCTGTCCGGAGCCCTGCTCACCATCTTCCTCAGCGTTCCCTTGAACCGGGCCCTGCAACGCGCAACGCTACCGTGGGCGCGCTATTGGCCCCGCTGGCACCGGGTTAATGTGCTGCGTGCAGCAGGCTCCGCGGCCGGATCACTGCTGCTCCTCATTACGGCCTGATCCGCCGCATCGCCATAGCCGAGCGCAGCGCGGTCGGTGCCCCGACTACGCCGCGCGCGAAACTTCTTACGTCACTGTGTCCCGAATACTCGATTAGCTTGGAGCACACCGATAGCATCAAGACACACGAACAATTAAACTCAGGAGCAAATCCATGCCGCATAAGGTCAAAGCCGTTATTTCCCGCGCCAAAGACGCCCCGGTAGAGGTCGTCGATATCATCGTTCCGGACCCGGGACCCGGAGAGGTCATTGTCGATGTACTGACCGCCGGTGTCTGCCACACCGATCTGCACTACAAGCTCGGCGGCATCGGCAACGACTACCCGTACCTGCTGGGCCACGAGTCCACCGCGGTAGTCAGCCAGATCGGTGAGAACGTCACCAATGTGGCCGTGGGCGACCGGGTAATCCTGAACTGGCGTGCGGTCTGCGGCCAGTGCCGCGCCTGCGCCAAGGGGCAGGCGCAGTACTGCTTCAATACCGCGAATGCCACCCAGAAGATGACTTTGGAGGACGGCACCGAGCTCTCCCCGGCGTTGGGCATCGGATCCTTCGCCCAGAAGACCCTGGTCGCCGCCGGGCAGTGCACCAAGGTGGACGAGGACGCAGACGCCGCCGCCGTGGGCCTGCTCGGCTGCGGCGTGATGGCCGGCATCGGTGCGGCCATGAACACCGGTGAGGTCAAGCGCGGGGAGTCCGTAGCGGTTATCGGCTGCGGCGGCGTGGGCGTGGCAGCGATCGCCGGCGCCAAGCTGGCCGGAGCGACCACCATCATCGCCGTGGACCTGAACCCGACGAAGCTGGAGACCGCCACGCAGCTCGGCGCCACCCACACCGTCGATTCCTCGAAGGTCGATCCGATCGAAGCGATCAAGGAACTGACCGGCGGCTTCGGCGCCGACGTGGTCATCGACGCGGTGGGCCGCCCGGAGACCTACAAGCAGGCCTTCTACGCCCGCGACCTTGCCGGCCGCGTGGTGCTGGTTGGGGTGCCGACCCCGGAGATGAAGCTGGAACTGCCACTGCTGGACGTCTTCGGCCACGGCGGCTCGCTGAAGTCCTCCTGGTACGGCGACTGCCTGCCTTCGCGCGACTTCCCGATGCTCGTTGAGCAGTACAAGCAGGGCCGGTTGGACCTGGATGCCTTCGTCACCGAGCGCATCAAGCTGGACGAGATCGAGGCAGCCTTCGACAAGATGCACGAAGGCACCGTGCTGCGTTCGGTGGTGGAGCTTTAATGAGCGCGCAGATCGAGAACGTCGTCACCTCGGGCACCTTCTCCCTGGACGGCGGCACCTGGGAGGTCGATAACAACGTCTGGATCATCGGCACTGATTCCGAGGTCATGGTCATCGACCCGGCGCATGACGTGGAGAAGATCCTCGAGCAGGTTGGCGACCGCGAGGTGATGGCCGTCCTGCTCACCCACGGACACGACGACCACATCCGCGCCGCGGTCGAATTCTCCGATGCGGTCGAGGCACCGCTGTACCTGAACCCGGCCGACACGATGCTCTGGGAGAACGTTTATCCCGAGCGCAAGGTCGATGCCGAAATCCAGGAGGGCGATACCTTCACCATCGGTGAAACGACGCTGACCGCGCTGCATACCCCGGGCCACTCCCCGGGTTCCACCTGCTTCTACGCGGAAGACCTGGGGGTGCTGTTCAGCGGCGACACGCTGTTCCACGGCGGTCCGGGGGCTACCGGGCGCAGCTACTCCAGCTTCGAGACGATTATCGAGTCGATCCGCACCAAGCTGTTCGTCTTGCCCGAGCAGACCGTGGTGCACACCGGCCACGGAGATGCCACCACCATCGGCGCCGAGGCTCCGAATCTTGAAGAATGGATCGCGCGCGGGCACTAAACCGCGCAGCGTTCCTTGACTGCCGGCCAGCTTCCAAGCTGGCCGGCAGTTTTTAACTCCAGAGACAAGCGGTAAATGGCTGGACGTGGAAAGATGGTTCCCATGCCAGAATCTACAGCTCCGACACCGCGCAAGATCCCCGCGCTATCCTTCGGCCTCGGAATTCTCCTGCTGCTCGCCGGCAGCGCACTGCTCTGGTGGGACGGCCAGCAGATGGTGACGATCTATTCCGGGTCCTATGTGTCGTTGCGCGAGGATACGTTTTACTTCGGGCCCAGCGCCACGATGCTGCTGGGCCAGCTGCTGCTTGGCCTCGGGCTCGCCGCTTGCGGTGCGGGCTGCGGCTTTCTGCTCTCCCGGGGCACCTGGCTCGGCCGGATGGCACCCTGGGTCCCGCTCGGCCTCGGTGTGCTGCTGCTGCTCGCCGGCGGTGGCCTGCTGTGGTGGGATAGCGTGCAGGTGAAAACCTTTGGCTGGTTCGCCTACGCTCCGCTGAGCACCGCCGAGCTCCAAGGCCAGATCTCGGCGAGCGCCGCAGCGATTTTCGGAAAGTTCGCCTTGGGGTTCGGCTTCGCGATGCTGGGCGCCGGTGCCGGGTTGTCGCTCGGTCGGCGTGCCGCGCGGCGGGGCCAGGGCTAGAACAGCGACTTGTGCTCTTCGATGAGCTCTGCCGAATCATTGCGCACATTGCCTACCGCGGCGTCGACCTCGTGCAGGCTCCAGGTGGAAGCCACGTCGTAGGCCTGCGCGCGGACCTCTTCGATCAGCCCCTCGCCGTCGGCTTCACCCGGGTTCAGCCAGCGGGAGAGCTGCTCCGGATCCAGCGGGATCGGCAGCCGGTCATGCAGCCCGGCAAGCTCGCCGAGCACCCCGGGTTCCTCGGCGGAGGGTGAATCCATGGTGAGGATCGAGGTGGACAGGATCCAGTCCCCGTTTTCGTCCTTCCACCATTCGTAGAGTCCGGCGAAGAACATCAGTTTCCCATCCTCGCGGTGCACAAAGAATGGCCGCTTCTTGCTGCCTTCCTTCTTCCACTCGTAGTACCCCTGCATCGGGACGGCTGCGCGACGCTTTTTGACCGCCGCTCGGAAAGTCGGCTTGCTGGCCGCGGTCTCGCTGCGGGCATTGAAGGCGCGCACCCCCACCGAGAGTTCCTTGGCCCAGCCGGGCACCAGCCCCCACCGGGCCACGTGGACCTGGCGGTGCAGGGCATCGTCGATCAGCCGCTCGAGCACGATCGGCACATCCGTGGTGGGGGCGACGTTCCATGAGTGGCGCAGCTGGAGATTGTCATCCGCCTCGGCTTCGGCCTCCGCAACAAGGTCGCCGATCGCCTTGGCCATGACGTAGCGTCCGCACATGATTTTCGCCTCTCTTCGAACCTATCCGGTGGGCACCAGTGTAGTCCGCGCCCGGAGCTTGGGTGCGGAGAAATAGCGCATCGCAAAATTCTTCTGGCCCGCGGGTGCAATGTGGAACAAATCGATAGCTCACGTGGTTGCATGAAGTATGAGCAACGAATTAAATCTTGAGAAGTATGTTCCTGCTGCGGGCGGGGTCACCATGTTCACCACCAGCTGGTGCGGCTACTGCCGCAACCTCAAGCGGCTGATGGATCAGAAGGGCGTGGCGTACACGGAGGTGAATATCGAAGACGTTGAAGGTACCGCCGAGATCGTGGAGTCCTTCAACGGCGGCAACCAGACCGTGCCGACCCTGATCTTCCCCGATGGCACTGCGGCTACCAATCCGCGCATCGAAGAAGTCGTCGAGCGCGTCGGCGCCTAAGGCCCTGCGGTAGACCGCACTAAACATTCGAAGCCCGGCGCTTTTCCCTCCTGGGAAAGCGCCGGGCTTCACTTGTTGCACCAGCTGAGAGGAGTCTAGGCCTCCAGCAGTTCGGTGTGCTCCCGGTAGACGGCGAGTAATGCCTCGATAAAGCTCTCGACGGTGACCGAGGAGACCAGATCGTCGCCGGCACCCACAGTGGAGGGCTCCATGGGGATTTCCATCGCCCGGTACACGGTGTCGAGCACCGCACGCAGCGGGGCGGAATCCTCGATGACAAAGACGCTGCTGAACAGCCAGGCCCCGGAGATCACCCGTTGCGCGGTGCCGATAAGTTTTACCGGGACCTCGCTGCGTGACCCAGCTGTGGGCAGTCCGTGGACCGAGTAGTCCCCGGGGCAGTATTCGCCCGGGATCGGCCCCACATGCGCGTCAATCTTGAGCCGGCGAAAGGCTCGGGCGTAGAGGTCGGCAAAAACCTTAAAGCGTTGCTGCTGCCCGATAATCGCTTCGGCATGCGGTTCGATATGATCCACGATCAACGTGCCGCGATGATAGGCCGCCGCCCGTCCCCCGGCCTTGCGCACCAAGGGGGCAAAGCCGCGTGCCTCAGCCCCCTCGGCCGCACGCTGAAACCCGGGCAGGCGGACATCGCGTTGGCCAAAGGCCAGCGTTGGATCCGGCCGATAGAAACGCAGCAGCGGGCCGCGCGTACCGCCCTGCACCTCGCGTAGCAGCTGAACCCCGCGCTCCAAGTCAGCTTCGGGATCCCCGCTGGCTTCCTCAAACTGGTAGGACAGCGGCGCGCTCGATTCGGGATTCCAAAGGGTCATATTCAGAGTCTAATTCAGTCCGCTTCGTACACCGGTTCACCAAGGCTGAAAAGATCCTTCGGGGGCTGTGATGAGAGGCTCAGAATTCGGGTTCCGCGAGATTCTGCGTGATAATAATCTGGTGCCTAATTCTTCCACCCCCGTGATCCTGCTCGGCGGTCCATCCGGTTCTGGCAAGTCATACCTTGCCAACCGTTTCGGCAATCCGCACCTTCCGCTGGACGAGTTCTACCGGCAGATCAGCGAAGATGGGCACCCAGAATCTTTTCCGCGCACCGGATACGGCGAAATCGATTGGGACCATCCACGTACATGGAATCAGCACGCGGCCCTGAACGCGGTCGATGAGCTGCTGCGCCAAGGCTGCACGCAGGTGCCGAATTATTCGATTGCTACCTCCAGCTACAGCGGGCATCGCGAAGTGCATGGAACCGGCGGGCCGATTATCGCCGAAGGAATTTTCCTCTCCGAGGTGCTGGAACCATTGCGCGCCAAGGGAATCAATGTTCATGCCTACTACGTGGACGAACCTGCGTTGCTGACCACGATTCGACGCTTCATCCGCGACGTGTCCGAGCGCCGCAAACCGGTGCTGTTTTTGGTCAAGCGCGGCTATGCGCTGTTCCGCTCCCACGGTGCAGATCGCGAAACCTACCGTGCCAAGGGCTTCACCATCATGCCCAAGGCGCAGCTGAAGAAGCTATTGGCCGAATTAGCGGCTACCCACGCTTAGAGCTGGCGCACGGTCAGTATCTGTTCGGCACGGCCAAAGGGTCCATTGACATCGTGGAGCACGGTGGAGGTCAGGCCAATGCCGTCGGTACCGTAGCTCTGCTGCACTTCGAGGCCGAGCCATTCTCCTTCGGGCGCACGGTACATGTGGATCTGCAGATCCAGGTTCGGGAACATCCAGCTGCCATCGCCAGGCTCGACGCGGGGCACCACGCCATTCGCGGTATCCACCAGACCGATCAAACTTGCCAATCGCGAAGCCGGCACACCATCTAGCAGCGCATAAGGAGTCCGCAACCAGGCGATTCCCTTACCCGGGCGGCGGCCGGGAGCGGCACGGAATTCGATGGAGCGAATGTACCCGCCGGGCCACTGCACGGAAATATTCTGCGGCTCGCTGTCCTCGGGACCCGGCACGTCGGCATCTTCAGTTCCCGCAACCGCGGTTGAGTCCGCGGTAATCACTCGCCAGGCTCTGGCGACGATGCTGGTGCGCCCCTTGGCCGTCATTTCGGCTTCGATCAGTTCGATGGTTCGGCCCGGGCGAATCATCCGCGTGGTGACCTCAAATTCACCGGCGTGGATCAGCCCGTGAATTTCGAAGCTCAACCGGGCGATGCGCATGTCGTCGCGAGGCTGGAAGTTCTCCAAGGCATGCGTCAAGATCCCCGAGGCTGGGGCCATATGCTGTTCGTGAGGATTCCACGCTCCCTGGGTATGCCAGGAAGACCGATAGCGCCCTCCTCCCAGCTCTTCAAAGTAGAAGTCGCCGTTGGCAAGGATCTTGTCCAGTTCTTCTTCGAGCTGGTGTGTCATGAATCGATCTCCCGATCTGCAAGCTAAATGGTTCTTGATCACAGCCTAGCCAAACTTGGTCCGCGATGCGGCTTAGACCGATTGCCCGTCGTGATGGTGCGCGCGGGTGCCGGCGCTGTCCATCATGCTCAGCACCTCGGCGATACCGCCGAGGGCACGAATCGAGTGCGGTGTCATGGTGTCGAATTGTGCCGCCTGCCCGGCTTTCACGTGGAAGACTCGTTCGCCGAGCCTGAGCTGCACTTCGCCGGAGAGCACGGTGAACCATTCCTTGCCCGGGTGGACCCTGTCCTCCGTTGGGATCACCTGCTGCTGCGGGTCGTAGCGGATCTTCGTGACTACCACCCCGTTGACTGCGTCGTCGTCCGATAATTTCCACATCGTCATTCCCGGTACAGAGATCGGCTCGGGGCCGATGATCACGCCTTTTCCATCGGCGGGAGCCACCAGCTCGTCCAAGGTGGTGCCCAGGGACTTGGCGATCGGCACCAGCTGGTCCAGGGCGATCCTCCGGTTGCCGGTTTCGATCCGGCTCAGCGTCGAAACGCTGAGTTCGGCCCGGTTCGCAAGGGCTTCCAGGGACCACCCCTTGCCTTGGCGAAGGGCACGAATGCGCTGTCGGATGACCGAGTCTAAATCCAGTTCTTGCGTCATACGCAAAAACATACACGATCAATGCAATGTATCGATAGGTTGGATAGCGAATCAAAAACCCCGCGAAGGAGAGCACCATGGAAAAATACGACGCCATCATCATCGGAGGCGGCAACGCAGGACTAGCCGGAGCCATCGCGCTGGCCCGTTCCCGGCGCAAAGTCCTTGTGGTCGATGAAGGCAATCCACGCAACGCCGTCTCAGCGCACGCACACAATGTGCTTGGCCATGAAGGCATCAGCCCCCATGAGCTATTGGAGCTAGGCCGCAAAGAGGCAAGGGACTACGGAGTCGAGTTTGCCTCCACCCGCATTCAGTCGCTGGGCGGTTCGTTCGAAGAAGGATTCGCAGTTTCCACCGAGTCCTCGCAATGGCAGGCCGCACGAATTCTCCTGGCTACCGGACTAACCGATACCTTGCCCGAGATCCCAGGACTGCGAAAAGCCTGGGGAACCTCGGCCCTGCATTGCCCGTACTGCCACGGGTGGGAGGTGCGCGATCAGCGGATCGCCATTTTAGGTGTCAGTGAAATGAGCACACATCAGGCCCTGCTCTTTGGCCAGCTCAGCGGCACTGTCACCTACGTTAATCACGCCCCGCAATCGCTGACATCAGAAAACCGCGCACTGCTCGCCGCAGTGGAAATAGAAATCGTCGACGCGCAGGTCACCGACATAGCCGTCAGCGATGAAGGGCAGGTGCAGTCCTTGGCTTTGGACAACGGAAGCACCCTGGACGCTCAGGCCGTAGTGGTGGCAAGCCAGATGAAAGCGAACGCGTCATTGTTCCTCCAGCTAGGCGGTCACCTGAGCCAAAACCCCATGGGAGAGTTCATCTCGGTCAACGAGATGGGAGCCACGAGCGTGCCTGGAGTCTACGCAGCCGGCAACGCCTCGAACTTAGGGGCAATGATTGGTTTGGCGACCGCCGCCGGAACTATGGCAGGTGCCGCCATCAATGCTGATCTAGTTATGGAATCGGCCAAGAAAAAATTAGCGAAAAAGTGACTCTCGGCTTGAACCCTCCCCTAAGGGCAGAGAATACGATGTCCACATGGAGTACAGCATCGGAGAATTTGCCGCGTTAATGAACGTGACGGTGAAGACGCTTCACCACTATGAGAAGCTCGGCCTGCTCAATCCGGCTCGGGTCGATCAGTTCACTGGGTACCGAAAGTACAGCTCGGTTCAGTTTGAAACCATGATGCAGATTCGCCAACATCAGCATCTTGGACTCCCTTTGGCCGCTATCAAACGGATCATTAGCGGCGAAGTCGATGATGACTCGTACGAAGCGATCCTCGAAAACAGGAAAGACTCACTGCGAGACAGGATCACCAAGGATCTGCAAACCTACGGTGCGCTTGCTGCGACGTTGGGCATAGAAGATGAGCTTTCAGGTTTTGCCGAGATGTATTCGGCGATGCACACCATCGTTTGCGACAGGGTGCCACCGCCAATGCTCAGCGGATGCCTGCGTCCAATGCCACCCCACGTTGAGGACTCCGGCTTTACGCATGGTCCCCGCTCGGCCTTGCTCAGCGTTTCGGTACCGCTCGCATCCAGAAGCGTCGGCAATCTCAGGCAGGCAACAAAGGCGCTGGCCGAGAAGCTCTTGCCAGAAACCAAAGCCGAAGAAGCCAAGGACCAGATCTGGTATTGGATCGAGACGATGGACGACCCGGAGGAGGGGACGCTATTTAGAATGCACGCGGGCATCGAGGCAAGCGAGGAAATCTCGATTGCACCCGGAGCCGTGAAAACTAATTTGCCGGATTTCCAAATTTCTTTCACCGGACACGATTTCCGGGCATTTGGCTCTGGAGCGTGGCGGCAAATGACCAACCATATGCACCACGAAATGTACGAGCAGGGAGTCCTGCCAACTGGTCCATTATTTGTCCGGCTAGGCGAAAACTCCGATTATCCCGGGGAATCTTTGGCATTCCAAGGGGGCGTCCGCGACGATTCGATTCGCCGATCCTTTGACGGAGTCGACGACCTGGATGACGAAGACGAACCCGCCAACCCATTCGATCACTGGTACTCCGATATGGAGCTCTGAGCGCCCTTGCCCTACAGCCTGGCTCGCGATGAGAGGCCGGCTGTAGGACAAGCCCGGAAAATGATGGTACGCTTAATTTGTTACCTCGACGTTTGCAGGTGTGAGTCATCCGCCAGCGAATGTTAGCAGTTTAGATTTGTAGCAAGACAAGCAAATCGTCTGTGCAGCAAATCGGTTCAACGATTCTTCGGAATTAGCGAACTCCTATCGAAACGAATTTTCATCTTCTCTTCTTCACCGCTTACAGCTCGTCCAGGCGCTTCTCAGCGTTTCCACGATGCGGCTTCCAAATTCTACTCCACTGACTCTGGCCATTATTCCACAGTCATGTCTATGGACCGCAAGGACATTTAGCGTGCGTAGCGACCTCCGTTTTGGCCGGTATCGGCAAAATCAGCATTCGATCGCTGATACCGACGGCATGGAAATCGCCCAACATAGTACTGCTCGAGGTAACCACTAATTTTCCGTTTCGGATTTCGACTCGGCAACAAGGTCACGTAGTGGCCAATGAATAAATAAGGAAATAAAAACATGGCTACTGGCACCGTAAAATGGTTCAACGCTGAAAAGGGCTTCGGCTTCATCGCTCCTTCTGATGGATCGGCAGATGTGTTCGCACACTACTCCGCAATCCAGAGCTTCGGTTTCCGTAGCCTCGAAGAGGGCCAGAACGTTGAGTACACCCTGGAAGCCGGTCCAAAGGGCCCACAGGCAACCAACATCCAGGCTCGCTAAGCTTTAGCAAAAGCCAAACTTTTGGTGCAGTACCGTCCGTATCGGATGGTACTGCACCATTGGTGTTTCTAGGGGTCCTAGCGTTCCGCTAAATTTCGCTTTGCAGCTTCCGGCGGGCGTTCGCGCAGGATTCCTACCCCCAAAAGCCGGGCTGGAATCGAAGTGATCTTGGGAAAGGTACGCAAGATTCTCGCAATAGATGCCGGCAAGAGCACGTCATTGCTTGTTTTCATCAACCGCCGCAATCCTAGGTGCATCAGCCGCTGAGTGCTCTGGACCACGACGGTCGGGAGGATGCGCCGACTCTGGACAGCGGCCACATCCCGATCCGAAATCGTTCCGGCTTTGAGCGGCTCGGCAAGTATTCGAGCCGCCGCGACTGCATCCTGAACCGCCAGGTTCACGCCCACTCCCCCAACCGGACTCATCGCATGTGCCGAATCCCCGATGCACAACAGCCCGCGGCGCCACCACCGTATCGCGCGGTTGAGTTTCACGTCCAGTAATTTAGCGTCCTGAAGTCTCAGCGCCGGGACCCCTTCTTCAAGTTCGGGAGCGGCTTCGATAATCGCCCGGTGCCACGGTTCGGTACCCTGAGCACGCAGCTCTGCGTCTTTCCCCTTCGGCAAGAGCATCGCTGTCTGAACGTACCCGGGCCGTGGAATTAGCACGAAAGATCTGTCCGCGGTGAAGGCCGGGGACAAAACATTCTTTAGATTCAATGCTCCGGGGATCTTGAACCACCAGACATCAATTGGCACGGCGAACTCTTTAATAGCGAGCCCCGCAGCATCACGGATCTTCGACCATCTGCCGTCGGCCGCGATGGTCAACAGCGCGTGCATTTCGCCGATTCCGTCGGGCCCCGAATAACGTACGCCCACAATGCGTTCCCCCACGGTGAGCACGTCGGTCACGTCGCAATTCATGCGCAGGTCAAAATTCGCTTCGGATTCACCGGCGCGAGCCAATAGATCCAGGAAGTCCCACTGTGGAGCCATCGCGATAAACGGATAGGGATGGTTGAGCTTGGATAGGTCGAGAACCGTGGCGCGGGCACCGTCTCGTGCCGGAAATTGCGCTTGGGACACCTTGCTGTAGCCGATCTTTTCAAACTCTTCCATCAATCCAAGTTCCTCGAGCAGCAACATCGTGGATGGGTGGATGGTGTCGCCACGGAAGTCACGAAGAAAATCCCCATGTTTCTCAAATACCGTCACGGGGACTCCGCTACGCGCCAAGAGGAGTCCGGCCACCATGCCGGCAGGGCCACCGCCAACGATGACGCATCGAGTTCTAGGAACCATGCGAGCTATCCCTTCAGCGAATGTCCGTGAATTTCACCTTCGCACTAATTTCTATTCGTGGATAGTCTCCGACGTGGACCTTTTGATATTTAAGGTGATCATGATCATCGCCAGGGCTAGGAGGACTAGAGCCAGTCCTTGGAAACCGATAGCGGCTAGAATCGGTCCGGCGCAGAGCCCGCCCATCACCCCAGCCAAGCTCATGCAAAGATCTGAAGTTCCTTGCAGCTGCGGGCGTTCGTTGATTCCCACTGCACCGGAAATCATGGTTGATCCCGCTACCGTTGCGGCGGACCAGCCCAAGCCCAAACAAAGCAAGGCTATGGTGGTAACCACATGATCTGCGGAGTTGGTCCAAACCAGGACACTGGCGGAGATCAGTAGCGCCTGCCCTGCCAGAATGATCACCCGTGAACCGCATTTGTCGGTCAGCCACCCGAAGACCGGCGACAGGGCGTACATGCCAGCCACGTGCATGGATATGGTGAAACCGATTAAGGTGAGCGTTGCGCCATGGTGCTGCATATGAATCGGGGTCATCGACATCATCGACACCATATACATATGCGACAGGGCCACGGTGAGCACCGCCCGGCGCGCGGCTACGGACGTACGCAATATATGCCATCCACGGCGGCGGGCCTGCCCGGAATCCGGCCGACCCAAAGCCTGACGCTGCGCTATTCGCAGCGGATCGGGCCGGAGCCCGATCCAATAGACCAGTGCACCGGCTAGCTGTGCACACATGGCGATCAGGAATCCGCCGGTATAGGGCGGAAGGTTGATGTACTGGGCGATAACCTCGCCAGGCTCAAAGAGATTCGGACCGATGACCGCACCGATGGTCGTCGACCAGACGACTACCGAAAGATCGCGTCCGCGGGTGGCCTTCGTGGAAAGATCCGTGGCAGCGAATCGCGATTGCAGGTTCATTGCGGCGCCTGTGCCAAGAATCAGCATGCCCAGCATCAAAAGCGGCCAGAAGTCGAGGAATGCGGCGGCAATAATGACCACAATGCCGCTTGCCGCCAGTACTGCACCGCTCGAGAGGGATATCCGTCGCCCATGCTTCTGCGCCATCAACGCCAGCGGAATTGCCATGAGCGCCGCGCCCAGCGTATTCATCGTGGCGGCCATGCCTGCCAGCGAGTCCAGACCCGAGATGCTGACGATCAACAAGGACCCCAGGGTCAAGGTGGCGCCGCCGCCTAGCCCACCAAGGATTTGTCCAGCTGCAAGTACCGAAATCGATTTGCGTCGAACCCTTTGCACTTGCTGCTCGTCTAATGTGCCCAGATCATTGGATGCTGATTCGATCTGCACATTCACCCCCGCGTTCGTTCATCAGTGAATCCGTTACTGTCCAAGTATCCACGATATGCAGCTGGTCGGCGGGGTATTTCTTCGGGTATGGCAATGGCCCCGTTGAGAAACGGGGCCATCGCCGGGAAGAGACTAAGCGCTTAGAAGTCCCAGTCCTCGTCTTCGGTGTTCACTGCCTTGCCGATCACGTAGGAGGAACCGGAGCCGGAGAAGAAATCGTGGTTCTCATCGGCGTTCGGGCTCAGCGCCGCAAGGATCGCTGGCGATACGTCGGTGACGGTTGCCGGGAACATTGCCTCGTAGCCTAGGTTCATCAGGGCCTTGTTGGCGTTGTAGTGCAAGAACTTCTTGACGTCCTCGGACAGGCCTACCGGATCATAGAGATCGTGGGTGTACTGAACTTCGTTTTCGTACAGCTCATACATGAGTTCGAAGGTGTAGTCCTTCAGCTCCTGCTTGCGCTCTTCGCTTGCACCTTCCAGACCCTTCTGGAACTTGTAGCCGATGTAGTAGCCGTGAACGGCCTCATCGCGGATGATCAAGCGGATCAGGTCTGCGGTGTTGGTCAGCTTCGCGTGCGAGGACCAGTGCATCGGCAAGTAGAAACCCGAGTAGAACAAGAAGGACTCGAGCAAAGTTGAAGCAATCTTGCGCTTGAGTGGGTCTTCACCGTGGTAGTAGCTCTCAATGATCTGAGCCTTCTTCTGCAGGTTCACGTTCTCCGTGGACCAACGGAAAGCTTCATCGATTTCCTTGGTGGAAGCCAAGGTAGAGAAGATCGAAGAGTAGCTCTTTGCATGCACCGATTCCATGAAGGCGATATTGGTGTACACGGCTTCTTCGTGAGGCGTCAGCGCATCCGGGATCAGCGAGACCGCGCCGACGGTGCCCTGCAGGGTATCGAGCAGGGTCAAGCCGGTGAAGACGCGCATGGTGAGCAGCTTCTCGGCTTCGGTCAGAGTTCCCCACGACTGGATGTCGTTGGACAGTGGAATCTTTTCCGGTAGCCAGAAGTTATTGACGAGACGGTTCCAAACCTCTACGTCTTTATCATCCTGGATGCGGTTCCAGTTGATTGCTTCAACCTTGTTGGCGAGCTTAATCTTCTCGGTCATTGCCCCTCATCGAAACGCTAAAAATAGAATTAGTCTGCCTACAACTGTACCGCGAATCAGGCCGAGTGACGAACTTTGAATCGATTCGTTAGAACTTTATATACCAATCTGACTAGGCATTTAACGACAATCAACCAATAAGCGACAGTGTCGCTTATTGGTTGATTGGTGACATTAATGACGAAGAGACTCAGTCAAAAACTTGAGGCATTACAGTGCGCAGGAGACGCAACCTTCAACCTCGGTGCCTTCCAGCGCAAGCTGGCGTAGGCGGATGTAGTACAGGCTCTTGATGCCCTTGCGCCATGCGTAGATCTGCGCCTTGTTGATGTCACGAGTGGTCACGGTGTCCTTGAAGAACAGCGTCAAGGACAAGCCCTGATCCACGTGCTGGGTTGCAGCGGCGTAAGTGTCGATGATCTTCTCGTAGCCGATTTCGTAAGCGTCTTCGTAGAAGTCGATATTCTCGTTGTTCATGTAAGGAGCCGGGTAGTACACGCGGCCGATCTTACCTTCCTTGCGGATCTCGATCTTCGCTGCGACCGGGTGGATCGAGGAAGTCGAGTTGTTGATGTACGAGATCGAACCGGTTGGCGGCACAGCCTGCAGGTTCTGGTTGTAGATTCCGTGCTTCATGACCGAATCCTTCAGCGCACTCCAGTCTTCCTGGGTAGGAATGTGGATTCCGTCGAAGAGTTCGCTCACTCGCGCGGTGGCCGGAGCCCACTGCTGAGTGGTGTACTTGTCGAAGAATTCTCCGGATGCGTACTTCGAGTTTTCGAAGTTGTCGAAGGTTTCACCGCGTTCAATGGCGATCTTGTTCGACGCAGTTAATGCGTGGAACAGGATCGTGTAGAAGTAGATGTTGGTGAAGTCAATGCCTTCTTCGGAGCCGTAGTAGATGTGCTCACGGGCTAGGAAGCCGTGCAAGTTCATCTGGCCCAGTCCGATGGCGTGCGACTTCTTGTTTCCGTCAGCAATCGATGGCACCGAAGCGATGTAGGACATATCCGATACCGCGCTCAGGGCGCGAATCGCGATATCCACCGAGCCGGCGATATCCTTGCCGTCCATGGCCTTGGCGATGTTCATCGAGCCGAGGTTGCAGGAGATGTCCTTGCCGACCTTCGAGTAGCTCAAGTCATCTGCGAACTCGGAAGCCGAAGATACCTGCAAGATCTCCGAGCAGAGGTTCGACATCGTGATGCGACCCTCAATCGGGTTCTCACGGTTTACGGTGTCCTCGAACATGATGTACGGGTAACCGGATTCGAACTGGATCTCTGCCAAGGTCTGGAAGAATTCGCGGGCGCTGATCTTGGTCTTCTTGATGCGCGAGTCATCGACCATCTCTTCGTACTTTTCGGAGACCGAGATTTCGCTGAACGGCACGCCGTAGACGCGCTGCACGTCATACGGGCTGAAGAGGTACATGTCTTCGTTCTTGCGGGCAAGTTCGAAGGTGATATCAGGGATGACCACGCCGAGGGAGAGGGTCTTGATACGAATTTTCTCGTCGGCGTTTTCGCGCTTGGTGTCCAAGAAACGGTGGATATCTGGGTGGTGCGCGTTGAGGTATACCGCGCCTGCGCCCTGACGTGCACCAAGCTGGTTTGCGTAGGAGAAGGAATCTTCAAGAAGCTTCATCACTGGGATGACGCCGGATGACTGGTTCTCGATCTGCTTGATCGGTGCACCGTGCTCACGCAAGTTGGTAAGCGACAGTGCTACGCCGCCGCCGCGCTTGGAGAGCTGCAGCGAGGAGTTTACCGCGCGGGCGATGGACTCCATATTGTCTTCGATGCGCAGCAGGAAGCAGGAGACGAGTTCGCCGCGCTGCGCCTTGCCGGCGTTGAGGAAGGTGGGTGTTGCGGGCTGGAAGCGGCCGGCGATGATTTCATCGACCAGGCTCGTTGCAAGCTGCTCATCGCCGCGGGCCAGGTGCAGGGCTACCATGCACACGCGGTCCTCGTAGCGCTCCAGGTAACGCTTGCCGTCGAAGGTCTTCAGCGTGTAGGAGGTGTAGAACTTGAAGGCGCCGAGGAAGGTCTCGAAGCGGAACTTCTTCGCGAAGGCGCGCTTGAACAGATCGCGGATGAAGTTCATCGAGTACTGATCGAGGGTTTCACGCTCGTAGTACTCGTGCTTCACCAGGTATTCGAGCTTCTCATCCAGGTCGTGGAAAAAGACGGTGTTGTTGTTCACGTGATCCAAGAAGTACTGGCGGGCTGCGTAGCGGTCCACCTCGAATTGGATCTTGCCGTCTGGACCGTAGAGGTTCAGCATGGCGTTCAGATCGTTGTAGCTCAGGCCCTGCATATTTGCTGGGAGCTCTTTGGTGTCATTCATCGTTACTTCTTCTTGTGCGACGCTGGTGCCCAAAAGGTTTCAAGCCCTTCATTGACGTTGAGAACATCTTCCGGCGTTCCCATGAGTTCGAATGTGTACAAAACGGGTACGTCGCATTTGGCGGCAATTTTCTTGGCCGCGATGCAGTAGTACTCGCCGAAGTTCGTGTTCCCTGCGCCAATCACGCCACGCAAGTTTGCGCGGTTCTCTTCGTGACCCAGAAATTTCAAAATCTGGGGAAGGATTGAACGCTTCCCGCTTTCGCCGCCGTAGGTTGGTATGAGCAATACATACGGTGCCGTTGCGATCAGTTGCGGTTCGGTTGCAAAAACCGGGATGCGAGCCGCACTGAAATTCAATTTTTCCACGAAGCGCAAGGTGTTCTCCGATACCGAGGAGAAGTAAATCAAGTTGGTATCGGTGTATACCTTGGCTTCGTGAGCCTCAGCGTTTTGCCGTCGGTCGGCAACTGCTGCTGGTGGCATTTCTTCGCCTCCGCTAGGTGGTCGACGAGTAAGTTCCCTTGGACCCCGTGCGGGGCCCGGATGCCGACTAGTTGGCTACGGCCAAGGTAGCGATCTTGTCTGGGCGGAAACCCGACCAGTGATCGTTGTCGGTGATAACGACCGGAGCCTGCTGGTAGCCAAGGCCGCGGACGTGCTCTAGGGCGGCGGCATCCTGCGAGATGTCTACCTTGTTGTACTCGATGCCCTGCTTGTCCAAAGCGCGGTATGTAGCGTTGCACTGCACGCAGGACGGCTTCGTGTAAACGGTGATTGCCATTTCCCTGTTTCCCCTTTTTAAAAGTCCTTGTTTTGGCTCGGACTCCACCATTTCCTGGTGCTTCCGGCCATCCTCTCGGATGCCCCAAAATGCTGTCTATGGGGTGCTTTCGGTGTTTCACTCACCAACGGGTTCAATACTACATCTTGTGTTTGGCCGGTCAAGCGGCCACAAGATGATGTATTACAAGTATGTCATTCCTCCACCGGGCCGTCCACAGCCACTGTGGATATTAACGGTCATTTAAACCGCGATTTCTCGCGGTCGGCCAAAACTTGTCCACAGCCTCGAGGATGGTCGATGTGGTTTAAAAATTCTTCATGTGAGATGTTCCTCGGCGTGTTCCACGTCGTCCTGCCCGACGACCGGACACTAGATGTGCCCTAGCTCCAGTGTCGGGGGCCGGACCGACACTTTAGGCGCGCATCGGCGAACTGTGGGTAAGTGATCTCAGGCCTCTTGCACCGCGAAGGCCGGATGCACCCCGGCCAATGCCTCGGAGGTGCCGGCCACCGCGCGGGCCACGGCCTCGGGCAGGGCGAGGCCGGAAAGCAGCGCACCGGTGAGCTGGCCCAGGAAGCAGTCCCCGGCCCCTTTGGCCTCGGTGCTAATCCGGCCGGTGTCGAACTGCTCGAGCTCTTCCTCGTCCATCAGGAGCAAGCAGCCGATGAAATCTTCATCTTCGGTGGGCGCGGAGGTGGCGATCACATGCGCAGGGCCGGCATCCATGAGGTCCAAGGCCGCGTTGGCCGCGTCTTGCTCGTCATGGATCTGGGTTTCGGTGAGCAGCGCGAGCTCGAAGCAGTTCGGCGTCATCAGCCAAGCGTGTTCGACCAGATGCTCGGCATAGCTGGAAGCGACCTCCTCGCTCGCGTAGAGCCCGACATCCGTATCCCCGAAGGCGGGATCCAGGATCAGCCGCAGCTTCGGGTAGCGGGCCCGGGCGGCGCGGAACCAGTCGGCGATGATCCGCCCCTGGCTGGCCGCCCCGAGATAGCCGACGACCACGTAGCTGGCATCGCGCAGCGCGTCGCGGCTGAGCAGGTCCTCCAAAATGGCGCCAAGCCACTGATCCGAGATGGGGCCTCCGGCCACCGAGGGATAGTGCGGCAGATTGCTGAGCAGCACCGTGGGGACCGCCACCGTTCGGTGCCCGGCCAATTCGATCATTCGGGCGATGGCGTTGTTGCCCACCGATCCATAGGCCAGCTGGGAGCTGAGCACCACGGCGGCGACCGGGCGGGTATCTAGCTCAAAGCCGCTCATGCGTTCGCCTGCGGGTACTGGCGGGCGCCGAAGATCCCCTGACCCACGCGCACCACGGTGGCGCCTTCCTCGATGGCCAGCTCGAAGTCCCCGCTCATGCCCATGGAGAGCTGGTCGAAGTCTTCGGGGGCGCCGCCGTCGCGCAGCTGCGCCGCGGTGGTGCGCAGCAGCGCGAAGCTGGCGCGGATGGAGGACTCGTTCGTGGTGTTCGCGGCCATGGTCATCAGCCCTCGCGGGATGAGCCGATCCAGCGGGGCGATGGCTTCGAGCAGCGCACCGACCTGGCCGGCGTCGATCCCGGACTTGGTCTCTTCCCCGGAGGTGTTGACCTGGAGGAAGACCTGGAGGCTGCGGTCCTCGGCTTCCAGGCGGCGCTGCAGGGTTTCGGCGAGCTTCAGCGAATCCAGGGCATGGAACTCGTGGGCGAAGCGGGCTACGAACTTCGCCTTGTTGCCCTGCAGCGGCCCGATGACCGCATAGCGCAGTTCCGGGTAGTCGGCGGAGAATTCCTCGTATTTGGCCAGCGCTTCCTGGACCTTGTTCTCCCCCAGGGTGTCAACCCCGGCGTCGATGGCCAGACGCAGCCGGGCAGGTTCGATGGTTTTGGTGACCGGCAGCAGGCGCACCGCACCGGCTTCGCGGCCGGACCGGGCGGCGGCGGAGGAGATCTTCTGGTTGACGCTCGCCAGGTTCCGGGCGAAATCCTCGGTGGTTGCCGCCTGGGCCGCGGCCGGTTGCGAAGTTATCAAAGCGCCTGCGCCTCTTTCTGTTTGGTGGTGCTCGCTGCGAAAGCCGGCCCCGCTCACGCGGGTCCGGCTTCAAGCATAGGCATAGATCCCGGTGCTAGAACATTTGGCGCCAATTGGTCTTGGCCAGATCGAACAATTCGTCCCCGCGCCCGGAGAGCACCGTGCGGATGGCATAAAGCGCGAAGCCCTTGGCCTGCTCGACCTTGATGCTTGGCGGCATGGACATTTCCTGCCGGTCGGTGACCACGTCCAGCAACGCCGGCCCCTCGTGGGCGAGGAATTCTTTGACCGTGGCCTCTAGCTGCGCGGAGTCCTCCACCCGGAATCCCTTGAGTCCCGCGGCGTTGGCCACCGCACCGAAGTCGGGATTCTCCAGCTCGGTGGCATAGGTCACGAAGCCGGCGGCCTTCATCTCAAGTTCCACGAAGTTCAGCGAGGAATTGTTGAAGACCACCACCTTGATTGGCAGCTTATTCTGCGTGGCGGTCAGCAGCTCGCCGAGCATCATCGTCAGCCCGCCGTCCCCGGCGAAGGCGATCACCTGCCGCGTGCGGTCGATCGCCTGGGCACCGAGGGCGTGGCAGAGGGCGTTGGCCATCGAGCCGTGGTTGAAGGAGCCGAGCAGCCGGCGGTCTTCGGTCATGCTCAGGTAGCGGGCCGCCCAGATCACCGGGGAGCCCACATCGGCGGTGAAGATTGCGTCCTGGTCCGCCGCCAGATCGATCAGCCGGGCCAGGTACTGCGGGTGGATGGCCGCCTTGCCGCGCGAGGGGGTGGCCAGCTCGTCGAGTTTGGTGCGGGTTTTCGCGTAGTGCTCCAGCGCGTCATTCAGGTGCTTGCGCTTGCCCTGCCGGGGCAGTAGCGCCGAAAGCGCCGCGGCGGTGTCCTTCACCGTGCCCACCAGGGGCACATCCACGGTGGTGCGCCGGCCGAGCTGTTCCCCGCGCAGGTCGACCTGGATGATGCTGGCATGCTGCGGGTAGAACTGCTGGTAGGGGAAATCGGTGCCGAGCATCAGCAGCACCTCGCATTCCTCGATCGCCCGGTAGCCGGAGGCAAAGCCGAGCAGTCCGGTCATGCCCACGTCGAAGGGGTTCTCGTATTCGATATGCTCCTTGCCGCGCATCGAGTGCACGATCGGGGCGGCGAGCCGATCGGCCAGCTCCATCACCTCCGCGTGCGCCCCGGCGGTGCCGGCCCCGGCCAGGATGGTGACCTTGGCCGAGGATTCAAGCAGCTGCGCGGCGCGGGCAAGCTCCGCGTCGGCGGGCAGCACCCGCGGGCTGGTCTTGACGATCGCTTGGGTGCCGGCGCGTTCCATTTGGGAGAGCGCCACGTCCCCGGAGATCACCAGCACCGCAACCCCGCGCTTTTCGATCGCCTCGCGCATGGCGATGCGCAGCATCCGCGGCAGCTGCTTGGGGTCCGAGACCTGTTCGGCGTAGACCGAGCAGCCGCGGAAGATTTCTACCGGGTGGGTTTCCTGGAAATAGTTTGACCCGATCTCGTCGGTGGGGATCTGCGCGGCAATGGCCAGCACCGGCACCCGGGAGCGCTGCGCGTCGTAGAGCCCATTGATCAGGTGGAGGTTTCCCGGCCCGCAAGAACCGACGCAGACGGCCAGCTCCCCGGTGAGTTCGGCTTCGGCGGTCGCGGCGAAGGCTGCGCCCTCCTCGTGGCGATGATGGATCCATTCCATCTCCCCGTTTTCGCGCAGCGCATCGGTCAGCCCGTTCAGCGAATCTCCCGGGACCCCGTAGATGCGCTTAACACCCTGGGTGTGGAACTGTTCGATCATGTGTTCGGCGACGGTAGGCATTAATTTCCTCCTGCAAACAAGGGGCCGGAATCCACCGGTTGATAACGCTCAGCCTACGAGAGAAAAGCGCCGGCTGGCTAACCGCTAACCGGCAAAGCCCGGCCAGTAATGCGAATCGGGCAGCGCACGAGCACCGAAGATCCCCTGCCCTACCCGCACCACGGTCGCGCCCTCGGCGATGGCCAGCTCGAAATCCCCGCTCATCCCCATGGACAATTCCTCCAACCCGATCCCCTCGGGCGCCTGCTCGCGCAGCCGGTCGCGCAGTTCGCGCAGCGTGGTGAAGCAGGTGCGCACCGCCTGCTTCTCGGAGGAGAAGATCGCCAGGGTCATCAGCCCCTTCACCCGCAGCCGGTCCAGGCCGGGCAGGGAACGCAAGAACTCTGGGGCCGCTGCCGGGTCCAGACCGAATTTGGTTTCCTCGCCAGAGGTGTTCACCTGCACGAAAACAGCCAGGGTGCGGTCTTCGAGTTCCAGCCTGCGCTGCAGCGCGGTGGCCTGGCGCAAATTATCCAGGGCCTGGAATTCGTCGGCGAAACGGGCCACGTCCTTGGCCTTATTCGATTGCAGGTGGCCGATCACCGAATATTTGAGCCCCGGAATGTCGGCGAGGTTCTGGGCCTTGCGCGCGGCCTCCTGCACCTTGTTCTCCCCCAGCCAGTCCACGCCCGCCGCGATCGCCAGCCGCAGCCGCTCCTCGGGCACCGTCTTGGTCACCGGAAGCAGCCGCACGCTTCCCGGCTCCCGCCCGGCAGCGAGTTCGGCCGCCGCGATACGCTTGCGGACCGAGGCGAGATTTGCCTTGTACTGCGCCACGGTGTTCGCAGTGGGCGCGGCGCTTGAATCCGAGGTTGCCTGGCTCATACGGTATTGCTCCTGCATCCAACTGGAGATGTTGCTGATCTGGCTTCATCGTAATACGCCACGGGCCGCCCCGGGCTCAAAGCAACTAGGCTAGAGGCAACCAGCGGGCAGGCGAGCGAAACCTTGGAGGTTGCAGTGGAGGAACAGTCAAGCAGTCACGTGATCGATGCGCGGAACATCCCGAAACCCGAACGCCACGGAAAAATCATGGAGGCCTACGACTCCTTGCCCACCGGCGGGTACCTGAGCCTGCTCAATGACCACGAACCGGTGAACCTGCACGCGGAATTCGAACGCAACCTCCCCGGCACCTATATCTGGGAGGCAACCGAACGGATCGGCGGAGACTGGAAAGTCATCATCACCAAGCTCGCCGGCACCCCGGTGCCGCGCATCATGACGAACACGGCCTGGCTCGGCGAACAAGGCAGCACGGTAGACGGCGCCATCTGGAAGCTCGAACCGGAGGGCCGCGACCTGGATGCGAATGTCATCGCGCTGGCGCCAAGCCAGGAAATCGGCGAACACCGCGGCCCGGAACTGGACGTACTCATCCACGTGTTCGAAGGCACCGGGAAGCTGCACACCGAAACGGATTCGATCTCGCTAAAGCTCGGTGACGTGCTCTACCTTCCGGCACGTTCCAGGCGGCATTTCGTCGCCGGAGTCCACGGGCTGAAGTACTTCTCGGTGCATCAACGCAAGAAGACCTTGGGCCTGATGCCGGTGCTGCGCCCGGACGCCGATTAGCCTTCGAATCGTCCGGAGTCCAGGAATCCTTCAAGCTTCGCGCGGTGCGGTGCGAGGTCCAAACCTTGGGCGTCCAGCCACTGCTGGTTGTAATAGGTGTTGGCGTAGCGCTCGCCGGAGTCGCAAATGAGCGTGACGATGCTTCCCTGTTCCCCGCGTTCGATCATGCCTGCAATGATCTGGAAGACCGCGTAGAGGTTGGTTCCCGTAGACCCTCCGGTCCAGTGCCGGGTGTGTGCCCGCAGCAGGTACATGGCGGCCAGCGAGCCCGCGTCGGGCACCTGGATCATCTGGTCGATTACTCCGGGCACGAAGGACGGCTCGACGCTGGGTCGGCCGATCCCCTCAATCCGCGACCCGAGCCCGGTGGAGTACGCCATATTTCCGGTACGCCACCCCTCGTAGAAGGACGAGTTCTCCGGATCGGCCACGGCCACCTGGGTGTCATGCTGGCGGTAACGCACGTATCTGCCAAAAGTCGCCGAGGTGCCGCCGGTGCCGGCGCCGACCACGATCCATGAAGGAATCGGGTGGCGTTCGGCCGAAAGCTGCGAGAACACGGATTCGGCAATGTTGTTGTTCCCGCGCCAGTCGGTGGCTCGTTCGGCGTAGGTGAACTGATCCAGGTAGTATCCGTCGGATTCCTCGGCGAGCTGACGGGCCGCAAGGTCCACTTCGCCGGCGGCATCGACCAGGTGGCAGCGTCCGCCATAGAACTCGATGAGTTCAATTTTCTCCCTGCTGGTAGTCCGGGGTACTACAGCGATGAAAGGCAGGCCGAGCATGCGGGCGAAATACGCTTCGGATACCGCGGTGGAGCCGCTAGAGGCTTCCACAAGTGTGGTGTGCTCACCAATTTTGCCATTGACCAAACCGTAGAGCAGCAATGAGCGCGCCAAGCGGTGCTTAAGCGATCCGGTGGGATGCACCGATTCGTCCTTCAAATACAGGTCGATTCCCCACTGCTTTGGCAGCGGAAAGACATGGAGGTGGGTGTCTGCGCTGCGGTTCGCATCTGCGTCAAGCAGGGCGATCGCGGCTCGGACCCAATGGTTTGCTTTGCTAGTCTGCTCAGTCACGCACCCACTCTATCCCTAGTCCTTGACTTGGCGCAGAACGACTATACCGGCGGCCGTCGAGCTGCTTGTTGGAGGGATCTCGAATGCCATCTGGGGACGGCCCATTGAGGGGCTTCCCGGCCGGGAATGCACCAAGCTGCATTGCATTCCAAGGAGCTCTGCCCTGGCGCCTGCGCCTGAGCTGTCCGCCCCGGTGCGCCATAATCGTCAAATACGCTGCCGCCGAGTTTGATTGCGAGATCTCAAGATCAGCCTCGCGTACGCTGTGAGTTCGCAATGAGCTAAACCCTCCACTATTGAGAGTTATCTTCGGGCTGGCTAGGGTAGATTGAGTGGCCCGAGTTACCAAAAAGTAACAAACCACGGGATCCTCAACGAGAGTAGGGTAAAAATGTCAAAGACTGCCAAGACTTTCAAAGAAGTCGAGAAATCGCTGAACAAATTGGCTAAGTCAGCCAAGGCAGAAATCCCGAAGGATCTTCGCGAGACCTGGAATAACGCAATCTCCGGAGTGAACGGTGAAGCTATCGGCAACGCGGGCGCCAGCCTGATCGAAAGCGTCAGTGGCAATTCGAAGGCCGCACAGCGCACCCGTTCATCCGTTGAGAACGCAGTGAAGACCGCGCAGCAGAAGCTGGGCGCGCCAAAGAAGTCCTGCAAGAGCGGCAAGCTGCTGCTGGTCGGCGCGGTCGTTGCCGCGATTATCGCCGTCGTTGTTTCCAGCACTAAGAAGAGCGCCGCTCACTAATCTCTCGCATTCAAGCTAGCCAGCGTCTAAAACCGTGGTTCTGAAATTTTCGGAGCCACGGTTTTCGCGTGCACGGGGCAAAGCGAATAGCGGCGCTGCAGACAGCTGCGTGCCGCTATCTAGAAAATCGCCAGTATTCTAATCACGGCAAATCCCAAACCTCAAGGTCTCTAGCCAACGGCCGAATCGGCTTTCAGAATGCCTAATCCCGAGCGGAGCCAAAACGCTTTACGGCTCGGCTCGCCTGAGGCAAGATGAGAAAACGTGGCAAGTTTCCCATTCGTGAAGCAATAGCGTGATGCCATCCCACCGCGGGCCTCAAGCCGACAGCCTGGCCACGCGGGCGCCCAAAGACTAATAGCTACCTTCAGTAAGAGAACGAAGCGCTGCGACATGACGGACATAAGCCTGCCGTCCGTTGGGAGTGAGCATTAGCCGCACATGGCTTCTCCCACCTTTGGAGAATTTTTCCACGTCGATAAATTCGGCCTCGGAAAGCTGCTTCAGATGCTTGCTCAGTACAGAATCGGCAATTCCCAACGAATCACGCAGTTGAGCAAACTCGGCATATTTGAGTGGAGCCAAGCTGGCGCAGATACGCAGACGGATTGGGGCATGAATCAGTTCATTGAACTCACCGTGATCAGACACCGCGCTCATTCGCGTCCTTGAGCCGATTCTTGATCGTTGCCGTGCGCATACCGGTCATGCACAAACAAAGAACACCAAATAGCGCCAGCCATTTCAGGCCCGCCTCACCCCAGGACCCAGGTTCCCAGAAGTTAGCGACCTGCAAGGTCAACATAAACAGAAGAACATAGCCCATGTAGCGGCCTGAATGCCTGAGAACCGGACGCGCCCTGGGCCGCTTGCGCATCAACAGATAATACCAGAAACCCAGGGGAATGATCAGCAAAAACAGCGCAAAGAAGGCCGGCCATGACACGTAATTCACCAATGTACAGACCGTTGCCACGAAGGCCAGCACGGCATACATGATTTTACGCGGCGCCTCCGTGGCACCAACCATCGCCTCCGAAGCATCTTCTATTTCCGCGAGTGCTTCGCGCGGCTCATAGCCGCCCGCCACATGCTTTTCACTGTCCATCACACCCTACTTTCCGTTAAGGAAAGTCTTGACTTTCCATAATGGAAAGTCAAGGTTTCTCCGCGCTTCGCCAACCTGGCCGAGCTGCCTTCAACAGGATTTCGAGCCTGCTCGGATGGATCTCCAAGCAGACTCGATGCCTTGCAATGCCAACCACTAGTCTTTCAATGACTATCGACGAGCACGCGAGTTCTTGATTGCGGCTGCGAGCCCTAATCCTGCGGCAACCAAGCCGACCGGAATCAGCCAAAGACTGTTTGCCCCGGTGTCGGCGAGCCTATCGATTTTACGCTGTTCGGGCTCCTCCTCGGAGGGTTCTTTGGTCGGTTCGGAGCTTTGCTCCTGCTTGGGTTCCGTGGTTTCTTCGCTCGGGGTTTCATTCACCTCTGGACGTTGGGAAGGCTCGGCCGTGGGCGAAGCCTCCGGTGCTGCCGACTCGTCCGGAGTCTGCGACTCAACGGGACTCTCGCTTATCCCAAAGACCTCTTCGGCCGCACCCAAATTAGCGAACACCGTTTCACCGCTGGCATCATCCACCGCATCGTTGTCGGTGACGATATACACATCACCGCTGCCGGCGACGGCCAGGCCTTCGAGCTTCTCCTGGGTCCAGCCATTGGTCGCTTCAAGCACCGGAAGCACGTCTACTGCCAGTTCCTTTTCCAGCATGGTGACCTCACCGGCCGCACCTTCTGGAAGTTCAAACTTATACAGGGCCTTGAGCTGAGCATTCTCACCGTTGCGCTTGTCGCGCTCGATGACGGCGAACGATCCGTCCGGAAGCTCGGTGATTTCCGAGAGCCCATTCCACGATCCATCGTCACCGGCTGGCTCAAGCTGGTAGCCATACCAGGTGAATTCGGCAGAGTCCGGAACATACTTGCCGATGCGGACGAAGTCTTCGCCTGGCACTTCGCGCTGCAGGGTGAAGATCACCTCTTCTTCTGCGCCTTCACCGCGCACGCTGACACCTTCGAGTCCCTGTCCGCCGAGCTCTGCGACAACTTCCGCAGGCAGCGACACTTCCTCGATGACGGCCCCGGCTTCATCAATGCGCACCAGCGCATTTTCTGCGCCTTCCTGACCTTCATGCGCAGCCCAGAACCCTCCCTCGGCACGGGCCGCGATGCCTTCAAGATCAAATTCGGCAGGGGCACCGTCCTTGGTCACCGCCATGGAGCTCTCGACCAGCGTGGGCTTCTGCGCGGTGTCGATGGAGTAAATGCGTGGCTCATAAGCGCTGTCACTGACCGCGTAAAGCTTCTCCAACTCTTCCGGGTTCTCACTCAACCCGCTCAAGGCACCGAACGGCACCAGGTTCTCGATGCTGGATGCCAACGCCGGGAATTGCGCTTCGGTTGCACCGAAGGAGAATAGCGTAATCGACGATCGCACGCCCTTGTCTGCCTCATCGGTTTCCGAGGCCACGGCCAACAAGTCCCGGCCTGGAATCGGAAGGATGCCTTCCGGGCCGTTGGTGGTCGGCAGGGTCTGCACATATTCCGGATTGGTTGGATCGCTCAGTTCGTACACCGCGACGAAATTGCCGCGTTCCGAGGCAACGAAGGCGTAGTCGACACCGTTGAAGTTGTCGATCGCCAACCCCTCGGGTTCCACGCCCTTCTTGCCTGCGCGCTTCTCCGGGAACAGCCCCTGGGAGAGCGCCAACCGCTCGAAGGTGTTTCCTGCATCCCAAGCAACTTCGCCGGTTTCGGAATCGAAGATGGTGAAGCCTCGGCTGCCACCTTTCCAGTCCCCCTCGTTGGCGGTGGCGAGGTAGCGATCTTGGATCCAGCCGATCGCGTCCGGTTCGCGCGGAACGTCTTTCAGCGAGCCGGTGGGATCCAGTTTCCCGTCTTTTTCGATGTCTATGTTTTCCAGGTCAACGCTGCCCGCGCTGAAGGCGTCGGTAATGTCGCCGCTGGGCAGGTCGATGAGGACTACGCCGTTGTTTTCTTGGAGGGTTACCGCCAGTTGGTTTTTGGCATTGATGGTGACGTACTCGGGCTCCGGATCCTGTGGGGTGTCGAATCCGGCGTCGTTAAGCATCGGAAGCGCAATCGGGGCTTCGCGCGGCCCCGCGGTCAGCGGTACCTCGCGAACGCTCCAGGCTTCGGGGTTTTCGCCCACGAGATCCAGGATCTCGATAGCACCGGCGGGCGCCTGCGGCAGACCGCCATCTCCGGCGTCCTCGTCACGTTCGTTTTCGATGGCGATCGCCGCGTAGGCGCCGTCTTCAGAGATCGCGATAGAGTCCGGCTGTCCGGTCAATTCGATGCTGTGGACCAGCGTACGGTCAGCGATGCGCACAACGTCAACACGCCCCGAAGGGTTCGAGTAGCTTTCCGAGGTGTTGACTACGACAAAAACGTACTCTCCATAGGCGGCAACGCTAGTTGGCTCGTCTTCTGGGCTACCGAGCTGGTGCAGCGGGAGCGTTCCCAAACCCTTCGGTGCGGCGGGGTCGCTGATATCCACGAATCCCACCTGGCGGGCGAGCGCGTCAGAGTAGATCAGGGTTTTGCCGTCTTCGGAAACGGTCGAGATTTCGGAGGCAGTTTCGGCTGCGGCCCCGTCTGGGTCGTTCTGATACACCGGGTAGGTCGCGGTGCGTTCAAAGTAGCTCCCGGTTTCGGCGGTTGCGACCCCCGCCGTAGTCAATGGCGCAACGCCTACTGCGCCCACCACTATGGCTGCGGCGAGAATGCCTGCAGATTTCTTTGCAACTCGGTTCACGTTCCCTATCCCCATCAAGCTTGATATTTCCCATAAATTCCCTCTTAAGATTGGCAAATCAATCCGGCCGCGAGGTGAATTCCGGGCAACGGGAGTTGAACAAGTTGTAGCTAGTTCATTCACTCACATTTAGTTGAAATCATTCAACTAAATGTGAGTGAATGTGGGTGCAGGCATCTCGGTGCACCTGCGCGGCTTATTCAATTCACAAGGAAATTAAGAACGGACGTGCTCATGATCCTGAACAACACCACAGTCTTAGGTACCGGCGTACTTGGCTCCCAGATCATCTTCCAAACCGCCTACCACGGACTACCCGTGGTCGGCTACGACATCGATGATGCTGCCCTCGAAGCCGCCGCCGCCAGGCTGGATAAATTAGTCCCGGTTTACGCGGAGTACTTTGACGCCGGCGACAACACGAAAGCTCAAGCAGCACGCGATTCCATCCGGTTGAGCAGTGACTTAGCCGAGGCTGTCGAGGATGCGGACCTGGTGATCGAAGCGGTACCAGAAAGCCTGGAAATCAAGCAGGATACCTACCGGAACCTTGCGCAAACAGCCCCAGAACGCACCGTCTTCGCCACTAACTCCTCGACGTTGCTTCCTTCAGCTATTGCAGGGTTCACCGGCCGGCCCGATCGCTTCCTTGCGTTGCACTACGCCAACCGAGTTTGGCAAAACAATACCGGCGAAGTCATGGGCACCGAGTCGACCAGCGCCGAAGCCTACGAAGCAGTGGTGAACTTCGCCGAACGCACCGGGATGGTTCCAATTCGGGTGCTCAAGGAGCAGCCGGGATACGTGCTCAACTCGTTGCTCGTACCTTTTCTGCAGTCTGCGAGCCATCTACTGGTAAATGGCGTCGCGGACGCAGCAACCATTGACCAGACATGGAAACTGGGCACCGGAGCTCCCAAGGGTCCCTTTGAAATTTACGACATCGTCGGGCTGAACACCGCGTACAACATTTCACGTTCCGGAGATGAAACCAGCCAGAAATTCGCAGAACTGCTCAAAAACAACTACATCGAACACGGAAAACTCGGTACTGCCACGGGTGAAGGCTTCTACAAGTACGACTAGGTATTCCTCGGGCACACGCCATAGACCGGCATGCGCAAGTTCCTCATAGCAGCCGGGAAAGCAATCGCGGTTAGGATGGGCTGGTGGCACATATCGACGTTTCCGACATCCAATACTTCCTTTCCGACGGCACCCAGTTGCTCGGCGGGGTCACCTTCAAAGTGACCGCCGGCTCCAAAACCGCTTTAATCGGGCCGAACGGCACCGGTAAAACCACCCTGATCAAGATCATCTCCGGTGATCTCAAAGCCGACGAAGGCGCGATAAACCGCTCGGGATCGATGGGCATTATGCGCCAGTTCGTGGGCCAGGTTCGCGACGAATCGACGGTGAAGGATCTCTTGCTTTCCACCGCCGCCCCGTCCGTCGTTGCTGCAGCCGCCAAGGTTGCAGCGTGCGAAGCGAAGATGCTGGTCAGCGAGGACGAAAAGGTCCATATGCGCTACGCCGAAGCGATTATCGAGTGGGGTGACGCCGGAGGCTACGAGCTGGAAACCACTTGGGACAAGGTCTGCATGGCAGCGCTGGGCATTCCCTTTGATCGTGCCCAGGACCGCCAAGCGCGCACCTTGTCCGGCGGCGAGCAGAAGCGCCTGGTATTGGAGGCGCTTTTCGAAGGCAACGATGAGCTGCTGCTCTTGGATGAGCCGGATAACTATCTAGACGTACCGGGTAAGCGCTGGCTTGAAGCGATGATGGAGCGCTCCCCCAAGACGGTGCTATTCATCAGCCACGACCGCGAGTTGCTCAACAACGCGGCCACGCGCATCGTCACGCTGGAGCCCGGCCATGGTGGAGCCACCGCGTGGATCCACGGTGGTTCGTTCGGCTCCTACGTACAGGCCCGCAAGGAACGCAACGAACGCTTCGAGGAACTGCGCAAGCGCTGGGATGAAGAGCATTCCAAGCTCAAGGAATTGGTCATCATGTATAAGACCAAGGCGGCGTTCCGTTCGGATATGGCTAACCGGTATCACGCGGCACAGACACGCTTGGACAAGTTCCTGGAGGCCGGCCCGCCGCAGGCGATTCCGCTAGAGCAAAATGTGAAGATGCGGCTGAAGGGTGGACGCACCGCTAAGCGAGCGGTCGTAGCCGAAAAGCTCGAACTCACCGGGCTGATGAAGCCCTTCAGCAACGAGATCTGGTTTGGTGACCGTGTTGGCGTGCTCGGTTCCAACGGCTCGGGCAAATCCCACTTCCTGCGGCTGCTGGCTGCCGGCGGCACCGATCCCGAACGGGAGCACGAGCCGGTTTCAGATGTGAAGCTCGCCGAAGTTCCTCATGAGGGAACGGTAAAGCTCGGCGCTCGGATTCGCCCTGGCTACTTTGCCCAGACCCACACCCGCCCCGACCTATTCGGCCGCACCTTGCTGGAGATTCTGCACCGCGGTGACGAGCACCGTTCGGGGCTTGCCCGTGAGGCTGCCGCAGGCGCATTGGACGGCTACGGTCTGGCTGGCCAATCTGAGCAGAAGTTCGAGTCGCTCTCCGGAGGCCAACAAGCCCGTTTCCAGATCCTGCTCCTGCAGCTATCCGGAGCGACCCTGCTGTTGCTTGATGAGCCGACGGATAACCTCGACCTGCATTCCGGCGAAGCGCTCGAGCATGCGATCGATTCCTTTGAAGGCACCGTGCTCGCGGTGACTCACGACCGCTGGTTCGCAAAGTCGTTTGACCGCTTCCTGGTCTTTGGCTCAGACGGCAAGGTCTACGAGTCCGATACTCCCGTGTGGGACGAGAAGCGCGTGCAGCGAGAGCGCTAAGCGCACTGCGGATAGTCCCGCGTGAAGAACTGCCTTGCACAGCCAGTTCCTCGCGCGGGACTTTCGCGCCGAGAATTCCTCCATTCATCGAAGATGCGGCATAGCTGGCGTCTGCCGGTCGCCTGCCTGGTCGTGAAAATTATTCGACTAGCTTGCCTGCGGCGGAGACCTCTTGGATCAAGTCCGCTATTTCTGCTGGCACTTCCACGATGGCTTCTCGGGTGATCCCGGTCTTCGGCGACCAAATGAGATTCACCTGCAAGCCGGGGTCCATGGCTGGGAAGTCGCTGCGGTTGTGGCAGCCTCTGGTTTCGCGGCGTTCCAAGGCGGCCTCCAGGGTTGCCCGGGCGGCCAGCGCCGAGGATTTCAAGTCAAAGGCATGGGATAGGTCTTGGAACCCTGCGATGTCGGGATGAATTCCGATGTTTGCCATGCGCTGTTCGATCTTGTCGAGTTTCGCCAGGCCGGCAAGCAATCCTTGCTCGTCTCGCACCACTCCTGCGTGCGCGGTCATCACATCGCGGATGGCGCGCTGCAACGCACGTACGTTCTCCACGTCATCTGCGGCCAAGAGGTCCTCGATGTCGCGTCGTGCCTCGGCGATGGCTTCTGCGGATCGAGGCTGGGATTCCAGCCCCCTGGCATACGTGGCGGCCGCCTGTCCGACGATTCGCCCGAAAACCAAGAGCTCGATCAGCGAGTTGCCACCTAAGCGGTTGGCACCGTGCAGCCCGCTTGAGGCCTCACCGATCGCATAGAGTCCGGTGACTTCGGTTGCATGATCGTAAGGGTCCACCCAGACCCCGCCCATCGAATAGTGTGCGGTAGGTGCGATCTCGATGGGTTCGCGGGTAATGTCCAGCATCTGTTCTTCGAGCATCGTCTGGTACACCCTTGGCAGCCGCTCCATGATCAGCTGGCGCGGCAGGTGCGAAACATCGAGCCACACCCCGCCCTTTTCCGTTCCGCGCCCTTCGCGGATCTCGGTATAGGCCGCGAGCGCCACTCGGTCGCGGGTAGAAAGCTCCATGCGTTCCGCATCGTAGTTTTTCATGAAGCGTTCACCGAGCTGGTTGCGCAGGATTCCACCCTCCCCACGGGCGGCTTCGGAGATCAGGGTTCCTGCAGCCGATTCGGGTTCGATAATCCCCGAGGGGTGAAATTGCACGAGTTCCGGATCTCGCAGGCGGGCACCGGCCTCGACGGCCAAGCGGAACGAATCTCCAGTGTTTTCGTCACGTCGCGACGAGCTGCGCCGCCAGATGCGGTTGTGCCCGCCGGCGGCGAGGATGACCGAGTCGGCATGGATCAGGTATCGGGTTCCGTTGTTCACGTCGAAGCCGTAGGCGCCGAAGATTTGATTGTCCTTGACGAGCAGTCGGGTGATATACACCGTGTCAAGTATCGGAATCTCAAGTTGCTCGGCACGTCGAATCAGCGTGCGCTGGATTTCCAGTCCGGTGTAGTCCCCTGCAAATGCGGTGCGGCGGAACTTGTGCGCTCCGAAGAAGCGCTGTGAAATGCGGCCATCGTGTTCCCGGGCAAAATTCATTCCGTACCGTTCGAGATCCTCGATTCCGCGTTTCGCGCCCTGGGCCACGGTCTGCACGGTGCGCGGATCGGCGAGGAAATAGCTTTCCTTGATGGTGTCTGCAGCGTGTTGCTGCCAGCTGTCTTCTTCATCCATGGTGCCAAGGGCCGCGTTGATTCCACCGGCCGCCAAAGAGGTGTGCGCATCGTGACGCTGACGCTTTCCCACGGCCAGGACATCTACGCCGAGTTCGGCGAGTTCGATAGCGGCCCGGAGTCCCGAACCGCCGGTCCCGATAACTAGGACGGTGGTTGAAATCTGCTGTTCTTTGCTGCTGTAAGTGTTCATGACATCAAGCATCTGCCTCTAAGAAACATACGTCCAATGAATTATCTTCATGGTTTCGATAGCCGTATGCTATGGGATATGAATCTAGAGCAGCTGCGGGGTTTCGCGACGATCGCCAGGGTGGGGCACTTCACAAGAGCTGCCGAGGATCTGCATCTGACGCAACCGTCGTTGAGCCGTCAGATTTCCACCCTCGAACAAGATCTGGGCTCCCAGCTATTTCACCGCGCGCGGGGCAACATCACGCTGACTGCCGCCGGTGAAGCGTTGCTGCCGCTGGCACGCCGCATGCTCGCCGATGAAGAGAATGTGCGCACCGAAATGGCAGAGCTGGCAGGATTGCGGAAGGGTCGGGTTCGGCTAGGCGCTCCCCCAACCCTGTGCGTCTCGCTGGTTGCCGAAGTGCTCGATGTCTTTCACCGCCGATTCCCCGGCATTGAGCTTCACCTGAGCGAAGCCGGGTCGAAGGATCTGTTGGATGAGCTAGCTGGCGGGCTGCTGGATCTCGCCCTCGTTGTTACCTCGGAGCATTCTGCAGCGGAGAGAAGTCTGGCCAGTCTCCCGCTGCTATCCGAAGAACTTGTCGTCATCGATTCAACGGCTAAACCACGTCTCGGGGCCAAGGAATTCCTAGATCTCAAGGCCCTGTCGAGGCTTCCTCAAATAGTTTTTTCGCAAAGCTACGACCTGCGTGCAAGTACGATGAACGCCTACCGTGCACAGGGCCTGGCCCCCAACGTAATCCTAGAAGGCGCCGAGATGGACGCTGTCTTGCGCTTCGTCGAAGTCGGATTGGGGGTTGCGGTTGTCCCGGCGACCGTGCTGGTTGATCGCCCCGGGCTCAGCGCCACAGCGCTGAAAGATCCACAATTGACGCGGACCATCGGTCTGGCGCATCGCCGAGATGTTTCATTGACTCGTGCCGCAGCCGCCATGCAGGAAATCATTCTAAGCACGGCTCGGTCACTGGCCGAACGCCAGCCTCGAATCACAAGCCTGCTGTCTGCCAGCGAACTTAGTCCTTGATTCGCAGACCAAGATATGCGGCGAACTCATGCGACAGGGAACTCAACTGCTGCTCGCTGATCGTGGCACCGCGCAATCCTTCGATGCCTTGGACTTGCGAGATTTCCAACCCGGTCAGATCAACCGAGCTGAGAGTTGCACGCTCCACGCTCAGCACCCCGGTACGACAATTTTCAAAGCTCACGCGTTGCGCCTTGGCCTGCTGCAAATCAATTTCATCAAAGGTGCAATCCCGGAAGAGCACGTCCCGCAGCTGCGCGGAGCGAAGATTGA